>NZ_JBVJHB010000005.1:0-485018 GCF_055587045.1 Streptomyces sp. NPDC048671 | reverse complement strand
TGGATAGTTGGTCACGGATCTCGTCCGGGATGCGCATACCAGACCAACGAGCCCCAGGTCGGGAAGAAACACCTTGATGATCTGCAAGCCCTTAGGGCCTGTATTGGGTTGTCCCGCGGCGTCACGGGGTCTCAGGCGGAGATGCCATCGATCCGGGCCATCGCGTCGTCCGCTCCGAACGGTTGCAGATAGGGCAGCCAGCGCGGGTCGCGGTGGCCCGTGCCGATGATCCGCCAGGCGAGTCCGGTCGGCGGGGCGGGCGGCTGGTGGAGCCGCCAGCCGAGCTCGGGCAGATGCCGGTCGGCCTTGACGTGGTTGCAGCGGCGGCAGGCCGCCACCACGTTCTCCCAGGCGTGCTGTCCGCCGCGGCTGCGCGGAATGACGTGGTCGACGCTGGTCGCGGCGGCGCCGCAGTACATGCAGCGCCCGCCGTCCCTGGCGAAGAGCGCCCGGCGGGTCAGCGGGACGGGCCCCCGGTAGGGGACGCGCACGAACCGCTTCAGGCGGACGACGCTGGGTGCCGGGACGGCACGGGTGGCACTGTGCATGAAGGCGCCGGATTCCTCGAGGCAGATGGCCTTGTTCTCCAGGACGAGGACGAGCGCGCGGCGGAGCGGTACGACGCCGAGCGGCTCGTACGACGCATTGAGAACCAGGACATGCGGCACGGTTGATGCCTCCTTGTACGCCGGCGGCGCGTGGCTCGCGCCGGGACGATCCGATCTCAGTCTCCCCTCCGGCCTGGTCGAAGCGCCACCACGTCCGGGTAACGGGCCGGGAGGATTTTCCTCCGGTCCGTGCCGTCCGTACGACGGGAACGGGCCGGAACAGGCGCTTCAGGGGCCCTGCCACCGACGCCGCGCACCCGATGTGCGATCGGCCACACGCGGGGCCGCCGGCCGGGTCCCTCACCTGTTCCATATCCCCGGGTGAGACGTGTCTCTCCCCTGATCACGGCAACGGAGCACGCCCGATGCCCCGTTAGTGTGGTTGGTCAGCGCTCGCCCAACTGGAGGTTTCACCGTGTCCCTGTCCGCCCTGTTGGCAGCCGCCCAGTCACCCGGGTCCGGTGGCTCGCTGGACGAAGCCGCGAAGCAGGCAGGCAACGCCGCGGGCTGGGTGGAGCAGAACTGGTCCACCTGGCTGAACACCGGTCTGCGGATCGTGCTCATCGCCGCCATCGCGATCGTGTTGCGCACAGCGGTCCGCCGTGCCCTGACCAAGCTCATCGAACGCATGAACCGCAGCGCCCAGGCGGTGGAGGGCACCGCGCTGGGCGGTCTGCTGGTCAACGCGGAGCGCCGCCGCCAGCGCTCGGAGGCGATCGGTTCGGTACTGCGTTCGGTGGCCTCGTTCCTGATCCTCGGCACCGCCGCCCTGATGATCCTGGGCGCGTTCCAGATCAATCTGGCCCCGCTGCTGGCCTCGGCCGGGGTCGCCGGGGTGGCGCTCGGCTTCGGTGCCCGCAATCTGGTCACCGACTTCCTCTCCGGCGTGTTCATGATCCTGGAGGACCAGTACGGCGTCGGCGACACCATCGACGCGGGCGTCGCCTCCGGCGAGGTCATCGAGGTCGGTCTGCGGGTCACCAAGCTGCGCGGCGACAACGGCGCGATCTGGTACGTCCGCAACGGCGAGGTGAAGCGGATCGGCAACCTCAGCCAGGGCTGGTCCACCGCGGGCGTCGATGTGCAGGTGCGCCCCACGGAGGACCTCGAACAGGTCGGCACGGTCATCACCGAGGCCGCCCAGCAGATGGCCAAGGAGGACCCGTGGACCGAGCGCCTGTGGGGCCCGGTGGAGATCCTGGGCCTGGACACGGTGCTGCTGGACTCGATGACCGTCCGGGTGACCGCCAAGACGATGCCGGGCAAGGCCCTGGGCGTGGAGCGCGAGCTGCGCTGGCGGATCAAGCACGCCTTCGACGAGGCGGGCATCCGCATGATCGGCGGCGTCCCGGCCCAGGCCGACGAGCCATCGGCCGCCGACCCGACGGCCTCCATGGCCGCCCCCTCGGCGTACGCCTCGGCCACCTCGCCCCAGTCCCTGGCGACGACCCCGATCGTCCAGCCCCCGAACATCTCCAAGTAGCGAGCGGCCGTACGCCGTACGGGTGAGGGGCGCCCCGCGAGGTCTGCGGGGCGCCCCTCACCCGTTCCCGGCCGAGCGGACCGCCTTCGATGGATCCGGGCCAACTCGGTTCGCCGTCCGCCTTGTTGGGAATGGACTCCGGCGAGGCACCTGCGGGGCGCGGGGCCGCCACCCGCACCACCGGCCCCCGCCCAGGTAACGCTTTGGTTGCCACAGCGGTGCAGACCATTGACGCCCAGGTGACGCGCGCCCTACGGTCCTCTCACCGAATAGGAAACTTTCCTAACAGAGGGCAGGTGCAGTGATCATGGCCGGAACCACGCCGGGTACCCCCCGCGTTCTGCGGGCCATGAACGACCGGGCCGCCCTCGATCTGCTGCTGGAGCACGGGCCCCTGTCGCGGACCAGGATCGGGAAGCTGACGGGCCTCTCCAAGCCCACCGCCTCCCAGCTGCTGGCCCGGCTGGAGGCGGCCGGCCTGGTCGTCGCCACCGGGACCGCGGCCGGGCGTCCGGGGCCCAACGCACAGCTCTACGCCGTCAACGCCTCGGCCGCCCATGTGGCGGGGCTCGACGTCAACGCCCAGCGGATCGTCGCCGCCGTCGCCGATGTGACGGGTGAGACGGTCGGGGAGTTCGAGCTGCGGACCCCGGGGCGGCGCGCCGACAGTGTGGTGCGGCAGGTGGCGGACGCGCTGGACGGGGCGGTCAAGGACGCCGGGCTGACCCGCTCGGACGTGCACCGGCTCGTCATCGGCACGCCGGGGGCCTTCGACCCGGGCACGGGCAGGCTGCGGTACGCCTCGCACCTGCCCGGCTGGCACTCCCCGACCCTGCTGGACGAGCTGGCCGCCTTCCTGCCGATGCCGGTCGAGTACGAGAACGACGTGAACCTCGTCGCGGTGGCCGAACAACGGCTCGGCGCGGCCCGGGGGCACGACGACTTCGTACTGTTGTGGAACGAGGAGGGCCTCGGCGCCGCCCTCGTCATCAACGGCCGGCTGCACCGGGGCTTCACCGGTGGCGCCGGTGAGGTCGGGTTCCTGCCGGTGCCGGGCGCGCCGCTGGTCCGGCAGGTCACCAAGGCCAACTCGGGCGGCTTCCAGGAGCTGGCCGGTGCCCAGGTGCTCGCCAGGCTGGCCCGTGAGCTGGGCATCGACGACGAGGCGGTCCGCGGTCCGGGCACCCACCACGAGGTCGCCGCCGCTCTGGTGGGCCGGGCGGCCGAGGCCGTGGAGCGGGGCGAGGGCGGGCCGTACGGCCGGCTGCTCGATCAGTACGCCACCGGTCTGGCGACCGGCCTCGCCTCCATGCTCGCCGTTCTGGACCCGGAGGTCGTCGTGCTGTCGGGAGAGCTGATCTCGCGCGGCGGGGAACCGCTGCGCGGCCGGGTGGCGGCCGAGCTCGCCGAGCTCGCGGCGTCCCGGCCCCGGCTGATCGCCGGTGAGGTCGCCCACCGGCCCGTACTGCGCGGCGCGCTGGAGAGCGCGCTCGCCACCACCCGCGACGAAGTGTTCGACACCTCGCGCTGAACCCCTTCGCCACCCCCCTGACGTACACCGCCTTCCCGTCCCTGTCCCAACCCTTCATCGGGAGACACCACCATGTCCGGAAACCGCCGGAAGCCGGCCGTCGCACTCGCCGCGACCGCCGCGATAGCCCTGTTCGCCTCCGCCTGTACCGGGCAGAGCAGCTCCGGTGCCAAGGATGATGCGTCCAAGGAGACGACCATCAACTTCTGGCACGGCTGGAGTGCCCCGAGCGAGGTCAAGGGAATTCAGGACACGATCGACGCCTTCGAGAAGGCGCACCCCAACATCCATGTGAAGGTCGTCGGCAACATGACCGACGACAAGATCAACCAGGCGCTCCGCGCGGGCGGTTCCAAGGCCCCGGACGTCGTCTCGTCCTTCACCACGAACAACGTCGGCAAGTTCTGCAAGTCGAAGGCCTTCGTCGACCTCAACCCGTTCCTGAAGAAGGACGGGATCGACGCGGACGCGACCTTCCCGAAGGCGATGAACGAGTACACCCAGTTCGAGGGCGTGCGCTGCACGGTCCCGCTGCTCGGTGACGCGTACGGCCTCTACTACAACAAGGACGCGTTCAAGGCGGCCGGCATCACCAGCCCGCCCAAGACCTGGTCCGAGCTGGCCGCCGACGCGAAGACGCTGACGAAGCAGAAGGGCGACTCGTACGAGCAGCTCGGCTTCATGCCGAACTACCACGGCTACGAGTCGACCACCGAGCACTACCTCGGTGGCTGGGACCCGGAGTACTTCGACGCGGACGGCAAGTCGAACATCGCCAAGGACCCGGCCTTCGCCGACATGCTCACCAACCAGAAGAAGCTGGTCGACTCGCTGGGCGGCTATCAGAAGCTGGAGAAGTTCCGTACCGGCTTCGGTGACGAGTGGGGCGCCAAGCACCCGTTCCACACCGGCCAGGTGGCCATGCAGCTGGACGGCGAATGGCGTCTGGGCATGGCCGAGGAGACCAAGCCGAAGTTCGAGATCGGCGTGGCCCCGATGCCCGTCGCGGACGACCAGGCCGACACGTACGGCAAGGGCTATCTGACCGGGACGATCGCCGGCATCGCCGCCACCTCGTCCAAGCAGAACGCCGCCTGGGAGCTGGTGAAGTTCATGACGACCGACACCGACGCGGTGGTGAACTTCGCCAACGCCATTCACAACGTGCCGTCCACGCTGGCCGCGCTGAAGTCGCCGAAGCTGAAGTACGACCCGCGCTTCAAGACCTTCCTGGACATCGCCGCCAACCCGAAGAGCACCACCACCCCGCCCTCGGTGAACGGCGGCGCGTACCTGGTGTCCCTGCAGAACCTCGGTTTCGACATCGAGAAGGGCAACCAGAAGGACGTCAAGGCGGGTCTGGAAAAGACCGCCAAGGAGATCGACGCCGCGATCGCACAGGCGAAGTAGCACCACGATGAGCACGTACACACTCCGTTCGAAGCGCCGCCGTTCGGCGCTTCGGACGGCGGCCTTCATGTCGCCGTGGCTGATCGGGTTCTGCGTCTTCTTCGCCTACCCGCTGATCTCCACGCTCTATTTCTCCTTCACCAGCTACGACGGTTTCTCCGCCCCGGAGTTCAGCGGGCTGAAGAACTGGTCGTTCGTCTTCAACGAGTACCCGCTGTTCTGGCCCGCGCTGCGCAACACGCTGTGGCTGGTCCTGGTCATGGTGACCTGCCGGGTGGTGTTCGGGCTCGGTATCGGCATGCTGATCACCAAGATCAAGACGGGCACCGGAGTCTTCCGGACGCTCTTCTACCTGCCGTACCTCGCGCCGCCGGTCGCCGCCACGCTGGGCTTCGTCTTCCTGCTCAACCCCGGTACCGGACCGGTCAACTCGATCCTCGGCGAGCTCGGGCTGCCGACCCCGGGCTGGTTCACCGACGCCGCCTGGTCCAAGCCCGCGCTGACCGCGCTCGCGGTCTGGGGGGTGGGCGACCTGATGGTGATCTTCATGGCCTCGCTCCTGGACGTACCCAAGGAGCAGTACGAGGCGGCGGAGCTGGACGGGGCGTCCCCGTACCAGCGGTTCCGCTTCGTCACCCTGCCGAACATCTCGCCGATCATCATGTTCGCCGTGGTCACCGGCATCATCCAGACGATGCAGTACTACACCCAGCCACTCGTGGCGGGGAAAGTCGCCTCGGGTGTCATGGGCGGCTCGGGTCAGCAGTTCGAACCGGGTTATCCCGACAAGTCGACACTGACGCTTCCACAGCTCGTGTACAACCTCGGTTTCCAGCGCTTCGACTACGGCTCCGCCTGTGTGGTCGCGCTCGTTCTCTTCGTCCTCGCCATGGCGTTCACCGCACTGCTGATGCGACGCCGCAGCGGACTGATCCAGGCAGGTGAGTGACGTGGCGCAGGTTCTCGACACCCCGAAGGCCGGCGGGCCGGTGAGCGACCCGATCACCCCGGCCGGGCGCGTCGCACGCCGCAAGGCGGTGCTGCACTGGATCGCCGTGCACTCGCTCGGCGTCGCGGCCGCACTCTTCTTCGTACTGCCGTTCGTCTTCCTCCTCCTCACCTCGCTGATGAGCGACCAGCAGGCACTGACCCGTGACCTGTGGCCGCACCCCTTCGAGTGGAGCAACTACAAGGACGTGTTCAACACCCCGGGCTTCCTGACCTGGTGGAAGAACACCCTGCTGTACGCGGGCCTGGGCACCGTCCTCACGGTGGTGTCCTCGCTGCCCGTGGCGTACGCGCTCGCCAAGTTCCGCTTCCGCGGCCGGCATCTGTCGCTGATGCTCGTCATCTCGATGATGATGCTGCCGCCGCAGGTCGTCGTCATCCCGATGTACCTGTTCTGGGCCAAGCAGCTGGACATGTCCGGCACGCTCTGGCCGCTGATCATCCCGATGGCGTTCGGCGACGCGTTCTCCATCTTCCTGCTGCGGCAGTTCCTGCTGACCATTCCGAACGAGTACCTCGACGCGGCGAAGGTCGACGGCTGCGGCGAGTTCCGCACCCTGCTCCGCGTCGTGATACCGATGGCCAAGCCGGGCATCGCCGCCGTCGCACTCTTCCAGTTCTTCTACGCCTGGAACGACTACTTCGGACCGCAGATCTACGCCTCCGAGAACCCGGGGGCGTGGACGCTGAGTTATGGACTGGAGTCCTTCAAGGGCGCACACCACACCGACTGGAACCTGACCATGGCCGCGACCGTTCTGGTCATGGCCCCTGTGATCGTCGTCTTCTTCTTCGCACAGAAGGCCTTTGTCGAAGGCGTCACACTGACCGGAGTAAAGGGCTGATTCATGAAGCTCGCAGTAGTGGGTGGCGGGTCCACCTACACACCTGAACTGATCGACGGTTTCGCACGGCTGCGGGACACCCTGCCGGTCGAGGAGCTGGTGCTCGTCGACCCGGCGGCCGACCGGCTCGAACTCGTCGGGGGCCTCGCACGGCGGATCTTCGCCAAGCAGGGCCACCCGGGGCGGATCGTCACCACCACGGACATCGACGCGGGCGTGGCCGACGCCGACGCGGTGCTGCTCCAGCTCCGCGTCGGCGGCCAGGCCGCCCGCGGCAAGGACGAGACATGGCCGCTGGAGTGCGGCTGCATCGGCCAGGAGACCACCGGAGCCGGCGGCCTCGCCAAGGCCCTGCGCACCGTCCCGGTCGTCCTGGACATCGCCGAGCGCGTCCGGCGCACCAACCCGAACGCGTGGATCATCGACTTCACCAACCCCGTCGGCATCGTGACCCGGGCGCTGCTCCAGGCCGGTCACAAGGCCGTCGGCCTGTGCAACGTGGCGATCGGCTTCCAGCGCAAGTTCGCCCGGCTGCTCGATGTGACCCCCGGTGAGGTGCATCTCGACCACGTCGGACTGAACCACCTGACCTGGGAACTCGGGGTGCGCCTCGGCGGCCCCGAGGGCGAGAACGTGCTGCCGCGGCTGATCGCCGAGCACGGCGACGCGATCGCGGACGACCTGCACATGCCGCGGGCGATCGTGGACCGCCTCGGCGTCGTCCCCTCGTACTACCTGCGCTACTTCTACGCGCACGACGAGGTCGTGCGGGAGCTCGGCACCAAGCCCTCGCGGGCGGCCGAGGTCGCCGCGATGGAGAAGGAGCTGCTCGCCATGTACGGCGACCCGGCGCTGGACGAGAAGCCCGCGCTGCTCGCCAAGCGCGGCGGGGCCTTCTACTCGGAGGCCGCCGTGGACCTGGCCGCCTCGCTGCTGGGCGGCGGCGGTTCCACGCACCAGGTGGTCAACACGTACAACAACGGGACGCTGCCGTTCCTGCCGGACGACGCGGTGATCGAGGTGCAGGCGAAGGTCGACGGGACGGGTGCGACACCGCTCGCCGTGCCGGAGCTCGACCCGCTCTACGCCGGGCTGATCGCCAACGTGACGGCGTACGAGGACCTCGCGCTGGAGGCCGCGCTGCGCGGTGGCCGCGACCGGGTGTTCAAGGCCCTGCTCGCGCACCCCCTGATCGGCCAGTTCGAGTACGCGGAGGCGCTCACCGACAAGCTGATCGCGCACAACCGGGAGCACCTGGCGTGGGCGTGAACGGTTCGGTCCTCGCGATCGACGCGGGGAACAGCAAGACCGATGTGGCACTGATCGGCCCGGACGGCACCGTGCTGTCCACGGCCCGCGGCGGTGGCTTCCAGCCGCCCGTGGTCGGCATCGGCACGGCCGTGGACGCGCTCGGCTCCGCGGTCGAACGGGCCATGGCCACGGCCGGCGTGGGCGCGGAGAGCGTCGCCCATGTGTCGGCCTGTCTCGCCAACGCCGATCTGCCCATCGAGGAGGAACAGCTGGCCGAGGCCCTGGGCGCCCGCGCCTGGGGCCGCACGGTGGAGGTGCGCAACGACACCTTCGCGATCCTGCGGGCCGGGGTCGACGAACCGCGCGGCGTGGCCGTCGTGTGCGGCGCGGGGATCAACTGCGTCGGCATGGTGCCGGACGGGCGCACCGCGCGCTTCCCCGCCATAGGCCGGATATCCGGCGACTGGGGCGGTGGTGCGGGACTGGCCGAGGAGGCGATGTGGTTCGCCTCGCGGGCGGAGGACGGCCGCGGTGAGCCGACCGCACTGGCCCGTACGCTGCCCGGTCACTTCGGGCTCGACTCGATGTACGCGCTGATAGAGGCGCTGCACCTGGGCCGGATCGAGCCCGAGCGGCGGCACGAGCTGACACCGGTGCTCTTCGCGACCGGCGCGGCCGGCGACGCGGTGGCGCACGGCCTCGTGGACCGGCTGGCGGAGGAGGTCGTGGCCATGGCCTCGGTCGCGCTCTCCCGGCTCGGTCTGCTCGGCGAGCAGGCTCCGGTGGTGCTGGGCGGCAGCGTGCTGGCGGCGCGGCACCCGCAGCTGGACGACCGGATCGCCGCACTCCTCGCGGTACGGGCCCCGAAGGCGGTGGTCCGGGTGGTGAAGGAGTCCCCGGTGCTGGGCGCCGGGCTGCTGGGCCTGGACCACACGGGTGCCGCGCCCGAGGTGCACGACAGACTGCGGGCGCAGTACGCCTGACATTCTGTGAAATAAGTGGGTATCAGGGGCGTTCCGTGGCCTTCGTGCTGCGGGACGCCTCTTCCGTGAGGGAACCGATCAGCCGCCCCGGACGTGTTTCTGGTTGGGGATATCGGTTCACCTCCGGGGGATTACGACATCGATCGCCTTGATCGATGGTGTCGGCCTTGATCGAATGCTGTTGACTGCAGTTGATTGCGTTCACGGACCGGTGCAGGATCCAGGCGTTCGTTGTATGGACGCCGGTCCCTGCGGCCATACTTCTGGCCGGGTACCAGTCCCCCGATCGGCCGGGGGGCGGGCCGCCGTCAGTGACCGAGGGGGAGGTCAAGTGACATACCCGCCGAAAGTGCGCCCGGCGCCGCCGCAACGCGCGCCGGAGCAACTGCCCGCGCCCGTACCGCCGCAGCGCAGCGGCCGCGCGGTGGCGACCGACCGGCTGCGTGCCGCGGCGACCACCGAACCGGGCCGGCTCCAGATCATCGGGGCCGTACTGGCCCTGCTCGTCGTCGCGTTCGGGGCCGTGACGGCGTACCAGGTCTCCGACCGGGCGGCCTCCGCCGACGACGTGGTGAAGCGCAGCCAGCCGCTCAGCGCGGACGCGGCGGACATCTACCGCTCGCTGGCCGACGCCGACGCCGCGGCGGCGAGCGGCTTCCTGGCCGGGCCGCAGGAGCCGCGCGCCGTCCACGACCAGTACGTGGCGGACATCGAGGAGGCCTCCCGGCTGCTGGTGAAGGCCGCGGCCAACACGGACTCGTCGACGAAGTCCGGCCACGAGATCACCAAGCTCAACGAGGAACTCCCGCGCTACACCGGGCTGATCGAGCGCGCCCGCGCGAGCAACCGGCAGGGGCTGCCGCTGGGCGGCGCCTATCTCCGGTACGCGAACCAGAAGATGGCGCGCGACATGCTCCCGGCCGCCGAGCGGCTGTACACGGCGGAGACCGGCCGGCTCGGCCAGGACTACGACTCCGCACGGACCTGGCCGTTCGTCTCGCTCGGCATCGGTGTGATCGCGCTGGCCGTGCTGTTCTGGGCCCAGCGGCGCAACTTCCACCGGACGAACCGGGTGCTCAACCACGGCCTGCTGGCCGCGACCGCGGCCGCGGTCGTGGTCCTGCTGTGGCTGGCGGTGGGGCATTCGGTGGCCCGCTCCGATCTGGCCGACGCCAACACCCGCGGGCAGCAGTCCCTGGATGTGCTCAACCGGGCGCGCATCAACTCGCTGAAGGCACGCGCCAACGAGAACCTCACGGTCGTCGCCCGTGGTGCGGTGCTCACCGCTGACGGCAAGAGCGACAAGTACGAGACCGACTACGGCACGGGCATGAAGGCACTCGTCGAAGAGCTGGGCAAGGCCGCGAAGCTCGCCGAGGACACCGGCGACACCGCGGGAAGCGAACCGGTGGCGAAGGCCATCAAGAACGTCACCGAGTGGCAGACCCGCCACCGGACCGCCCGCAGGACCGACGACAGCGGCGACTACGACGCCGCGCTGAAGCAGATCATCGGGTCGGGGGACTCGACCAAGGGCTCGACCGGTGAGTCGTTCAACCGGGTGGACAAGGCACTGCGGCAGGCGCTCGCCCATGAGCAGGACGAATTCACCCGGGCCGCCAAGGACGGGCGCGGTGCGCTGGGCGGGCTGCCGATCGGCGCGGCGGCACTCGCCGTGCTGGGCGCGGTCGCCGCGATCGTCGGGGTCAACCGCAGGCTCTCGGAGTTCCGGTGACAGGGGGAGCGATGACAGGGAAGGACGAGCCCAGGACGGGGTCCACGGGCCCGCTGCGCAGGCTGCGCGGCTGGGGCGGTGTGACCGCCATGGCCGCGGCCTGCGCGGTGACGGCGTCACTGACCCTGCTGCCGCTCTCCCACAGCGGCGACGACGCCTTCAGCCAGGAGGTCACGGGGCCGGGCGCCGCACGCGGCGTGCAGACGCGGGCCGAGGACTGCGCCGATCCGTACGCCAGCCGGGAACCCTCCGTCGCGGGCGGCAAGACCATCGACCGCATCAAGGCGCGCGGAAAGCTGATCGCGGGCGTCGACCAGAACAGCTTCCAGTGGGGGTACCGCAATCCGGAGTCCCGGGATCTCGAAGGCTTCGACATCGATCTGGTGCGGGCCATCGCCAAGGACATCCTGGGCAACCCGGACGATGTGATCTTCCGGACGATCCCCACCAACCAGCGCATCGCCGCCCTGGAGAACGACAAGGTCGACGTCGTCGTGCGGACGATGACGATCAACTGCGCCCGGCTCGACCAGGTCTCGTTCTCCACCGCCTACTTCCAGGCCGGGCAGCAGGTCCTCGCGCCGAAGGAATCCAAGATCACCGGATACGACTCCTCGCTGGCCGGCAAGCGGGTCTGCACGGCGGAGGGGTCCACGGCGTACGAGGCGCTGGAGAAGCAGTCGTTCGGCTCGGTGTTCAGGGACAAGCACGACGGCACCGACGCGGACGAGGACCTGCTCACCGTCCCCAACCAGCTGGACTGCCTGGTGCGGCTCCAGATGGGCGAGGTCGACGCGATCGTCACGGACAACGCCCTCGCGGCGGGCCAGGCCGCCCAGGACCCGGCCGTGGAGCTGAAGGGCGACAAACCGTTCACCACGGAGTACTACGGCGTGGCCACGAAGAAGGGCGCCGACGACCTGGTGGCGCGGGTCAACCAGGTGCTGGTCGACTACCGCGCCGGGGGCAACGACAGCCCCTGGATGCGGTCGTACCGCAGCTGGCTGCAGGACGGTCTGCCCGGAATCAAGGGGCCGCCGGTGCCCCCGCACAGCAGCAACTAGGGCCTGTCCTTCGGATCAGGCGGATCCTGCCGGGCCCCGTCCGGCAGGGAGATCGGAGAGGTGATCGATGGGCGTCGCGGGCCCCTTCCCCAGCTACGCGGCCCGGCCCCCCGGCCCGGTCATGGACCGGGACGAGGCGGACCGTGCGCTGGCCCGGCTCGGTGCGGAGCACGAGGCGATCGAGACCTCGCTCCTCGCCCTCCAGGACCACGCCGGGCGCCGGCTCCTGGAGGGCGCCGAGCTCACCGGTGTCACCAAGGAGCGCTGGAGCGCCACCGAGCAGTCGATCACGCTGCTGTGGAGCTACTTCGACGCGTACGCGGGGGTGCTGAACGAGGCCCGTGAGGTGCGGGCCCGGCGGCGCCACCCCAACCGGGAGGACCTGGCGGCCCTGACCGAACTGCTGCGCGGCGAGGGCGTCACGGTGGCGCACGCCGCCGCCCGGCCCGATCCGTCCATCACCGGCCCGGCCAGGCTCTCCGAGCGGTTCACGCTCGCGGAGCTGGTCAACCGGATGAACGAGCTGTACGCGCGCTCGCTGGACATGGTCGTCGCCTCCGACTCCGTGTGGTCGGCGATGCCCGCCCGGATAGATCTGCTCGCCGCCGAGCTGCGCCGCACCGGCTCGCTCGCGCACTCGGTCGGGGTACGGCCGGGCGAGCACCCCTCGGGGGACGACCTGGAGGCGATCACCCGGGAACTGACCACGCTGCGGGTGCAGGTGATCTCCGATCCGCTGGCGTTCTGGCTGCCGGGGCCCGGCAGCTCGGCGCCCGGCGGCGGTCGTCCGGACACCGCGCGCTACGACCGGGCGGCCCGCGCGCTGGACGAGGTGCGGCGGGAGATCGAGGCGGTGCTCGCGGTCCGGCAGGACGCCGAGCAGCGGCTGGTCCAGCTGCGCGACGTGCTCTCCAGGGCGGACCGCACCCTGGCCGAGGCCCGCTCGGCGCGCGGCGAGGTACTGGCGAAGATCGCCGCCTCCGAGGTGCCGGCGGTCAACGGTCCGCCGACCGCGCTCCAGGAGCGTCTCGCCACGGCCTCGGAGTACCGCAGGCACGCGCGGTGGCACCGGCTCTCACCGCTCCTGGAGACCCTGGAGCGGCAGGCCGAGGAGGAGTTGCTGCGGGCCAGGGAGCAGCTGACGGCGGTCACCGCCCCGCTCGCCGTGCGGGCGGAGCTGCGTGGCCGGCTGGACGCGTACAAGGCGAAGGTGGCCCGGCACGGGCTGGCGGAGGACCCGGTCCTCATCGAGCGCTACGACGCGGCGCGCCGGATGCTGTGGAGCGCGCCCTGCGATCTGCGGGTCGCCGCGCAGGCGGTGCAGCGTTATCAGGACGCGGCGCTGGAACTGCTGGGGCAGCGGCGCGCGTCCGGACCGGAAGACGGGCGGGGGCGGCCATGAGGCGCCCGGTGCCACCGGGGCACCCGCCGGGCGGGACAGGCAGTGACGGAGAGACGGGGCCGCCGCGGCGGCGGGGCGAACAGGGGGAATGACCATGAGTACGCAGTGCCAGCGCCCCGCGTGCGAGGGCGGTTACGAGGACATGGGCGGCGGTGAGCTGTACTGCGACACCTGCGGTCTCGCTCCGGTCGTCTCACCGATGGGGTCCTCCCCGTCCGAGCCGGGCGGCGAACAGGGGGACGGCATGGTGAGCTCGCCGCCCACCGGCATCGCGGGCGGCGGCAGGGGCAGCAACAGCTCATCGGCGCGCAGCGGTTCGCGGGCGTCGTCGAGGGCGTCCTCGCGGTCCTCCTCGCGCTCGTCGACCTCGCGGCGGTCGGTGTCGGGACGGCTCTCGCGGGCGCTGTCCAGAAGCGGGGCGTCGCGTTCGGTCTCGGTGCGCTCCTCGGGGGCGTCCACCGGTGTCTCGGGCCGGAACCGGCTGGGTGCCGGGCTGGTGCTCGTGCCGGACGTGCCGCGTCCCGATCCGCGCACCGCGGTGATGGAGAACCCGGAGGTGCCCGAGCGGAAGCGGTTCTGTTCGCGTTCGGACTGCGGGGCGCCGGTGGGCCGGGCCAGGGGCGAGCGGCCGGGGCGCACGGAGGGGTTCTGCACCAAGTGCGGCCACCCGTACTCCTTCATGCCCAAGCTCCAGGACGGCGACATCGTGCACGGCCAGTACGAGGTCGCGGGCTGTCTGGCGCACGGCGGGCTCGGCTGGGTCTATCTCGCGGTGGACCGCGCGGTCTCCGACCGCTGGGTGGTCCTCAAGGGCCTGCTCGACACCGGTGACCAGGACGCCATGGCGGCCGCCATCTCCGAGCGCCGCTTCCTCGCCGAGATCGAGCACTCCAACATCGTCCGCATCTACAACTTCGTCGAGCACCTCGACCAGCGGACCGGTTCGCTCGACGGCTACATAGTCATGGAGTACGTCGGCGGCAAGGCGCTCAAGGAGATCGCCAACGAGCGTCGCACCCCGGCCGGGAAGCGGGACCCGCTGCCGGTCGAGCAGGCGTGCGCGTTCGGCATCGAGGCGCTGGAGGCGCTTGGCCATCTGCACAGCCGCAACCTGCTCTACTGCGACTTCAAGGTGGACAACGCGATCCAGACCGAGGACCAGCTGAAGCTGATCGACATGGGCGCGGTCCGCAGGATGGACGACGACGAGTCGGCCATCTACGGCACGGTGGGGTACCAGGCGCCGGAGGTCGCGGAGGTCGGCCCGTCGGTCGCCTCCGACCTGTACACGGTCGCGCGGACGCTCGCGGTGCTCACCTTCGACTTCCAGGGCTACACGAACGTCTTCGTGGACTCGCTGCCCGACCCGGACAACATCGAGGTGTTCCGGACGTACGAGTCGTTCTACCGGCTGCTGGTGCGGGCCACCGACCCCGATCCGGCGCGGCGGTTCGCCTCCGCCTCGGAGATGGCGGAGCAGCTGATGGGCGTGTTGCGGGAGGTGGTGTCGCTCCAGACGGGGCGCCCGCGTCCGGCGCTTTCGACGCTGTTCGGTGCGGAGATGCGGGTCACCGACACGGAGCTGTTCACCCTCCTGACCGGCGAGGTGTCCCGGCTCGGGGCGCGGAACCCGGCGCCTCGCGGGTCCGGGCTCTTCGGCCGGCGCAAGGGCGCCGGGGCGGTCGCGGTGGCGCCGCTCGCACCGCCGCCCGCCGCGGTGGCCCCGCCGGGCGGTGTTCCGGGCGCGCTGCCCGCCGGACCGCCTCCGGCGTTCGCCGCAGGCGCCGGTCCGCTGCCCTCGTCCGCCACACATGTCAGCGGCGGCGCGAACGGCGGCTCCGGGACCGGCGCCGTATCCGCGTACCCGCACCAGCGGCCGCCGGCGGCCGTTCCGGCCCCCCGGTCCCCGCTCCCGGACACCGGCGCCGTATCCGGGGCGTACGGCCCGTACGGCACGGGCGGGCCCCGGCTGGCCGGGCTCGACGTACGGGGGACGGCGCTCGCGCTGCCGGTCCCCCGGGTCGACGCGAACGACCCCAACGCGGGTTTCCTGGCCGGGGTGATGGCGTCGGCACCCGCCGAACTGATCGCCGCGTTGCAGGCCGTACCGGCCGCCTCGCTGGAGACCAGGCTGCGCGAGCTGCGCGCCTTCCTGGAGATGGGCGATCTCGGTGCCGCGCAGGAGACCCTGACCACCCTTGAGCTGAAGCATCCGGACGACTGGCGGGTGGTCTGGTACCGCGGCATCACCTCCCTGGTGACGGGTGACAACGAGAACGCGGCGCTGTCCTTCGACGCGGTCTACGACGCCTTTCCCGGGGAGCCCGCGCCCAAGCTGGCGCTGGGCGTCTGCGCGGAGGTGCTGGGCCAGCTGGACAACGCCGCCGAGTACTACCGGCTGGTGTGGGCGACCGACCCGAGTTTCGTGAGTGCCGCGTTCGGCCTGGCCCGGGTGCAGATCGCCGCCGGGGACCGGGGCGGGGCCGTCCGGTCGCTGGAGTCCGTGCCGGAGGCGTCGATCCACTACACGGCGGCCCGGGTCGCCGCGGTACGGGCACGGCTGCGCGGCCGGGCCCCGGACGACCCGCTGATCGTCGATCTGATGGCGGCCTCGGCCCAGGTCTCGGGGCTGGCCGGTCTCGGTCTGGACGCGGTGCGCCGGGAGCAGTTGTCGACCGAGGTGCTGGGGACGGCGCTCGACTGGGTACTCTCCGGGAGTCCCACGGCTCGCCCGTCGGTCCCGCAGTCGCCCGCGCACGGCGGGACCGAGGGGCCGAGGACGCTGCTCGGCAGTGAGTTGGACGAGCGCGGCCTGCGTTTCGGGCTGGAGCGCTCGTACCGGATGCTCGCCCGGCTTGCGGAGCCCGGCGACGAGAGGATCGAACTGGTGGAGCGGGCCAACCGTTTCCGCCCCCGAACGTGGGTGTGAAGATGTCGCAGAACGACCAGGAGACGGCCTTGCCGAGGTGTCCCGGCTGCGAGGAGCCGCTGGAGCCGGGGGATCTGTTCTGCGGTGCGTGCGGGTACGACCTGTCGGCCGTGCCCGAGCCGCCGCGGGACCGCCCGACGATCGCCATCGCCACCGCGGCGGGCGCCGGTCCCGAAGAGCCGGGTGCGTCCGGCGACTTCGAGCTGGCGGCGCCGGCGCCGGCGCCGGCCGCCGACGGCACGGCGCCCGATCCCCGGGCCGCCGCGGACCCCGTCGCGGCCCCGCCGGCCGGGACCAAGGTGTGCGTGGCCTGCCGGGCCGGCCGGGTCGACAACGACGGCTACTGCGAGAACTGCGGCCATGCCCAGCCCCGCGAGCGGGACCACATGGAGCAGGAGCTCGGCTCGGTCGCCGCGGTCACCGACCGCGGACTGCGCCACCACCGCAACGAGGACTCGTTCGCGATCTCGACGACCGCGCTGCCCGACGGCTCCCCGGCCGTCCTGGCGATCGTCTGCGACGGGGTGTCGTCGGCGAGCCGTCCCGACGAGGCGTCGGCCGCCGCCACGGCCGCCGCCAACGAGTCGCTGCTGGAGTCGCTGCCGCGCGGCACGCATCCGCAGCAGGCGATGCACGACGCGATCGTGGCGGCCGCCGAGTCGGTCAACCGGCTGGCCCTGGAGCCCGGTCGGGCCGCGGAGCAGGATCCGCACCGCCATCAGAACGCCCCGGCGTGCACGCTGGTCGGCGCGATCATGGCCAATGGGCTGCTGTTCGTCGGCTGGGTCGGTGACAGCCGCGTGTACTGGGTGCCCGAGGACCGGAGCAGCCCGCCGGCCCGGCTCACCGAGGACGACTCCTGGGCCGCGCAGATGGTCGCGGCGGGCCTGATGAACGAGGCGGAGGCGTACGCGGACGAGCGGGCCCACGCCATCACGGGCTGGCTGGGCGCCGACTCCTACGAACTGGAGCCGCACACCGCCTCGTTCAAACCGGACCGGCCGGGCATCGTGGTGGTCTGCACGGACGGCTTGTGGAACTACGCGGAGTCCGCGGCCGAGATGTCCGCCGCCGTGCCCGCCGACGCGTACGAACGGCCGTTGCACGGTGCCCAGGTACTGGTGGGGCACGCGCTCGACGGCGGGGGCCACGACAACGTAACAGTGGCTCTGCTGCCGTTCGCCGTACCGGTGCAAGGGGCAGGATCCGCCTACAGCGGCGGTTGAGTCCCGTTCCGTCCGCCCCACGCACCTCCGATGCCTTTGTCCGTAAAACTGTCTTCATCTGACACGTGGAGCCTCAAGGAGCCGATCAGATGGCCAACTTCTCCAAGTCGAACGTGCCGCAGTTCTCCGTCGAGGTGTACCAGAACGAGTTTCTGCCCGAGGGCGGCCGTGAGGTCAACGGCATCATCACCGTCACCTCGACCGGCGGCGGCACCACGGGGGGCGTTCCGCTGAGGAGCGCCGCTCATCCGCCCTCGCACACGGCGGGACGGGCGGCGAGCGCCGCCGTGGTGATCATGGTGGACTGCTCGGGTTCGATGGACTATCCGCCCACGAAGATGCGCAACGCCCGCGACGCGACGGCGGCGGCCATCGACACCCTGCGCGACGGCACCGCCTTCGCCGTGATCGGCGGTACGCACGTCGCCAAGGAGGTCTACCCGGGCAACGGGCGGCTCGCCTCGGCCGATCCGCAGACCAGGGCCCAGGCGAAGGAGGCCCTGCGCCGGCTCGGCGCGGGCGGCGGTACGGCGATCGGGACCTGGCTGCGGCTGGCCGACCGGCTGCTGGGCTCCGCCGAGGTGAGCATCCGGCACGGCATCCTGCTGACCGACGGGCGCAACGAGCACGAGGCACCGGAGGACCTGCGGGCCGCGCTCGACGCCTGCGCGGGCCGGTTCACCTGTGACGCCCGCGGCGTCGGCACCGACTGGGAAGTGAAAGAGGTCACAGCGATCGCCTCCGCACTGCTCGGCACCGCCGATATCGTCGCCGATCCCGCCGGGCTGGCCGCGGACTTCACGCAGATGATGGAGAACGCGATGGGCAAGGAGGTCGCGGACGTCGCGCTGCGGCTCTGGACCCCGGTCGGCGTGGAGATCAAGTACGTGAAGCAGGTCGCGCCGACGGTCGCCGAGCTGACCGACCGCCGCACCGAGGCGGGCCCGCGCGCCGGGGACTACCCCACCGGCTCCTGGGGCGACGAGTCCCGCGACTACCACGTGTGCGTGCAGGTGCCGGAGGCCGGCATCGGGCAGGAGATGCTGGCGGCCCGGGTCTCGCTGATCCTGCCCGACCCGTCGGGCGGGGCGCCTCAGACGCTTTCGCAGGGCCTCGTGCGGGCGGTGTGGACGGACGACATGGTGGCGTCGACCTCGATCAATCCGCAGGTCGCGCACTACACAGGTCAGGCGGAACTGGCACAAGTCATCCAGCAGGGGCTCGATGCCCGCAAGTCGGGAGACTTCGACGGCGCGACGGCCAAACTCGGCCGTGCGGTGCAGTTGGCATCGGCGTCCGGGAACGAGGACACTGCGAAACTGCTTTCGAAGGTGGTAGACGTCGTCGACGCGGCGACCGGTACTGTGCGACTGAAGGCGAAGGTCGCGGATGCGGACGAGATGACACTCGAAACGCGCTCCACGAAGACCGTCCGCGTGAAGAAGTAACCACATATCCGCACTGATGAGCCGCCCGGCCGGACAGGTCCGCCGGGCGGCGAAGCAAGAAAAAATGACGGCCCCCGCGGCCGGACGAGGAGAGGGGGAAGCGCCGACATGCCGACCTGCCCGAACGGACACCAGTCGGGTTCCGAGGACTGGTGCGAGGTCTGCGGCCACCGCATGGCCGGGGCGGGCGGGCCCGCGGGCGCCGTTCCCCCGCCGCCTCCCCCGCCGCCCGCGCCCGGCTACGGATACCCGCAGGGCCCCGGCCCGGACGCGACCGCCCACGCCGAGATCTGCCCGCAGTGCCGCACCCCGCGGGAGGCGATGGCGCCGTTCTGCGAGGAGTGCCGCTGGAACTTCCTCACGAACACGGCGACCTCGTACACACCACTGGCCCCGCAGCACGGCGGACCGAGTGGACCGCCCGGTCCCGGCGGACCGGGTGGCGGCCCCGGAGGTCCTGGCGGCCCCGGAGGTCCTGGCGGTCCCGGCGGTCCTGGAGGCCCCGGCCCCGTTCCCGGTCTCAATCTGCCGCCGGGCTTCCAGGCTCAGCAGCAGCCCGGTGCGCCGCAGCCCCGCGATCCGTTCGAGTACCAGGGTTCGCGCCCCTCGCAGGTGAACCGGCCGGCCGAGCCGCTCTCCTCGGGGCCCGGACAGCCCGGCCCTCCCGGCGGTCCGGGACAGCCGCCGTTCCAGCAGGGCCCGCCGCCCCCGCCGTCGTTCCAGCAGGGCCAGGGTCAGGGCCCGCTGGGCTTCCCGCAGGGGCAGCAGCACGCCCAGCAGCAGGGTTCCTCGCAGGGCTCGCCCCCGCCGCCGTCGTTCCAGCAGCAGAGTGCCGCGCCCGCGTTCCAGCAGACGGCTCCCCCGGTCTTCGAGCAGCCCGGTCCGCCGGCCCCGCCGCAGCCGCAGGCCGCGCAGCCCGGCAACGACGACTGGCTGCTGTCGCCGCCGTCGCAGGCCCAGGGCCCGCAGTCCCCGATGCAGCAGCAGCCGTACCCGGGTCAGAACCAGGGTTCCGGCATGGGTCAGGACCAGGGCCAGGGTCAGGGGTCCACGAGCTGGACGGCGGTCGTCGCTCCGGACCGTGAGTACTTCCTGGCGATGATGCAGCGCAGCGGCCCGGAGGCCACCGGGCTCAACCTGCCCGCGTACTCCCCGGAGCAGCACCTTCCGCTGACCGGCAACCAGATCACCATCGGCCGCCGCCGGCACAGCACGGGCGAGTCCCCCGACATCGACCTGTCGGTGCCCCCGGAGGACCCGGGTGTCTCGCACCAGCACGCGGTGCTGGTGCAGCAGCCGGACAGCAGCTGGGCCGTGGTCGATCAGAACTCCACCAACGGCACCACGCTCAACGGCGCCGAGGACCCGATCCAGCCCTATGTCCCCGTTCCGCTCCAGGACGGCGACCAGGTGCACGTCGGGGCGTGGACGACGATCACGATCCGCCGGGGCTGACGGGCTCCGCACCATGCGCGGCCGGTGAGGGACACCCCTCACCGGCCGCGCACTGCTGTTCCGGGCCGCCGCCCCTCGGTCGCCGGCCGCTGGAATCATGTAGTTCGCAGTACGAATAAGAGTCCTCGCGCCGGGTCCTGACGGTCGCCTTCTGCCGTATTCTGGCCGAATGCGAGAGGCCGAGAATGAGCAGATGGGATTCGTCACCGCACTGGTGCGATCCTCATTTCTGGTGAACGCCGTATATGCCGAATCCGGTCGCGAGCACGGAATCACCGCACAGCAGGGCCAGCTGCTCTGTGTGCTGATGGTGCGGCCGTACGGGATGAGTGAGCTCGGATCGGTGCTGGGGCTGGCGAAGTCCAGCCTCACCGGCCTGGTGGACCGGAGCGTCCGGCGCGGTCTGGTGCGGCGCGAGGCCGACCCCGAGGACGGGCGCGCGGTCCGCGTCGCGCTGACCGCGACGGGCGACGAGCTGGCCGAGGCGTTCCACGCGGAGACCTGCCGGCGCGTGGCGAGGCTGTCGGACGGCCTCGACGAGACCGACCGCGAGCTGCTCGCGCGGCTGCTCGGCCGTCTGGTGCTGGAGAACAAGGTGCCGGTGGTCTTCATGGAGCCGGACGAAGCACCCCCTGCCCCGCTGTGAGGCCTGTCCGGCGGATCACGGCCGGGCAGCCCCCGCCAATGACCACAACCGTACGATTCATGATTACCCGCCCGCAGCGGCCCGGCATAACTCATTCGTGACACGAACCACGCTAGTTCGCGTCACGAACTATGAATACGTACGCCCGGCGAACACCCGCCGCCCGCGGACTCCGGTGCGAGGTGGCGCGATCGGCACACCCGGCCCCCGGTCGCCCGCCGGGGCGTCTGCGACGATGGACGGGTGACTGAGAACCCGCGCGACACGGTGCAGGAGCTGACCTTCTACGAGCTGGTCGGCGGCGAGGAGACTTTCCGGCGCCTGGTCCACCGCTTCTACGAGGGCGTGGCCGGGGACCCGCTGCTGCGGCCGATGTACCCGGAAGAGGATCTGGGCCCGGCCGAGGAGCGGTTCACGCTGTTCCTGATCCAGTACTGGGGTGGCCCGCGCACCTACAGCGACCAGCGCGGACACCCCCGGCTGCGGATGCGGCACGCACCGTTCCAGGTGGACCGGGCCGCGCACGACGCCTGGCTGAGCCATATGCGGGTGGCGCTCGACGAACTGGCGCTGGCCCCCGAGCACGACCGGCAGCTGTGGGACTACCTCACCTACGCGGCCGCCTCGATGGTGAACACCGAAGGCTGAGTTTCCGGCCCGCACATGTGCGGAATCCGGTACTCCGCCACCGGATAACGGTCACGATCCCATCAAGGTGTGGCCGTGGGCGGTATCCCGCGACCGGTGCACTCTGAAAGCATCCATACATCGCCGGGGGGCGTGTTCATGAGATGAGGGTGGGGGCAGGGTGACGGGGTTCGTTTTTCTGCGGGTGAGAGCGCATCGGCTCCTGCTCGCCGCGGCCGTGCTGGCCGTGCTGCTCACCACCTCCGTCCTGGCCGCGCTCACCGCCTTCTCCGGCTCCATCGGCGACGCCGCACTGCGCCACACCCTCACCCACCGGTCCGCCGCCGACGCGTCCCTCCTGATATCGGCGCAGGTCGCGCCCGAACAGCGGGACGCGGCCGACGCCTCGGCGCGCAAGGCCGCCCACGCCACGTTCGACGGACTCCCGGTGACCGTACGGAAGCTGGAGGCGTCGGGCCCGTACGCGCTGCCGCGCAGCCTCCAGACCCCGGCCGCCCGCCGCGGCGACCCCGACCTCACCCACTTCGCCTCGCTCGACCTCAGCCGCGTCCGGCTCACCGCGGGCCGGATGCCCGCCGCCGGGGCGGGGAAGAGCGGCGACCCGGTCCAGGTCGCGCTGCCGGGCACCGCCGCCGAGGCCCTCGGGCTGAAGCCCGGCGCCCGGCTGACGCTCACCGACCGGCTCGGCGGCAAGCCCCTGAAGATCCTGATCACCGGTCTCTACGAGGCCGCGGACCAGGCCGATCCGTACTGGCAGCTGGACGCGGGCGGCGGGCGCGGCATCCGCCGGGTCGTCTTCACGACGTACGGGCCGCTGCTCACCGACCCCGCGGTGCTCGGCTCCGGCCGGACCAGTTCCGGCGAGCTCTCCTATCTGGCGTCGGCCGACTTCCGCGGCCTCACCACGGACCGGATGGCCGCGCTGCGCCACTCGGCGACCGAGGGCCCGAAACAGCTGCTCGCCGCCCCCGAGTTCAAGAACGGGGCGAACGCGCAGACCCAGCTGCCCACCGTTCTCGACCAGATCGACCGGGGGCTGCTCGTCTCCCGCTCGACGATGATGATCGTGGCCGTACAACTGGTGCTGCTGGCCGGGTACACCCTGCTCCTGGTGGCCCGGCTGCTGAGCAGTGAGCGCGGCGGGGAGACCGAACTGCTGCGTGCGCGGGGCGGATCGCGCGGCCGGATCACCTCGTTCGCCGCGATCGAGGCGCTGCTGCTCGCGCTGCCCGCCGCCGTCCTCGCCCCGCTGCTCGCCGGACCGCTGACCCGGCTCCTGGCGGACCGCAGCGAGCTGTCCCGGATCGGGCTGCGGCTCGGCGGGACCGCCACCGGCACGGTGTGGCTGGTGGCCGCCGTCACCGCGCTGGTCTGCGCGCTCGCCGTGGTGGCGCCCGCGCTCGCCGCGAGCGCCGGCGGGCGCCGCTCCACCCGCGCCGCCACGCTGCCCGCGCCGGTGCGCGCGGGGGCGGACATCGGACTGCTGGCGATCGCCGGGGTGGCGTACTGGCAGCTCGACCGGCAGACCGGGGGCGCGGGCAACGGTGCGCTCAGCGACGACCGCGCGGGCGGCCTCGGCATCGATCCGCTGCTGGTCGTCGCGCCCGCCCTGGCCCTGCTCGCGGGCACCGTACTGACGCTGCGGCTGCTGCCGCCCGCGGCCAGGCTCGCGGAGCGCCGGGCGGCCGGCGGCCGGGGGCTGGCCACGGCGCTGGCCGGCTGGCAGTTCAGCCGCCGGCCGCTGCGCGGCGCGGGACCGGTGCTGCTGCTGGTGCTGTCGGTCGCGATGGGCATGCTGGCCATCGGCCAGAGCGCGTCGTGGGACCGTTCGCAGAAGGACCAGGCGGACTTCAGGTCCGGCGCCCCGGTCCGGATGCTGGGCGGCGTCAACGCGGATCCGGCCCGGTCGGGCACGTACGCGCGACTGCCGGGGGTACGGGAGGCGGCGCCCGCGTTCCGTACGACGCTGGAGCTCTCCGGTGGCCGCACGGCCGAGGTGCTGGCCCTGGACACCGCGCACGCCGACGAGCGGATGCTGATGCGCGGCGACCTCGCCGACGGGGAGCAGGGCCGGCTGTTCGACTCCCTCGCACCGCGGCACTCCGCACGGCCGGGACTGCTGCTGCCGCGCGACAGCACGGAACTCCGCCTCGATCTGCGCATATCGTCCGGCACGAAGGACGGCACGAAGGACGGGACAAAGGCCGGCGCGGAGGCCGGGACGCCCTCGCGCTCCGGCATGAGCCCGCTGGTCACCGTGTTGCTGGAGGACCGCTACGGCATTCCGTACCGGGTGGTCGCCGGTTCCGTGCCGGTGGACGGGAAGGCGCACCCGCTCTCGCTGAAGGTGGCCGCGGCCGGTGAGCTGGCGGTGACCGGGTTCGAGCTGGACAGCAGCCAGCCGGTCGGGCGGGACGAGTCGCACCGGCTCACCGTGAGCGGGCTGCGGACCGCGACCGCCGGCGGCACCGAACGGCCGGTCCCGGTGCCCGAAGGGTTCCGCTGGCAGGCGGCCCTGACCACCGACGAGTTCGGGCAGGTGCAGCCGGGCGCCCCGCTGCACCCGGCCGGCTCGGCCGCGCAGCCGCTGACCCTCGACTACCGGACCGGGTTCGTCACGGCCGAGGACGCGGCGGACGCGGTGCCGGCCCTCAATGTGCGGGTCACCGCGGCGCGGGCCCCGGCGGCCGGCCTGAACGGCGTGGCCACGGACGCCTATCTGAAGGCGTCCGGTGCACGGACCGGCCAGAGCGTGGACGTGACGCTGGCCGGTGAGACGGTCCGGGTGAAGATCGTGCGGTCCGTCCACGGGCTCCCGACGACCGGGCCCGGCTCCACCGCCTCCCTGTCCTCCGGCCAGACGCGGGCGGCCCGGGACGGCGGCGCCCTGCTCCTCGACCTCAGGGCCGTCGGCGGGATCTTCGCGCAGCGCCCGAACGCCGTGCTCACCGCGACCGAGTGGTGGCTCAGCACCGCTCCCGGCCGGACCGCCGAGGTCGCGGCCGCGCTCCGGGCCAGGCCCGACACCGATCCGGCGCAGGTGCAGGTCCGGGACGAGGTCGCCGACGAGCTGGTGGGCGATCCGCTGGGCGCGGGCCCGCAGTCCGCGCTGCTCGCGGTGGCGGTCGTGGCGGCGGCGCTGGCCGGGGTCGGCTTCGCCGTGACGGCGGTCGGCTCACGGCGTGAACGGTCCGCGGAATTCGCCGTGCTGCGGGCGCTCGGGGCGCCGCGCCGGCGGCTGGCCCGCATGATCGCCGCCGAGCAGGGGGTCCTGATCGCCATCGGGCTGCTGGTGGGGGCGGTCCTCGGGGCCGTACTGACCCGGGCGGTGGTGCCGCTCGTCGTGCTGACCGGGCAGGCCGCCCGGCCCGTACCGGCCGTGCTGGTGGAACTGCCCGCCGGGCAGGTCGCGGTGCTGCTCGCCTGCTTCGCCGCGCTGCCGCTGGTGATCGTCGCGGTCCTCGCCCTGCGCCGCACCGACCCCGCGATCTCGCTGCGCCACCAGGGGGACAACTGACATGAGCCCGCGTCCGATGTTCTCCGGCAGGACGGCCGCCTGCGCGCCCTGGGTACGGACCCGGCTGCGCACCGCCCCCGGCGCGGCCTGTGCGCTCGGGCTGCTGGTGCTGCTGACCGCGTTCCTGGCCGCCGCCTTCCCACGGGCCGTCGACCGTTACGAGGACGAGGGGCTGCGCCACGATCTCGGTGCCGCCGCCCCCCGGCGCAGCGTTCTGGAGGTCAGCAGCCCGCCGCCGGGTCTGGAGGTGCCCGAGGCGGCGCGCGAGGAAGCGGTGCGGGAGCCGTCGGTGGCCTCCGTGCACCGGACGTTGCTGGCCGGGCTGCCCGGTCCGCTGCGGCCGGACGCCGGCCAGTCCGCGTACGGATTCCGGACGACGAGCCCGATCTCCGCCGGGGAGCGCTGGTTCCCCCGCCCCTACGGCATCGACCCGGAGCTGACGTACACGACGCAGTCGGCGCTGCCGGATCACTCCACCCTGCGGGAGGGCCGGTGGCCGGCCGTGCGCGGCGAGGTGACCGCCGCCACCGAGGAGCTGGAGGCCGCGGTCACCGAGGAGACCGCGAAGGCGCTGCGGATCACAGCCGGTGCGACCGTCTCCGTCCCGTCCGTCAGGGGCGGGCAGTTCACGGTACGGATCACCGGCATCGTCGCCCCGCTGCGTCCCGGAGCCGCCTACTGGTCGGCCGAGCCGCTGTTGCGGACCCCCTCCCTGGTCGCCAAACCGACGAAGACCGAGCCGCTCTACTACTGGACCGCGGCCCTGCTGCTGCCTCCGGACGCGGCACCGGCGCTGCTCGCCACCACCGGTCAGCCCGAGGCGTACTGGCGGATCATGCCGGACGTCTCACGGCTGACCACGCGGGACGTGCCCCAACTCCGCTCGTCGGTGGCTTCCCTGGAGGGCGGCCCCGGGCTGCTGAAGGTGCGCGGGGCCGTCGGGGAGACCGCGACGGTGACGACCGATCTGGACGAGATCGTGGGCGCGTACGAAGGGATGCGGCAGGCGATCCGCCCGGTCGTCACGGTCGCCGCCGTCGGCATCGGGGCCGTCGCCGTCATCGTCCTGCTGATGACGGGCGGGCTGATCGCCGGCCGGCGCCACACCGAACTCGCCCTGCTCCGGGCCCGCGGCGGGTCCCTGCGCTCCATCGGGGGCCGGCTGCTCGCCGAGACCGCGGTGACGGCCGTGCCCGCGGCGGCGCTGGGCCTGCTGCTCGCGGTGACGGCGATCGGCGGGACCAGGCTGTGGCCCTCGGCCGTCGGCGCCGCGGCGGTCGGTGCGCTGGTCTGTGCCGCGCTTCCGGTCCGTACCGTGCTCCTGCACCGCAGACCGCGGCTGCCCGGCGGCCGCGAGGACCTGGTGAGCGTCCGGCCGTCCCGGCGGCGCGCCGTCGCCGAACTCACCGTGCTGGTGCTGGCCGTCGGCGCGGTCGTCGCGCTGCGCCGGCGCGGTACGGGCGGCGCCGGGGGCACCGACCTCCTGGTCAGCGCGGCCCCCGTGCTGGTCGCGCTGATCGCGGCCCTGGTCCTCGTCCGGCTCTACCCGCTGCCGCTGCGGCTCGCCCTGCGCTCCGTGGCGCGGCTGCGCGGCGCGGTCGGATTCCTGGCGCTGGCCCGCGCCGGACGCTCCTCGGCCGCCGGCACCCTGCCCCTGCTCGCGCTGCTGGTCGCGCTGACGACGGCGGCGTTCGGCGGCTCGGTGCTCGCGGGGGTCGCGGACGCCCGCGACACCGCGGCGGTGCTCGCGACCGGCGCGGACGCCCGGATCAGCGGCCAGGCCGACTCCGCACCGCTCTCGGACGGCCTGGTCCGGACGGTGTCCGGGGCGGACGGCGTACGGGAGGTGGCGCGCGTCCAGATCGAGTACGGCGTCTCGCTGCCGCCGCCCGAGCACGGCTTCGAGGACGCGCGGGGCGCCACCCTGATCGGCGTCGACCCGGTCACCTACGCCCGGCTGGCGCGTTCCACCGGCATCGGCACCTTCCCCGCCGACCGGCTGAAGTACACCGGCCCGGCGACGCCGAAGGGCTCGCTGCCCTCGCGGGACCGGGTGCTGCCGGTCCTCGCCTCGCCGTCCGTCGCCCAGCGGCTCGGGGACCGGACGCGCGATCTCCAGTCGATGGCCGGGGACTTCAAGATCCGGGTGGCGGGCACGGTGGCGCACACGCCCGCCGTCACCGACACCTCTTTCATGGTCGTCGACGCCGCCGCCCTCACCCACCGCCAGACCACCGCTCTGCTGCTCACCGGCGACCGGCTGGACGCGAAGGAACTGCGCGCGGCGGCCCACCACGCGGGCAAGGAACTCACCGTCCAACTCCGCTCCGAAGTGCGCGCGGCCTATGTGGACACCCCGATGCAGGTGGGTGCCGAGCGGATCTACACGGCGGCGATCGCGGCCGGCGCGGGCTACGCCCTGCTGGCCGTCCTCCTCTCCCTGCTCCGGACCGCCCCGGAGCGCACCACTCTGCTGGCGCGGCTGCGCACCATGGGCATCGGCACCCGGCAGGGCGGACGCCTCCTCGGCTTCGAGGCGATGCCACAGGCGCTGCTCGCCGCCGCCGGCGGGCTGCTCGTCGGCCGGGCGACCATCGCGCTGCTGGCACCGGGCGTCGATCTGGTGCACCTCGCGCTCTCGACCGGCCCCGGCTCCGGTCTGCTGTACAACGCACCGCTGCGGGCGGACCCGTGGTCGATGGTCCTCCCGGCGCTGGGCGTGATCGTCCTGACCGCCGCGGTGGCCGGCGTACAGGCCTGGTGGGCCGGCCGCCGCGGATCGATCACCGAACTCAGGGCAGGAGACTCCCGATGACGACGCAGTCGACCGATTCCACGCTGGCGGAGCTCGAACAGCGGGCCGCCGCACGCCGCGACCGGCCCTCCTACGGGCACGACGCGCTGATCTCCTGCGACCGGCTGGTGCGCATCTTCACCACGGACGGAGTGGAGGTGCAGGCCCTCCAGGGTCTGGATCTGCTGGTCAACGAGGGTGAGTTGCTGGCGCTGGTCGGCGCGTCCGGCAGCGGCAAGTCGACGCTGATGAACATCCTGGCGGGCCTCGACGTGCCCACGGCCGGGGCGGCGAAGGTGGCGGGCTGCGATCTGCTGTCCATGGGGCAGAAGGAGCGGCTGCGTTACCGCCGGGACGTCGTCGGGTTCGTCTGGCAGCAGACCGCCCGCAATCTCCTGCCGTACCTCACCGCGATCCAGAACATCACGCTGCCGATGCAACTGCGCGGCGGCGGGCGCAACCGCGAACGGGCCGCCCGCGCCGAGTCGTTGCTCGCGATGCTGGACGTGGCGGAGTGCCGCGACCGGCGCCCGCAGCAGATGTCGGGCGGCCAGCAGCAGCGGGTGGCGATCGCGGTCTCGCTGGCCAACTCCCCCTCGGTCCTGCTCGCGGACGAGCCGACCGGGGAGCTGGACTCGGCCACCGGCGAGCAGGTCTTCGCCGCCTTCCGCCGCGCCAACGAGGAGCTCGGCACGACGATCGTGATCGTCACGCACGACCAGGCGGTCGCGAACGAGGTCCGCCGCACGGTCGCCATCCGCGACGGCCGCACGTCGTTCGAGGTGCTGCGCCGCACGGAGGTCGACGCGGCGACGGGCCAGGAGTCCCAGGTGGCACGCGAGTACGCGATGCTCGACCGCGCGGGCAGGCTGCAACTGCCCGCGGACTACACGGAGTCGCTGGGCATGGAGCACCGCGTGATGCTGGAACTGGAACAGGACCACATCGGGGTGTGGCCCGACGCCCCGGAGCCGGAGTGAGCGGGCCTGCCCGGGGGCGTGCCACGGCCCGCTATAGGATCCGCGCATGGCGACACACGAGCACGAGATCACCGAGCCTGTCGATCTCTGCCTGCCCGACGGCAGCCTCGATCCGGCGGCGGTCGGCTGGTCGCGGGTGCCGCTGCACCGCGCCAATCTGCGCGGCTGGGGCCGGACGAAGCGCTGGGAGTACTGGTGCGTGACGACGCCCACCCATCTGGTGGCGCTGACCGTCAGTGATCTCGACTTCCTCGCCCTGAACACGGTCTATCTGCTCGAATACGCCCCGGGCGGCCTGGAGTCGGAGCGCACCGCGATCATCCCCGGCGGCTTCGGCGTCGGGCTCCCCGACACCGTGGCCGGCGCCCCCGGATCCGAGGACGTGGTGGTCGGGCCCGCGCGGCCGTCCGGCGGCAAGGTGCGCATCGAGATCCGCGACGAGAACGCCGGCACCCGGCTGAGGGCCCGTTGTCTGACGGCGGACCGGTTGCCGCTGGAGGTGGACCTGCTGGTCGCCCGGCCGCCGGGGCACGAATCGCTGTCCGTCGTGGTGCCGTGGAGCGATCAGCGCTTCCAGTACACCTCCAAGCACACCGCGCTCCCGGCGTCCGGCCAGGTCAGGATCGGCACGGAGTTCCTGGAGTTCGACGGGGACGACACCTGGGCCGTTCTGGACCACGGCCGCGGCCGCTGGCCGCGTACGGTCGACTGGAACTGGGGCGCCGCCTCCGGACGCACCGGCGGGCACACGGTGGGCCTCCAGTTCGGCGGACGCTGGACGGCGGGCACCGGCTCGACCGAGAACGGGCTCTGTGTGGACGGCCGGCTCACCAAGATCGGCGAGGAGCTGGACTGGCGCTGGTCGACGGCCGACCTCCTCGCCCCCTGGACCATCCGTACGCCCTCGTCCGGCCAGGTCGACCTGACGTTCACCCCGTTCCACAACCGGTCGGCACACACGGAGGCCGGTTTGATCGCCAACCGCACCGACCAGTGCTTCGGCCACTACGACGGCAGTATCCGCACCGACGACGGCAAGGAGATCGTGGTGGAACGGCTGCTGGGCTGGGCCGAGGACGTTCACATGCGCTGGTGACTCACTGGTTCACACGCCGGCACGTCGGCACGTCGGCACGTCGGCACGTCGGCACGTCGGCACGTCGGCACGTCGGCACGTCGGCACGTCAAGAGCGGAACTCCTACCCGCCCACCGAGACATCGAGCATCCCCAGCCCGCCCCCGGCACCGGCCCGCCGCAAGGCGATCGCGCCGAACGGGGTGCGCAGCCGCAGCCACGCTCCCGACGCGAGCAGCGCGACGGGAAAGTCCGGTGCGGACCGGAGGAAGCCCAGGGCCTGCGCCGCGTGCACGGCCCGCAACGGCAGCTCCGTGCCACCGACGGTCCGTGACCAGATGTCGCGCCCGATGAGGTCCCGCTCCGCCCGCGTACGCCGGTCCTCGGGCAGGCTCTCGTCGCGCGCCCGGAACTCCGCCACGGCGGCGGTCAGCGCCGTGCGCAGGGCGACGGGATCCGGCAGACCCTGGCACTCCTGCCAGCCGCCGCGCGGGGGCAGCACGCCCGTCCAGGGCGGTCCGGTCACCGGCGAGGGCAACACCCCCGCACCGGCTTCCGGTCCCTCGACGTCCAGCGATTCGAGGAGTTCACCGGCCGACACCGTGACATCGAAGTCATGTGTGTCCGCGAGCCGCACCGCCCGGACCGCCAGGACCTCGAACGACGGCGGCCGGCCGAACACGGCGAGCGCCCCGCCGCCCGCCTGGAGGCGTACGGCGGCGGCCCGGTCGTAGTGGAGCAGCCGACCGAGGAAGCCCGCGAGATCCGCGGCCTCCCTCGCGTCGGCGAACAGCAGCGACTGCACGGGCACGGTCATGCCGCCGCGGACTCCTCGGCCAGGTACTTCTGGAGGAAGAGCTTCTCCTCGGCGGAGATCCGCCGCGGGCGTTCCTCGGCCAGGTCGTACGGCACGACGATGGTCGACGCCCGTACGTACACCTGCTCGGGATCCTTGATCTCGTAGGCGATCGTCAGCGACGCGGCGCCGATCTTCGTGACCCAGGATTCGACGGTCACCGGCGAGTGCCGGTGGACCAGCGGCCGGACGTAGTCGATCTCGTGCCGGGCCACGACGGAGCCGCCCGCGAACGACGGCGAGCCGTCCCCCGGCGCCAGCCGGAACATGAAGTCGATGCGCGCCTCCTCCAGATAGCGGAGGAAGACCACGTTGTTGACGTGGCCGAAGGCATCCATGTCCGACCAGCGCAGCGGGCAGCTGTAGATGTGACGAGCCAAGACGATCAGCCTCGCGTGAGCTTCTTGTACGTGGCGCGGTGCGGACGGGCCGCGTCCGCACCGAGACGCTCGACCTTGTTCTTCTCGTACGACTCGAAGTTGCCCTCGAACCAGTACCACTTGGAGTCGCCCTCGTACGCCAGGATGTGCGTGGCGACGCGGTCCAGGAACCAACGGTCGTGGGAGATGACCACGGCCGCACCCGGGAACTCCAGGAGTGCGTTCTCCAGCGAGGAGAGGGTCTCGACGTCGAGGTCGTTGGTGGGCTCGTCGAGGAGCAGCAGGTTGCCGCCCTCCTTGAGCGTCAGCGCCAGGTTGAGGCGGTTGCGCTCACCACCGGAGAGCACACCGGCCGCCTTCTGCTGGTCCGGGCCCTTGAAGCCGAACGCGGAGACGTACGCCCGCGACGGCATCTCGACCTGGCCGACGTTGATGTAGTCCAGCTCGTCCGACACGACGGCCCAGAGGGACTTCTTCGGGTCGATGTTGGCGCGGGACTGGTCGACGTAGGAGATCTTGACCGTGTCGCCGACCTTGATGGAGCCGGAGTCCGGCGTCTCCAGGCCCTGGATCATCTTGAACAGCGTGGTCTTGCCCGCGCCGTTCGGGCCGATGACGCCGACGATGCCGTTGCGCGGCAGCGTGAACGACAGGTCGTCGATGAGGACCTTGTCGCCGAAGGCCTTCGAGAGGTTCTCGACGTTGACGACGATGGAACCGAGCCGCGGGCCCGGCGGGATCTGGATCTCCTCGAAGTCCAGCTTCCGCATCTTGTCCGCCTCGGCCGCCATCTCCTCGTACCGGGCGAGACGCGACTTGGACTTGGTCTGCCGGCCCTTGGCGTTGGAGCGGACCCACTCAAGCTCTTCCTTGAGCCGCTTCTGCCGCTTCTCGTCCTTGCGGCCCTCGACCTTGAGCCGGGTGGACTTCTTCTCCAGGTACGTGGAGTAGTTGCCCTCGTAGGCGATGGCACGGCCGCGGTCGAGTTCGAGGATCCACTCGGCGACGTTGTTCAGGAAGTACCGGTCGTGAGTGACGGCGATGACACAGCCCGCGTACTTCGAGAGGTGCTGCTCCAGCCAGTTCACCGACTCGGCGTCGAGGTGGTTGGTGGGCTCGTCGAGCAGGAGCAGGTCCGGTGCCTCGATGAGCAGCTTGCAGAGCGCGACGCGGCGCTTCTCGCCACCGGAGAGGTTGACGACGGGCCAGTCGCCGGGCGGGCAGCCCAGGGCGTCCATGGCCTGCTCCAGCTGCGCGTCCAGGTCCCACGCGTTGGAGTGGTCCAGGTCCTCCTGGAGCTTGCCCATCTCGTCCATGAGCGCGTCGGTGTAGTCGGTCGCCATTTCCTCGGCGACCTCGTTGAAGCGCTTCAGCTTGCCCATGATCTCGGCGGCGCCGTCCTGGACGTTCTCCAGCACGGACTTCGACTCGTCGAGCTTGGGCTCCTGCATGAGGATGCCGACGCTGAACCCGGGCGACAGGAAGGCGTCACCGTTGGACGGCTGCTCCAGGCCCGCCATGATCTTCAGCACCGTGGACTTACCGGCACCGTTGGGACCCACCACACCGATCTTCGCGCCGGGCAGGAAGCTCAGCGTCACGTCGTCAAGGATGACCTTGTCGCCGTGCGCCTTGCGTGTCTTGCGCATCGTGTAGATGTACTCAGCCAAGAGAAACCGTCCGGCAATCGATGAGTGGGCAGATACACCCCATCTTGCCTGACGGCCACCCCCGGATGGAAACCAGTCCGGTCCGCGGTACGCCCGTTCCCGGCCCCCGGAATGCGCTGGCCCGGCCCCGCGGTACGCGGCGGCCCCGGTACGCGGGTGCGTACCGGGGCCGCCATCAGCACATCGTGACCGTGTGCCTACGGTTCATCACTCGCCGGAGGGCTGGCCCTTGCGCCGGCGGAGGAAGAAGACCGCGCCGCCGCCGATGACGACCAGGGCGATCGCGATTCCCGCGATGACCGGGGTGGCGTTGGAGCTGCCGGTCTCGGCGAGGTCTCCCTCGGCGCCCGAGGAGCTGCCGCCGGCCGTGGCGGTGGTCGTGTTGGGCTGGTCGGCGGTCTGGGTGTCGAGGCCGCCGGTGGTGGTGCTGCCGCTGGTCTTGCAGTCCAGCACGCCCTTGAACGTCTTCGTGAACCCGCCCGGCCCGGTGATCGTGAAGTCGTACGCCTGGTCCTCGGCGACCGGCACGGTCACGGTCGCGGACTTGCCCGCCTCGACGGTGTGCTCCGCCCCGGCCAGCTCGAAGGTGAACGCCTCGTCGCCCTTGTTGCTCGCGGTGACGTCCACACCGCCCTTGGCGCAGTTCTTCTTCGCGGAGAGCGCCGGCATCGCGCCCTTCTTGGCCCAGGTCGCGGTGGCGCTCGCCGAGACCGTGGACTCGCTGGAGCCTGCCAGGATCTGGGTCTGGCTCCTGGTCACCCCGGCGAAGGCGCGGCCGACCGGCACCGAGGTGGTGGCCTGGAGGGTCAGCGAGGCCGAGCCGTCGGCGGAAGCGGCCGGGACGTCGAAGTAGAGCTCGGAGCCGTTGGCCGCCGTGGTGACGGCCTTGCCCTTCTTGTCGGTGACCTTGATGCCGCTGGCGGAGTCGGCGGGCGGGGCCACCGAGACCTGACCGGCGTTGGTGCGGACGGTGACCGGCCCCAGCCGCTCACCGGACCGGCCGGACACGGCGGCGGGGTCCAGGGCGAGGGATGCCTTGGGCTCCGCCGTGTCGGTGGCGGACTTCTCCAGCCAGTCGGCGAGCTTCTCCGCCTGGCCGTCCGACGCGTCGACGTCGGCGTCGTCCGAGAAGCGCCAGATGGCGACCTGGGTACCCGCCGCCGCGGTCTTCTCGGTGAGCGGCCCGGTGCCCGCCGCCTCCGCGAGTGCCGAGAGGTCGTCGATCTGCGGGTAGGAGTGCTCAAGGATCCAGCGGATCCGGCCGGCGTTCTTGTTGCCGCCCAGCGAGGTCTCGGCCCAAGGGGTCTCCAGGTACTTCGCCTGGTCCTGGGTGGGGTTGTGAATGTCGATGCAGTACGTCTTGAGCTTCCCGCCGCCGTCGACGGTCATCTCGAAGAGCCCGGCGGGCAGTCTCTGCTCCTTGCCGTCCGCGTGGAGCACCGCGACGTCGTACGTCTTCAACCCGTCCAGTACCGCGCTCGCGCCGCCCTGGTGCTGGGGCGCCTCGTCGGCAGCCGCGCCGCCGGCCCCCGCGAGGGTGCCGGCCATGACCAGACCGGATGCCACCACCGACGCGGCCAAGCGGGATATGCCCCGCATCCGTCGGGAACTGACCGTCGTCCTTGATGACGAGGCGGTCGATGAAGAAGCAAAAAACACAGAATTCCCCTCCGGGCGAGACCCTCGCGCCTGGTGCGCGTGTGGGGAATGTCCCGCCTGCCGACTCAAGTGCCCTGTGAGTACTGGGGAATCCTAAGGACGAAGCGAAGCACAGTCCCCCGTCATACCGTCGGACAACCATTCCGACTCGGAATCGTTATCCCCGGTAACACTTGGGCCAGAGGCGGTTGGTGCGGCCGGTCAGGGTGCGGACACGAGTTCGGGGCCGCTTTTCCTGCGAACCACCCGACGCCTGGACGCTGGGCGTTCCGGTTGATCCGGTTGATCCGACTCGCCTGTCCGGGGCGGCTGATTCGGCCCGCCTGGCTGACCCGATCGAGCTGACTGATCCGGCTGTTCCGGTGTTTCTCGTGTCTCCGGCCGGAACTCCCCCTGCACAGGCACACGCGCGGGCGTCTGTGCCTGTGCAGGGGGCTGGTCCCTGGCGGACACCTCGCGCACAGCCCATCGGTCCGGCTCCGCCGCCCCCGGGCCGGACGTACGCGACACCAGCCCTGGTTCGGCCCTGACCACCCGTCGGAACGCCGATGTGCCCCGGGTCAGATCGTGGCCCACCGCCGTCGCCTCGATGTCCACGAACGTCCTTCGCTGCCCCTCCCGTTCCTCCTCGCGCACCTTCAGCCTGCCGTGCACCACCAAAGGCTCCCCGACGGATACGGAACCCGTCAGATTCGATGCCAGGGTCCGCCATGCCCACACCGTGTAGAAGCTGGTGTGCCCGTCCGCCCAGAGCTGTTTCTCCCGGTCCCACCGCCGGGGCGTCACCGCGAACCGGAATCGCGCCATTCCCCCGCTCGCGGTCTCCCGGAACTCCACACCGGTGGCCGCATTGCCCACCAGCGTCACCAAGGTCTCGTTCATGGCTCCGCCTCCCCTTCGGTCTGGATTCAGTGACCCGCGCCCTCGCGTCCGGTCACTGATCCCATGGTGAAGGGGAGGCGGAATTCCTGCCGGAACCTGTGGACTAACGGCCCGTTGTGGAAAACTCCGTCACCGCCACATAGCGCTCCCGCACCTCGCGATAGCGCACCAGTTCCGCCGACACCGGATCGAGCACCCTGGCCCGCCCGCAGGCGGCCGCGGCCTCGCGCAGCCGGCGCTCCGCCTCCTGGCCGTACCGTCGTGCGGGCCCCCGGGCCGCCGCCGCGCACGACCACTCCACCAGCGGGCCGCCGATGATCCCCGCCAGCATCACCAGCGCGGGCGTCAGCAGTCCCGGTTCGAGCACGCCGATGATCTGGCCGATCAGCCACAGGCCCCCGAAGATCTGCAGCAACGTCATCGCCACCTGCGCCAGTACGGCCGCGGGCCACCAGGCCGGACGCGGGGGCCTGCCGCCGCGCCCCCGGTGCGTGCCGGTCCGCCCGCCGGGTTCCGCCGGCTCGCCGCTGTCGGCGTCCGCGCCCCGCCCCGGCGCCGCGCCGGCCCGCTCGGCCAGTTCGTCGAGCGCCTCGGGCAGCCCCTGCGCCCCGTGCACCGCGGCCTCGCGCACCGCTTGCGCCCACGGCCCCGGCAGCCCGTCCACGGCGTCGTCCGCGACCGTGCGTACCGCCTGTTCGACCCGCTGGCGTGCGGTGAGCCGCTCCTCGGGCGGTGTGGTGAGTGCCGCCCGGTCCAGGCCTCTCGGCTGCCTGGTGGACTCGTACCAGCGCCAGAGCCGCAGCCACGGCGTCCCGCAGGCCCGGCCTGCGTTGCGGCGCCATTCGCGCTCCGCCGCCTGGCCGGCCGCGGCGGCGCCGACGGCCTCCGAGAGCCGGTCGGCGAACTCCTCCCGGGCCCGCTCCCCCAGCCCCGGCCGCCCCTCGGCGACGTACACCGGACGGAGCCTGGCCGCCGCCGCGTCCACATCGGCGGAGAGCCGGCGCGTCGCGGCCGTGCGCTCCTGGACGAACCGGCCGAGGAGTTCGCGCAGTTCGCCCACCCCGTCGCCGGTGAGCGCGGACAGGGGCAGGACGGTGGCGCCCGGTTCGCCGTGTTCGCCCAGGGCCATGCCGTCCTCGTCGAGCAGCCGGCGCAGGTCGTCCAGGACCTGGTCGGCGGCCTCGCCCGGCAGCCGGTCGATCTGGTTGAGGACGACGAAGGTGACCTCCGCGTGTCCGGCGAGCGGCCGCAGATAGCGCTCGTGCAGGGCGGCGTCCGCGTACTTCTCCGGGTCCACGACCCAGACCACCGCGTCGACCAGCGCCAGTACCCGGTCCACCTGTTCGCGGTGTCCGGCCGCCGCCGAGTCGTGGTCGGGCAGATCGACCAGGACGAGCCCCTGGAGCGCCTCGTCGGCCCCCGTACCGCTCTGCTGCGGCCTGCGCCTGAGCCGTCCCGGGATCGCCAGCCGGTCCAGCAGCCCCGCGGCGCCATCCGTCCACGAACAGGCGATGGGCGCGGCGGTGGTCGGCCTGCGCAGCCCGGCTTCGGAGATCTGCGCGCCCGCGAGGGAGTTGAAGAGCGTCGACTTGCCGCTGCCGCTCGCTCCGGCGATGGCGACGACGGTGTGCCGGGAGGAGAGCCGCTGCCGGGCGGCGGCCTCGTCGAGCACCCGGCCCGCCTCGGCGAGGTCGGTCCGGTCGAGCCGGGCCCTGGAGAGTCCGACGAGTTCGCGCAGTGCGTCCAGGCGGGGGCTGAGCGGGCTGCCGGAGGGAACGTACGCCTCGACCTGGGGGCGTCCGTCGTCCTCCGGGGCGGCTGCCGGTGCCTCCTGGGGTACGGCTGCGGCGGCGCGGCGGGCGATGAGCCCGTCGTCCCAGCCCCTGGCCTGCCTGCCCCGGTCCTTCTCCAGGCCCTCGCCCGGGGCGGGGCCCTCGTCCGGGCTCCGCCCCGGCTCCGGCTCCGGTCCCTCTCCCTGTCCCTGTCCCCGGCCCGGACCTTCGTCAGTGACGGCAGTCATCGCTGCCACCTCTCCTTCTGCAGTACGGACAGCGCGGCGATCAGTTCGGCCTGCGGCTCGGGGGCCACGTCGAGTGCGTCCAGTGGGGCGAGGCGCCGGTCGCGTTCGCCGCCCAGCACCTGGTCGAGATAGCTGCTGAGCAGTGCCCCGCCCTTGTCGCGCAGCCGCAGCGCGCCCTGGACGCCGATGCGTTCGGCGAGCTGTTCGCCCGCGGTGCGGGCCCGGCGGCCACCCAGCAGGGCGGCGGCCAGCAGGGCGGCGACGGTCTCCGGGTCGGGCGCGGCGTTGCGTTCCATGAGGCGCACCTCTTCCTCGGCCAGCTCCTCCAGGACCCTGCGCCAGCGCCGTACGGTCATGGCGATCCGGCCCCGGATGTCTTCGGCGGGTCCCCATCCGCCCTCTTCCCGGCCCACCGTCTCGAAGCCGAACACCGCGGCCGCCGGCTCCCGCTGCCAGGTCGTCCGGATCTGTTCGTCGGCGGCCGCCACCGCGCACTCAAGGAGTGCGGCGAGGCTCTCCACCAGGGCTTCGAGGACTTCTTCCGAGGTGCTGTACAGCGGGTATCCGCGCCACCGGGTCCGGGCGTCCCCGGCGAGCGCGCCGCCGTTCTGCAGCCGCCGCCGGACCCGTGCGCCCTCCTTCCGGTACGCCTCCTCGACCACGCCGGTCAGCCGCACGGCGGCCGCGTACTGGGCCGCGACGGCCCCGGCCAGCGCCGGCATCCGGACATCGAGCGAGTCGATGACCCCGGCGGCCGTCCGTCCGACCGCCTGCTGACGGGCCGCCGGGTCCTGCGCGCGGTGGGTGAGCCAGGCGCGCAGCGGGGCGACCGCCGTGGTGGGCAGCAGTCCGCTGCCGCCGCCCGCCGACTCGGGCAGTTCGGGGATGGTGAAGCGGGGCACCTCGCCGAGACCGGCCTTGGTGAGGAGCGCCCCGTACTGCCGCGACACCTCGGCGATCACCTGGTGCGGTACCCGGTCCAGGACGGTGACGAGCGAGGCGTCGTACTCCTTGGCGGTACGCAGCAGATGCCAGGGCACGGCGTCGGCGTACCGGGCGGCGGTGGTCACCATCACCCAGACGTCCGCCGCGCAGACGAGTTCGGCGGCCAGTACCCGGTTGCGCACGACGAGCGAGTCGATGTCGGGGGCGTCGAGCAGGGCGAGCCCGCGCGGCAGACCGGCGGCGGTCTCGACGCGCAGCGCGGTTCCGTCCTCTGCCGCGTGGCCGTCGAGTCCGTCGAGGTCGTCGCACTGGCCGGGGTTCGCGGACTCCTCGGGCGGCAGCCAGACCCGGGTCAGCTGCGGGAGCACCCGGATGTCCGCGAACCAGTGATGATCATCCGGATGGCAGACCAGCACCGGGGTGCGTGTGGTCGGCCGCAGTACCCCGGCCTCACTGACCCGGCGCCCCACAAGGGAGTTGAGGAGCGTCGACTTGCCCGCGCCGGTGGACCCGCCGATGACGGCGAGCAGGGGTGCCTCGGGGTCCTTGAGGCGGGGCAGCAGATAGTCGTCGAGCTGGGCGAGCAGCTCGATCCTGGTCTGCCTGGCGCGTGGAGCACCCGGCAGCGGGAGTGGAAGACGCACGGCAGCGACACGGTCGCGCAGGGCGGAAAGTGCGTCGATGAGCTGAGGCCGTACGTCCAAGGTCACCACATGCGAAGAATGCCCAATTTTGGCGCCTTTTTGAAGCGTATAGACCCCTCTGCGCGGCGGTTCCTCCTCTGGACAGAGGGGACGAGTGGGGCGCAGGCATAACGAGTGCACAACACCCGTGACGTGAGGCGCCAAAAGCGATGCGTGAATCGCACCTACCTGCGATTATCGTTTCGCTTCACCGAACCTCCACATCGTGCCACGCAGGTGAAGCAACCGGGTCCAGGCGATCGGAGCCCTATCCTTGTCCCGGCAGGTCACGGACCGCCCGGGTCCCAGGGCTCCAGGTCACCGAGGCCACCACCCGGCCCCCGTAGCTCAGTGGATAGAGCAGGCGCCTTCTAAGCGCTTGGCCGCAGGTTCGAGTCCTGCCGGGGGCGCTTCAGCCCAGCCGATGTCGGGCCCTCCCTCGGGAGGGCCTTTTTGCTGGTCGCAGGGACGTTAGCGGGCACGGCGTAGTGACGGCGTAAGGCTGGACGGACCCCCTGATGAGGAGGGTGGCAGCCCGTCCGGGAGTGGTTGCCCGCGAGCCCCGACGGGTAATTCCCCCGAGGGCCCTCCGGACCGGACGCGGCCCCGCGCGGCCCACCGGACAGCCCCGCGCCGCGGGAACACGGCGGTGGAGGCGTGAAGTCGGCGACCGGTACGCGGGCGGGCAGTTCAACGACATTAGCTCGCATACAGAGCTAAAATGGACGGGTGAAGGCGAGCGATCTCCCTGATGAGCTCGCCGGACTTCTGCCCCGCATCCAGCGGCTCGCCCGGCGCAGACTGTGGAACGGCATGTCCGCTCCCCGGCTGCGCGGGGCGCACGCCGAACTGCTGCGGCTGGTGGCCACCGAGCCCGGCGTGCGGGTCTCGACGGCCGCACGGAGCCTCTGCCTCGCGGCCAACTCGGCCAGCACACTGGTGAGCCACCTGGTCGCGGAGGAACTCCTGCGGCGGGAGAAGGACCCCGGAGACGGGCGGGCCGCCCTGCTGTATCCCACCCCCGCGGGGGTGGAGAAGCTGCATGAGTGGCACGCCCGCCGTGAGGCACTCTTCCGCCGGCACCTGGCCGGACTCGACGCCGACGACCGCACGGCACTCGCCGCCGCGCTCCCGGCCCTGCACAGACTCGCCGCGTCACTGCGCGAGGGGGATGAGACCGAGTGACCACAGAAACCGCGCCCGCCGTCCGCTGCACCGCTCTGACCTACAGCTTCGGCAGCTCGAAGGCCGTCGACGGCCTCGACCTGCTGGTCCGGCCCGGTGAGGTGTTCGGGCTCCTCGGTCCCAACGGCGCGGGCAAGACCACCACCATGCGCGCCATCACCACCCTGCTGCCCGTGCCGACCGGCGTCGTCGAGGTGTTCGGCCACGACGCGGCCCGGCAGCAGATGACGGTGCGGCGGCTGCTCGGTTACGTACCGCAGCAGTTGTCGGCCGACGCGGGGCTCACCGGTCTGGAGAACGTCCAGCTCTTCGCCCGCGTGTACGACGTGCCCCGCCGCGAGCGTGCGGCACGGGTCGCCCAGGCCCTGGACGCCGTCGGCCTCGGCGATGTCGCGGGCCGGCTCGCCGGCACGTACTCCGGCGGCATGGTGCGCCGCCTCGAACTGGCCCAGGCCCTGGTCAGCGCCCCCCGTCTGCTGATCCTGGACGAGCCGACGATCGGCCTCGACCCGATCGCCCGGGACAGCGTCTGGGACCGGATCAACGAGATCCGGACCGGCACCGGGATGACCGTGCTGGTGACCACGCACTCCATGGACGAGGCCGACCGCCGCTGCGACCGGCTCGCCCTGATGCACCTCGGCAGGCTCCGCGCGCTCGGCACCCCCACCGAGCTCAAGAACGAACTGGTCGCCCACCGCCGGGAAGCCGGCGAACCCACCTCACCGCCGCCGTCCCTGGAGGACGTCTTCCGGTACCACTCCGGAAGCGGACTGGACGACCCCGGGTCCGAGGAAGAGAAGGGAGCGTTCAACGATGTCCGCCGCACCCGCCGCACCGCAACCCGCCGCGGCTGAGCCCGACCCGCGCTTCGCCCTGCTGCTCACCCCGCCACCGCCCCGCACCGGCTGGCAGGTCGTACCGGCCCGGGTCGGCGCGATGTGCGCCGTCGAACTGCAGAAGCTGATGCACGACCGTACCGAGATCTACACCCGTGCCGTCCAGCCGGCGCTCTGGCTGCTGATCTTCGGCACGACGTTCTCCCGCATCCACGCCATCCCCACCGGCGGCGTCCCCTATCTCGACTTCCTCGCGCCCGGGATCATCGCCCAGTCGGCCATGTTCATCGCGATCTTCTACGGCATCACGATCATCTGGGAGCGCGACTCCGGCGTCCTCACCAAACTCATGGTCACACCGACCCCCCGGCCCGCCCTCGTGACGGGCAAGGCGTTCGCCGCCGGGGTGAAGGCCGTGATCCAGGCCGTCGTCGTCATCGTGATCGCCGCCCTGCTCGGCGTCGGCATGAGCTGGAATCCGCTGCATCTGCTCGGCGTGGTCGCGGTGGTCGTGCTCGCCTCGGCGTTCTTCTCGTGCCTGTCGATGTCGATCGCCGGGATCGTTCTCACCCGTGACCGGCTGATGGGCATCGGCCAGGCGATCACCATGCCGCTGTTCTTCGCCTCCAACGCGCTCTACCCGGTCGCCCTGATGCCCGGCTGGCTCCAGGCGATCAGCAAGGTGAACCCGCTGAGTTACCAGGTCGACGCCCTGCGCGGCCTGCTCATCGGCACGCCGTCCCATCTCGGCCTGGACTTCGGCGTGCTGGCCTTCGCCGCCGCGGTCGGCATCGCGGCCGCCGGCTCCCTGCTCGGCCGGCTCGCCCGCTGAGGACGAAGCGCCGTACCGCACCGGCACGGAACCCCCGCACCGCTCCCGTGGGAGCCGTGCGGGGGTTCCGTGCCGGTGCGGCAGCCACGTATGTGAATCGATTCACCAGGACGGAAGAGAACTGGCCCGTCAAGGCGCCGTCGAGGACCCCTACCCACCCGACCCGTCTGCATCCATTTTCCCTCCGCACCTCCCCCCAACCTCAGGAAATTCCCGCTGCCCACCCATTGACTACGCCTGCAATCCCCGTCTAGCTTCCGAGGAGCCCGATTGAAACCTTTCACGACGTGTGGGTCCCTACGGCCTTCCGCCGGCTCGGTCCACCGCTCAGGAGCCCCTCATGAACAAGTCCGCCAAGGGCCCGGACTCGGCCCCGGAGCCGGCCCCGGTTCTGGCGCTGAAGGGTGTGAGCAAATCCTTCGGTGCCGTACGGGCTCTGCAGGACGTGTCACTCGAACTCTTCCCCGGTGAGGCGCACGCACTCGCCGGGGAGAACGGCGCGGGAAAGTCCACCCTCATCAAGGCGCTCGCCGGGGTGCACCGCCCTGACAACGGTGTCGTACTGCTCGACGGGCAGCCCGTCGTCTTCAACGGGCCCGCCGCCGCCCGCGATGCGGGCATCGCCGTCATCTACCAGGAGCCGACGCTCTTCCCCGATCTGTCGATCGCCGAGAACATCTTCATGGGCCGCCAGCCCCGGCGTTCCTTCGGCCGGATCGACCGCAGGGCCGTGCACGACACGACCGCGGGGCTGATGCGCCGGCTCGGTGTGGACCTGGCCCCCGACCGGCCGGCCCGCGGGCTCTCCATCGCCGACCAGCAGATCGTCGAGATCGCCAAGGCGCTGTCCTTCGAGGCCCGCGTCCTGATCATGGACGAGCCGACCGCCGCGCTCACCGGCAGCGAGACGGCCAGGCTGTTCTCCGTCGTACGGGCGCTGCGCGCCGAGGGTGCGGCCGTGCTGTTCATCTCGCACCGGCTGGACGAGATCTTCGAGCTGTGCCAGCGCGTCACCACCCTCCGCGACGGCAGGTGGATCTCCTCCGAACCGCTGGACGGGCTCACCGAGGACGGCCTCGTGCGGCTCATGGTCGGCCGCGACCTCGACGACCTCTACCCGAAGCAGGACGCCGCCGTCGGCGAGGTCGCCCTCGCCGTGAGCCGGCTGACCCGGGAGGGCGTCTTCCACGACGTGTCGTTCGAGGTGCGCCGGGGCGAGATCGTGGCGCTGGCCGGGCTCGTCGGGGCCGGCCGTACCGAGGTGGCCCAGGCCGTCTTCGGCGTCGACCGCGCCGACGCGGGCGAGGTACGGGTGAACGGCACCGCGCTGCGCCCCGGTTCGCCCACCGCGGCGATGGCCGCCGGGCTCGCCCTCGTACCGGAGGACCGCAGGCAGCGCGGGCTCGTCATGGAGATGTCGATCGAGCGCAACATCGGCCTCACCGGGCTCGACGAGGTCCGCCGCGGCGGACTGGTCAGCCGGGCCCTGGAGCACGACCGGGCCGCCGACTGGGCGCTGCGCCTCCAGCTCAAGTACAACCGGCTGGCCGACACCGTCGGCGTCCTCTCCGGCGGCAACCAGCAGAAGGTCGTGCTGGCCAAGTGGCTGGCCACCGAACCCTGCGTACTCATCGTCGACGAACCCACCCGCGGCATCGACGTCGGCACCAAGGCCGAGGTCCACCGGCTGCTCTCCGCACTGGCCGCCGAAGGGCTCGCCGTGCTGATGATCTCCTCCGACCTGCCCGAGGTGATCGGCATGGCCGACCGGGTGCTCGTCATGCACGAGGGCCGGCTCGTCGCCGAACTCCCGCGCACGCAGGCCACCGAGGAGACGGTCATGGCGGCGGCGACCGGACTCGGCGAAAGGAACGCGGCATGACCACCACCGTCGTAAGCCCGCCGGACGGCGGCCCGAAGGCGCCGGCCCGCAGCGCGGCCTCGCTCGTGGACACGGTCTTCCGGGCCCGCGAGATCTCCATCGCCGGGGCGCTGATCCTGCTGATCCTCGGCACCTACCTGGCCAACCCGCGCTTCCTGTCCGACCAGGGCATCAAGGACCTGCTGCTCAACTCCTCGATCCTGGTGCTGCTCGCGGTCGGCCAGTCGGCCGTCGTCATCACCCGCAACATCGATCTGTCGGTCGGCTCCGTCGTCGGGCTCTCCGCCTTCGCCTGCGGCAAGTTCGTGGCCGGCACCGATCACGGCGTGCTCACCGTCATGCTGCTGGGCATCGCCATCGGAGTGGTCTGCGGGCTGGTCTCCGGCGCGCTCGTCAGCTTCGGCAGGGTGCCGGCGCTCGTCGTGACGCTCGGCATGCTCTACATCATCCAGGGCGTCGACTACTGGTGGGCGCAGGGCGACCAGATCGGCGCGGCCGAGGTCCCCGACCAGATCCTCGGCCTCGGCAGCGGGAGCCTCCTGGGCGTGCCGTATCTGCCGCTGATCACCGTGGTGCTGCTCGCCGCGACCGCGTACTTCCTGCGCAGCTACCGCTCGGGGCGCGAGCTGTACGCGATCGGGTCGAGCCCGGAGGCCGCCGTGCTCGCCGGGGTGCCGATCCGGCGCCGGATCCTGGCCGCGTACGCCTTCTCGGGGGCCGTCGCCGGTTTCGCCGGCACCCTGTGGCTCGCCCGGTTCGGCACGGTCGTCGCGGACAACGCGCACGGCTGGGAGCTGACCGTCGTGAGCGCCGTCGTCGTCGGCGGTGTCGCCATCACCGGCGGCACGGGAACGGTCTGGGGCGCCGCACTGGGCGCCCTGCTGCTCACCACCATCGGCAGCGTGCTGGTGGTCCTGAAGGTCGACTCGTTCTGGCAGGGCGCCATCACCGGCGCGCTGCTGCTCCTGGCCATCAGCATCGACCGAATCGTGAACCTGCGGATGACCGCCGCACTGAGGAAGAGGAGCGCCCGGCATGGCAATGGCGCCTGAGACCGAGAAGGCGGTGCCCGCGGCCCCGCGGGGGTCCGCCAGGACCAAGAGTTCGCTGCGCGGCCTGGCGCTGCGCTGGGACACCGCGGTCGGGGCGCTCCTGGTGGCGGTCGTCGTGGTCGGTCTCGGCACCACCGACGGCTTCGGCTCGGGCGACAACCTCGCGTTCGCCTTCAACGACATCGCCGAAGTCGCCCTCATCGCCCTGCCGATGACACTTCTGGTGGTCGCCGGACAGGTCGACCTGTCGGTCGCCTCGATGCTGGGCCTGGGCAGTGCGCTGACCGGTGCGCTGTGGGACGCGGGGTGGGCGTTCGAGACGATCGTGCCGGTGGTGCTGCTGGTGGGCGTCGCCGGAGGGCTGCTCAACGGCTGGCTGGTCACCAAGGTCGGGCTGCCGTCGCTGGCCGTCACCATCGGCACCCTGGCGCTCTACCGGGGCCTGGCCTCGGTGGCGCTCGGCAGCGACGCGGTGACCGACTTCCCGCAGACGTACTCCGACTGGGCCGTCGACACGACCACCGTGCCCGGCACCTTCCTCACGTACCCCGTCCTGCTGTTCATCGTGCTCGCCGTGGTCACCGCGATCGTGCTGCACGCGACCGGCCTGGGGCGTTCCCTGTTCGCGATCGGGGCGCAGGAGGAGGCCGCGTACTTCGCGGGCATCCGGGTCAAGCGGATCAAGCTGCTGCTGTTCGTCGTCACCGGGCTGTTCTCCGCCTTCGCGGGGATCGTCTTCACCCTCCGCTACGGAAGTGCCCGCGCCGACAACGGGCTCGGCTTCGAAATGCTCGTCATCGCCTCCGTGCTGCTCGGCGGCATCGACTTCGACGGCGGAAAGGGCACGCTCTTCGGCGCGGTCGCCGGGGTGCTGCTCATCGGTGTCCTGAAGAACCTGCTGACCCTCAATGACATCGCCAACGAGGTGCAGGTCATCGTGACCGGTCTGCTGCTCGTGGCGTCCGTCCTCACCCCACGCGTCATCGCGGCCGTGGTCGAACGACGCCACCGGCGCGCCGCCGGCGCCCGCCCCTGATCCCTCCCTCTTCTCCTTCCTTCTCCTTCTCCGCCTTCTCTGTGCTTCTCCTCCTGCTTCGTCCTCGTACGTACTCCTCGAAAGGCACACCGCCGTCATGATGCTCCGCAATGCCGCTGGGCGCCGCGCCGTCGCCACCGCCGCCACCGCGCTCTCGCTCGCCCTCGCCCTCAGCGCCTGTTCCGGCACCACGAAGGACAGTTCCGACAAGGAGTCCACGAAGGCCGAGGCCACGGCGAAGGCCGATCCGGACGCGGCACTGAAGAAGGGGCTGAAGCTCGCCTTCCTGCCCAAGCAGATCAACAACCCGTACGAGAAGATCGTCGACGACGCGGGGATCGCGGCGACCAAGGAGTACGGCGGTACGGGCAAGGAGGTCGGCCCGTCCGACGCCAGCGCCTCCTCCCAGGTCAGCTACATCAACACGCTGATCCAGCAGCGCCAGGACGCGATCCTGGTCGCCGCCAACGACCCGAACGCGGTGTGTGGCCCGCTGAAGCAGGCCATGAAGAAGAACATCAAGGTCGTGGCGTACGACTCCGACACCGCGAAGGAGTGCCGCCAGCTCTTCATCAACCAGGCGAGCTCCGAGGAGATCGGCCGCAGCCTGGTGCAGCACCTCGGTGAGCAGCTCGGCTACAAGGGCAAGATCGCGATCCTCTCGGCCACCCAGAACGCGACGAACCAGAACACCTGGATCGAGTTCATGAAGGAAGAGCTGAAGCTGCCCAAGTACAAGGACATGAAGCTGGTGAAGGTGGCGTACGGGGACGACGCGGACCAGAAGTCGTTCCAGCAGACCCAGGGCCTGATGCAGGCCTACCCCGACCTGAAGGGCATCATCTCGCCCACCACGGTCGGCATCGCGGCGGCCGCCCGCTACCTGAGCGACTCCTCGTACAAGGGCAAGGTCGTGCTGAACGGCCTGGGCACGCCGAACCAGATGCGCAAGTACGTCAAGGACGACACCGTCGAGCAGTTCTCGCTGTGGAACCCGGAGGAGCTCGGATACCTCGGTTCGTACGCCGCGGCGGCGCTGGCGTCCGGTCAGATCACCGGCGCGGAGGGCGAGAAGTTCAAGGCGGGCAAGCTCGGCGAGTACACGATCGGCAAGGACGGCGAGGTCATCCTCGGCAAGCCGACCGTGTTCGACAAGAAGAACATCGACAAGTTCAACTTCTGAGCCCTCGCCGCCACTTCACCCACCGGAGCGCCTGACCCCATGCAGCGTGTCTGCTTCCTGCTGAACGTACGCGCGGACGCCTGGCGTGAGGCACCGCGGGCGGGCCCGGGTTCCCAGGGGATCCGGGCCTGCCCGCACACGCCCTAGGGCCTGTATTGGGTTGTCCCGCGGCGTCGCGGGACAACCCAATACAGGCCCTAGTTCGCGGCGACGGTCAGCAGGATGAAGGCGGCGAGCGAGAGCGCGGTCCGGACTTGGTGGAGGATGTTCCAGCGGGCCTCGAACGCGGTACGGGCCGCGCTGTCGCCGCCCTCGCCCTCGCCCTCGCCCGGTGCCATGGGCGTCCGCGCCTGTGACGGTGATTCCGATGCGGCGAGCGCCTTGTTGAGCGGGATGTTGCCCGCGATCGTGACCAGGTGCGAGCCGATGGCGCAGACCAGCGCCGCGGCCACCGGGGGCCGGCCCCATACGTCCGTCTCGGCGACGAGCACGGCGGCCGGGAAGGCGATCACGCCGAGGAAGATGACCAGGAACACGGGTCCGGGGACCTTCTCGTTGAAGCGGCGCATCGCGGCCGTGAAGTCACCGTCCGGCAGGACCGCGAGGCCGGGCATGATCGCGATCAGGAACGTCAGCAGGAAGCCCGCGTAGAGGCCGGTCGCGATCACGGCGAGGGAGAGGAACAGGGAGGCCATGGGCTCATCATGGCGCAGCGGACCCGGCCGCACAGCCTGATTTCGCACTGCTGTACGATCAAAGGTCCGCTGCCGGTTCCGGCCTCGGCGCGGGCGGCCCGGGTCAGCCCATCTCGCCCTCTCCCGAACTCGTTCCGGTGTCCTCGTGGCCGCCCCTGAGCCGGTCCGCGCGGCCGATCGCGGTGGCCAGTTTCGCCACAGAGTCGTCCTCCGTCGCGGCGGCCAGCGCCTTGGCCCTGGAGGCGAGTTCGCCGAGTCCGGGCGTGCCCGGGAGCCCGCCGCCGCGCAGGGTGTCGGCGAAGTAGGCGGCCACGGCCGTCACCTGGAGCCGGGTGCTGCGGCCGCCCCAGAGCCTCCCCTCGATCGCCCCGGTCCCCACCGAACCCGTCTCCTCGTGCGCGGCCCGGGACTTGGGGTCCAGCCAGCGCACCGTCGCGGTGGCCACATGGCCCGAGGCACCGTCCCGCAGACGCACGGCGTAGAGCGCCGTCACCGTGTGGCCGGGGCCGACCTCGCCGCCGTCCACGCTGTCGTCGCGGAAGTCCTCGTCGGCGACCTTGCGGTCCTCGTAGCCGATCAGCCTGAACTTCTCGACGGTCTTCCGGTCGAAGGCCACCTGCGCCTTGGCGTCGCGCGCCGTCAGTTCGAGGTGCGCGGGCAGCTGGTCGACGAAGACCTTGCGGGCCTGCTCCTCGTCCGCGATGTACGTGGTGTGGCCGTCGCCCTTGTCGGTGAGCCGCTCCATCAGCTCGTCGCCGTAGTCGCTGCCGACCCCGACCCCGAAGAGGGTGATGCCGTACTCGCGGCGGGCGGAGCCGATCCGTTCGAGGATCGCGTCGGCGTCGGTCTCCCCGGTGTTGGCGAGCGCGTCGGAGAGCAGGACGACCCGGTTGTTGGCGCCCTTGCGGTGGCCGTCCACCGCCTCCTCGTATCCACGCCGGACGCCTGCCGCCACATTGGTGGAATCGGTGGCCTCCATGGAGTCGACGGCGTCGTGGATCTTTCCGCGGTGGTCCCGCAGCCGGGTCATCGGCAGCACGGTCTCCGCCTCGTCGCTGAAGGTGACCAGGGAGACCGAGTCGTCGTCGCGCAGTTCGTCGGTGAGGATGCCGAGCGAGGTCTTCACCAGGCCGAGCCGGTCCGCCGAGGCCATCGAGCCGGAGATGTCGACGACGAAGGTGAGGGCGGCGGGCGGCCGTTCGGCGCTGCTCGGCGCGGCCCTGGTCGCCAGGCCGACCCGTACCAGCGACCAGTCGCCGCCCTCGGCGCCGGCCCGTGCCCCGTCGACGGAGACCGTGAAGCCATTGCCCTGCGGGCGCCGGTATCCCTGGCGGAAGCTGTTGACGAACTCCTCCGGCCGTACGGTCTCCGGCTCCGGCAGTCTGCCGTCCGAGAGCGTGCGGCGCGCGTATCCGTAGGACGCGGTGTCGACGTCCAGGGCGAAGGTGGACAGGTAGTCGGGCGGTGCGGACTCCTTCAGCCCGTCCGCCTTCTTCGCACGGTCCTGAGCTGTGCCGCCCGCCCTGCCCGCCCCGCCCGCCCCGCCCGCCCCGCCCGTTGCGGCCGGGGCGGGGGCGGGCGCTCCCCGGCGGTCCGAGGCGACGCTCTTGCCGCCGGATCCCTCCCCCGACCCCGTGCAGCCCGTGAGCAGCACCCCGCCCGCCAGGAGCAGCCCCAGCGCCCCCCGGTACATCCGTGTCCGCCGTTCCATCCCCGTACCCCCTGCCTCGTCGTGTCCACGTGTGAATGTGACGTGCGAGCGGGGCCTCGGGAGCCGGCGCAGACGTTGCGGAAGCATCTCGATGCGGCAACGACGGGCGGCAACGACGGGCGGCAGTTCAGCGGAATATCAGGTTCAGGAAACGGGTGAGAGAACGGGTCAGGAAACGGGTGAGGGAACGGGCCAGGAAACGGGTGAGGGAACGGGCCAGGACACGGGTCAGGAGACGATGTCCTTACGGCTGAACCCGCGGAAGGCGAAAGCGAACAGGATCAGGGCGTACGTCACCGAGATCGACGCGCCCTTCACCATGCCGCCCCACTCCAGGTCGGGCTGGAGCGCGTCCGCCCAGGCGAACTGCCAGTGGGCGGGCAGGAAGTCGCGCCAGGAGCCGAGTGCGGTGACGGCGTCCAGCACATTGCCGACGATGGTCAGCCCGACCGCGCCGCCGACCGCGCCCAGCGGAGCGTCCGTCCTGGTCGACAGCCAGAACGCCAGCCCGGCGGTGACGAGTTGGGAGACGAAGATGAACGCGACGACGAGCGCGAGCCGCGGCACGGTGTCCCCGGTCGCGAGCGCGCCGCCGGTGGGCAGTTCGAGCGGCCCCCAGCCGTACGCGGCGGCTCCCGCGGCCAGGGCGACGAGCGGCAGCAGCACCATCGCGGCGAGGCTGAAGCCGAGCGCGACGACGAGCTTGCTCCACAGCAGCCGTGCCCGGGGCACGGGCGCCGCCAGCAGATAGCGCAGCGAGGACCAACTGGCCTCGGAGGCGACGGTGTCGCCGCAGAACAGCGCCACCGGGACCACGAGCAGGAACCCGGCCGAGACGAACAGGCAGGTCGCGGCGAAGTTCGCGGCGGACTGCGTCGCGGTGTCCATCAGGGTGAGCCGACCGCCGCCCCCGGGCCCGCCGTCCGGGGTGCCGCCGATCGCGAACGCGATGATCAGGATGAACGGCAGCGCGGCCAGCACCCCGCCCATGAGCAGGGTGCGCCGCCTGCGCAGTTGCCGTGCGGCCTCCACCCGCAGCGGGAGGGTGTGCCGGGCGCGGTATCCGGGCGCCTGGGGGGCCTCGGTGACTTCGGCTGCGGTACTCATGCGGAGCCTCCGGAGATCAGGGTGAGGAACGCGTCCTCCAGGCGGCGGTGCGGCCCGACACCGGTCAACGGCACGTCCAGCCTGACCAGTTCGGCGATCAGTTGCGGGGAGGTCACCCCGTCGAGCCGGACCAGGAGCCCGTGCCCGTCGTCCGTGCGGACGGCGGAGCCGATGCCCGGCAGTGCGGCGATCTTCTCCACGAGGGGTTCGGTGAGCTCGTCCGCCGAGGTGACGAGCAGCATGTCGCCCGAGCCGGTGATCTCGGCGACCGGGCCCGCCTGGACGAGCCGGCCCCGGTCCATGACCACCAGGTGGGTGCAGGACTGTTCGACCTCGGACAGGAGGTGGCTGGAGACGATGACGGTCCGGCCGCCGGCCGCGTACCGGATCATCACGTCGCGCATCTCGCGGATCTGTGGCGGGTCGAGGCCGTTGGTCGGTTCGTCGAGGATGAGGAGGTCCGGCATGCCCAGCATGGCCTGGGCGATGGCGAGCCGCTGCCGCATGCCCTGCGAGTACGTGCGGACGGCCCGTGCCAGTGCGTCGCCGAGGCCGGCGATCTCCAGGGCCTCCTCGATGTACGAGTCCGCGGCGGGCCGCCCGGTGGCCTGCCAGTACAGCTCCAGGTTGGCGCGGCCGGACAGGTGCGGCAGGAATCCGGCGCCCTCGACGAAGGACCCGACCCGTGACAGCACGGGCGCCCCGGGCCGGATGGCCCGCCCGAAGACCCTGATCTCTCCGTCGTCGGGGGTGATGAGCCCCATCAGCATGCGCAGCGTGGTGGTCTTCCCCGCGCCGTTGGGTCCCAGCAGCCCGAGCACCTGGCCCTTCTCGACCCGGAAGGACAGCTCCCGGACCGCGTACCGGTCGGCGGACTTGGCGTACTTCTTCGACAGGCCGGTGATCTGGAGCGGTACGTCGGTGAGTGCGGGGTCGGGGGCGGGGCCGGCGGTCCGGCGCCGCATGGTGAGCAGCAGGGCGGAGGCGATCACGACGGCGGCGGCCGGGAGCCCCCAGGTCCACCAGGGCAGGGCGGCCGACGCGGTCGTGAGGCCGGGTGCGGTGGGAACGGTGAGTGGGCCGTCGAGGGAGACGGTGTACGTGGCCGGCGCGGCCGGGGAGGCGTAGCCGAGGTCGGTGGCGGCCAGCACGAGCCGGAGCCGGTGTCCGGAGTCGAGTGCGTGGTCGACGGCGGGCAGCGTCAGCGTCAGGGGCTTGCCCTGCTGGTCGGGGGTGATCCGGTAGGGGGCGACGAGCTGGGAGGGCAGCACCTGCTGCTTGCCGTCCGGCGACACGTCGTACACCTTGCCGAACAGGACCGCGTCGCCCTGCCCCGCCTTCACGTTCACGCGCACGGTCGGCGAGCCGGTGATGTGCAGCCCGGTCTTCAGCGGGGCGGATTCGAAGCGGGCGTTCTGCCCGGGGAAGTCGACGGAGAGCCCGACGCCGAGCGTGGACAGCTGGGCGAGGCCGCCGCCGATGCCGGGCACGGCGGAGATGGCGGGCGGGCTCGCCCCGGCGGGGTTGGTGAACGTCTGGGTCCGCCGGCCCCGCAGCTCGATCCGCTCCTCCCCGCTGGTCAGCCCCGGGTAGGTGTCGCCGCTCGCGCCGCGGGTGAGCGCGGCGCCGTCGGTGGAGTCGATGCCTCCGGTCCGGGTGACGCGGAAGGCGGGTCCGGTGTCGGCGCCCTTGTCGCCCTTCAGGTAGCGGTCGAACCAGTGGCCGACCCGCTGCCGCACCCGGTGGGACTCCTTGTCGCCGCCGTCGTGTCCGCCGGTGACCCAGTCGACGGAGACGGGCGCGCCGTTGGCCTTGATGGCCTTCGCCATGGCGTCGGCCTGTCCGAGCGGGAAGAGGGAGTCGGTCTGCCCCTGCATGATCAGCGTCGGCACCTTGATGCGGTCGGCCACGGCGCTCGGTGACCGCTCGGTGAGCAGCGCACGGGCGGCGGCGTCCGGTTTCCCGCTGACGGCGACCCGCTCGTACATCTCGCAGAGCCGCTTCTCCAGGTTCTGGCAGCCGCCGCCGGTGGTGACGAAGAGGCCGGCCCAGAGTTTCTTGAACACCCCGTCGGGGAACAGCGCGTCGGCGAGGTTCCAGTACGTCATCTCCGGGGCGATGGCGTCGACGCGCCGGTCGTACCCGGCGGCGAGGAGCGAGATCGCTCCGCCGTAGGAGGCGCCCGTGACCCCGACCCTGGGGTCGCCCGCGGCGTCGAGCTGAACCTCGGGCCGGTCCGCCAGCCAGTCGATCAGCCGGGAGACGTCCTTCACCTCGGCGTCGGGTGCGTTGAGCGCGACCTTTCCGCCGGACTTGCCGAAGCCGCGGGCGGACCAGGTCAGCACCGCGTATCCGTCCGCCGCCAACTGCTGGGCCTGCGACCGGGTGTCGGCCTTGCTGCCGCCGAAGCCGTGCCCGATGAGCACTGCGGGCCGGCGCCGTGAACCGCCGGTGGTGAAGTACGAGGTGTCGATGGACACCCCGTCGATGCGCATCATCCGGTCCTGGCGGTGCACGGCCGGCGCGCTGTCGTCGGCCACGGCGGTCCAGGTGCCGGCCCCGGCCAGCACGACGAGTGCGGCGATACCGGCGGCCCACCGGCCGCGACTGCGGGGCAGCAGGCGCCGCCACCGGGACGTACGCGCGTGAGGGGTCTCCATGTGTCGAGCCTAAGCGGGCCCCCACCACGTCCACGCAGCCGCCAGGGGGAGGTACCCGGCCTCCTCAGGGCGTACGGCGCTCCGCGGTCGTACTCCCCCTGCGGTATGCCCGGCCCCCGGGGCGTTGCCGGCCAGTGCTCACTCGCTGGATGCCGCCGCCAGCCAGGTCCGCCAGACGTGACGCGTATTCGGCACCTCGGGGCGGTCCAGGAGCCGGAGAACGTACCCGGCATGGCGCCGGGCCCATGGGTTGTCCGAACGGGACGCCGTTTCAAGCCTGCCGCGCAGGTCGTCACTGTCCACGGCCCTGGCCACGCGCACGTACTCGCGGTCCTTGCAGCGATAAGGCCGCTGGACGACGATCATGATCAGGTCCGCAAGCCTGGCTCTGACCGTCTCGTCGTGGTGAGCGACAGCCACGTCTCGAATGAGGCCCTCCTTCGTGCCCCATGCCTTGGCATGCCGTGTCCACTCCTGCGGATATTCCGCCTCCCACTCCAGGAAGAGCAGTCCGTAGGGAAGACCCGGCCACGCAGCGATGTCCGAACCGGCCGGCCGGTCCCACAGCCCCTCGGGCAGCGAATACCTCCGGACCTCCTGGTAGTTCCTGTGCGCCGCCTTCCGCCCCAGCGAATACCGCCGTCGCCACGTCTTGGTGTACCGATCCCGAGCGTCCCGGGTGTTCCGCTCGGTGTCAGCCAGACGGACAAGCGCCGCAGCATGTTCAACCGGATCGCTCGCTATCAGCCCGTACGCCCAACCCAGCCGCTCGTGCCACACGTCGGCACCATCGACGTTCCCGCCCGTATCCGCTTCCCTCGTCACCCGGTAGATCATGCTCCGCCCCAAGCCGAAACCTGACTTCATTTTTCCCGGTGAAACACGGCACACCGTCCGTCGTACGGCGGCAACGGGACAAGGCGGGGGCGGTCCACCAGTTCCGGTGAGCGGCCAGTTCTCCGGCACCCCACAGGAGCACCTAGGGTGAGAGTCCGAGGCTGGAGGGCGAGGCCGCAGACCACAATTGGTTCATTTCGGAGGGGGAAACCTATGCCTGCACAAAGGATGCAGACGTGGAAGAAGCGCTCGATTCTGGGGGCTTGCCTGGCTGTTTTCCTCGGCTGGATTGTGTGGATCTGCGTCGCCATCACCAATGAACCTGCCGAGGGGGCGGACTCGTTGACCGCGCTGCGGGACGGCGCACGGACCGCGGTACAAGGGGAAGACGCCGAACACCTTCAGCGCTTGTTCGACGAGGACAGCGTGGCTGACGATTACGCGGAGACCTTCATCGACCGCCTCAAAGACGCTGACGCGTTGAACGCCGAGCTCGTTCTTGAGAAGCGGGAGAAAACAAGCTACCTCGTGGTGAAGGGAAATGACCGCGACGGTGCAGCGGTATGCACTCCCTGGATGGTGACCACGAAGGACTCTCGCTGGTATCTCGATGGCACGCCTCCGACAGTCGGAGATCTCTGCCAGTAGTCGGGCTTCGAGCTGAAACTGCGCGGCGAGAGCAAGGGCGAGTGGGGGCGGTTCAAGTGCAGGTCGCACTCCCGCCCCGACTGGGATACAACGCGGGGCCGGGCGACACCGCGCTCAACTTCCGCACCAACCACGAGCACGCCCGCGGCTGCGAGATACCGCCGCCGCGGAAGCTGCTACCTCAGCGTTATCTGTTGTCGCCCAAGGAATGAGTCGACATTCCGGACAGTCGACCTCGGAGGCCCGGCAGGTGCCCGGGAGCCGCGTACGGCGCCTCCCCCGGCAGCAACCGCGCGGCCGCCCCGTCCCGGCCCTCCCGCACCAGCCCATGGATCTCCCTGGCCAGCGGCGTGACATCGCGGACGGACACCGTCCACTCGTCCGCGTAACACCGCGCCGCCTCCCCCGACAGGCCGAGCTGGAGGGAGCGGTACGGGAGGCGGTTCAGGTGCAGATCGCGTTCGGGGTCCCACTGGACCCGCGTCGGGGCGCGGCGCAGGCTGCGTTGCCAGGTGGCGAGGTCGGGGTGCACGCCCCGTTCGTAGTGCGAGAGTTCGGCGTTCGCGAGTGCCCAGTCGAAGCCCTCACGGGCGATCTCTACGGCCAGGACCGTCTCCTGGCCCTCCTTCATGGCCCAGCCGCAGCGATACATCATCCACAGAAAACTGGGCTTGATCCACGTCATGCGGTCACGCTTCCAGGCGGGCGGGAAGCGTCCGTCGCGGGCGGCGGGGAGACCGAGGGACGGGGAGTACGCCTGGTAGACGGTGATGGTGGTGTCTGTGTGGAGCGCGCGGATCTCGTGCTGCTGTGGGGTCGGTGCGGTCATGGCCTCATCACAGCACCGCCGGTGTGCCGTCGGCGAACGGGTTTCCGTGCGGCCTCGTCGTGTGTCATCCGCGGACACTGTGTGGCGCTCCTCGGTGAGTGCGCGGTGCGGGCCGTGGGGGCGTACACCGTGCTGGTCAAGACGATGGTGTGGGCCGGCCAGCTGGTCCTGGTGGCCGCGATGGTGGCCGCGTTCGTCATCTCGGCCGCCCCCGGGGGAGCGGCCCTGCAGTTCTGTCCGGGTCCGGGTGGCAGTGGGCGCCGCTTGCGCGGACCGCTGCCACCCGGTGGAACTACTTTCGGGAAGAGCGCGAGAAGATCAGATAGAGAATGAATCCAATCGGAAGGTGAACTTCCAGCGTCGCCGCCGGAGAGAGAACCACCGATAACTCGATCAGGTCGAACATTTTCGGACCTCCGCCTCAGAACGCTCCGACGCCCCAAGGGCGTTCTGGGCATTTACATCGACTTCGCGGCCTCTTCGGCCCACGGTCCGGACAGCTCGGATCCCTCGGCCTGCACGGCGTTCACGGTCTCGACGGCCCGTACGGGGCTTGATGTCCCCATAACAGCGCGGGAGCACGGAAGCGCGCAGGGCTCACAAGGGGGCTCACAACTCGCGCACCCTGCCTGTGGGGTCCGTGGCGTCGGTACGCTTCGAGAGAAAGGAGGCGGAATGACGGAAGCCCGGAGAAGTGAGCGTCAGGGAAATCCAAGCCTTGAGGAGATCGTCGCCCGATCGGGTGCGAGCCATAAGCGACTTGCTCACCGGGTGAACGAACTCGCCTCCCGGGAAGGACAGTCCACCCAGTACACGCACACGTCCGTGGCGAACTGGTGCCGCCGCGGCATGGTCCCGAAGCCGCCGACCCCACGGCTCATCCGCATCGCCCTGTCCGAGCTGCTGGGCAGACCGGTGTCTCTCGCGGAGATCGGGATGCAGAGCTCGGAGCGTGACACGAGCGGGCTGGGCCTGGAGTTCGCCCGTCACCAGGACGACGCAGTGAACGAAGCATCGGCCTATTGGAGCGCTGTGAACCGCCGTCAGTTCCTCACCAGCCAGACGTTCGCCATCTCCGCCTTCGCCACCCCGTTCACCCGCTGGCTCATCGATCCGGCGGATTCCACCCGTGCACGCACCGCCGGGCCCTCCGTCGACCGGGAGCACATCGCGGAGCTCAGGGAGGCCGCCGACAGCGCCCGGCTGTGGGACTCCCGCTTCGGCGGGGCGAACAGGAAGTCGACGTCCCTCACGGAGTACCTGTACGGGCGCGTCGCACCGCTGCTCCGCGGCAGTTACTCGGAGTCGGTGGGGCGTGATCTGTTCCGGGTCACCGCGGAGATGGCGCGGCTGGCCGGCTGGACGGCCTTCGACGCGGGACAGCACAGCATCGCCCAGCGTCACTTCATCCAGGCGTTACGGCTGGCACGGGCCGGCGGCGACGCCGATCTGGGCGCGTACGTCCTCACCACCATGGCGATGCAGTCGCTGATGCGCGGATTCACCTCGGAGGCCATCGACATGGCCCAGGGCGCGTACCAGCGCGGGAACACCCTCGATCCGCGGGTGGCGGGCTTCGCCAAACTGATCGAGGCCCGGTCGCACGCCCGCGCGGGCGACGAACGGGCGACGAGCGCGTGCATCGCGCGGTCGGAGCGGCTGGCGGAACGCGGCTCGGACAGCGAGGGACCCGCCTGGATCGGGTTCTTCAACCAGCAGCGGATCATCACCGACGCGACCGAGGCCTTCCGCGACCTCGGCAACCACAAGGCCACCTTCGCCTGGAACGCCATCGGCCCCATGCCGTCGGACGCGTTCGCCCGCTCGCGGAGCGTCCGGCTCTCGGTCCTGGCATCGGCGCACGCCCAGAACGGCGACCTCGCCCAGAGCCTGTACCTGGGGCGCGAGTCGCTGAACCTCTTCACCCGGCTGGGGAGCCTGCGCGGAATGGAGTACCTGCGCGTGTACGGCCGTTCGCTGGAGCCCTGGCGCGGGGACCCGCAGGTCGTCACCTACCTGTCGGACGTCCGGAAGGCGACGCGCTCGCTGACGGCGGCCTGAACCGGGTTCGGAGTACGGGACCGGAGTACGGGACCGGCCGGGACCGGAGTGCGGTCCCGGCCGGTCCTGACGGTCCCGGCCGGTCCTGACGGTCGGTGGAGCTGACGGTCGGTGGAGCTACCGGGTCAGTGGTTGCTGGGGAAGCCCAGGTCCACGCCGGCCGGGGCGTCGGCCGGGTCCGGCCAGCGGGTGGTGGTGACCTTGCCGCGGGTGTAGAAGTGCACTCCGTCGTTGCCGTAGATGTGGTGGTCGCCGAAGAGCGAGTCCTTCCAGCCGCCGAAGGAGTGGTAGCCCACCGGCACCGGGATCGGGACGTTGATGCCGACCATGCCGGCCTCGATCTCCAGCTGGAAGCGGCGGGCGGCGCCGCCGTCGCGGGTGAAGATCGCGGTGCCGTTGCCGTACGGCGAGGCGTTCATCAGCGCGACGCCCTCCTCGTACGTGTCGACGCGCAGCACGCACAGGACCGGGCCGAAGATCTCGTCCTTGTACGCGTCCGAGTCGGTCGAGACGTTGTCGAGGAGCGAGAGGCCGATCCAGTGGCCGTCCTCGAAGCCCTCGACCGTGTGGCCGGTGCCGTCGAGGACGACGTCGGCGCCCTGGGCCGCGGCGCCGGTGACGTAGGAGGCGACCTTGTCGCGGTGGACGGCGGTGATCAGCGGGCCCATCTCGGACGCCGGGTCGTTGCCGGGGCCGATCTTGATCTTCTCGGCGCGGTCCTTGATCCGGGCGACGAGGTCGTCGGCGATCGCGCCGACGGCGACGACCGCGGAGATCGCCATGCAGCGCTCGCCGGCGGAGCCGTACGCGGCCGAGACGGCGGCGTCGGCGGCGGCGTCGAGGTCCGCGTCCGGCAGCACCAGCATGTGGTTCTTCGCACCGCCGAGCGCCTGGACGCGCTTGCCGTTGGCGGAGGCCGTGGCGTGGATGTAGCGGGCGATCGGGGTCGACCCGACGAACGAGACGACGGATACGTCCGGGTGGTTCAGCAGCCCGTCGACGGCGACCTTGTCACCGTGCAGGACGTTCAGGACGCCGTCCGGCAGACCGGCCTCGGAGGCCAGTTCGGCCAGCAGGTTGGCGGCCGACGGGTCCTTCTCGCTGGGCTTGAGCACGAACGTGTTGCCGCAGGCGATGGCGAGCGGGAACATCCACATCGGCACCATGGCGGGGAAGTTGAACGGCGTGATGCCGGCGACGACACCGATCGACTGACGGATCGAGGAGACGTCGACGCGGGTGGACACCTGGGTCGACAGCTCGCCCTTGAGCTGGGTGGTGATGCCGCAGGCCAGCTCGACGATCTCCAGACCGCGGGCCACTTCACCCAGCGCGTCGGAGTGCACCTTGCCGTGCTCGGCGGTGATCAGCGCGGCGATCTCGTCCCGGTGGGCGTCCAGCAGAGCACGGTAGCGGAACAGGATCGCCGTGCGGGCGGACAGCGACGACGTGCCCCACGTCGCGTACGCGCCCTTCGCCGCGGCCACCGCGGCGTCGACCTCGTCCGGGGAGGCAAGCGCGACCTGGGTGGTGACGGCGCCGGTGGCCGGGTCGGTGACCGGGCCGTAGTTGCCCGACGCGCCCTCGACGGTCTTGCCACCGATCCAGTGGTTGACGGTCTTCATGCTGTGACTCCTTCAGAGGTGGCTGCGTCGGTCGGTGACGTGACGTTCGTACTCTTCCCGGGCTCTTGCCGCCGACGGGCGAGTGGCCGTCTCGGCCACGGGAACATCCCACCACGCCTGTGCCGGAGGGGGCCCCGACACTGTGTCTGCCGTTTCGGTCTCGACGTAGACACAAGTGGGACGGTCCGCCGCCCGCGCCTCGGCAAGGGCTTCCCGCAGGTCACGCACTGTCCTCGTACGCAGTACCCGCATGCCGAGGGAGGCCGCGTTCGCCGCGAGATCGACGGGGAGCGGCGGGCCGGTGAAGCCACCGTCCGCCGACCGGTGGCGGTAGGCCGTACCGAAGCGTTCGGCGCCGACGGACTCGGAGAGTCCGCCGATCGACGCGTACCCGTGGTTCTGCAGGACGACCAGTTTGACGGGCAGGTTCTCCTGGACCGCGGTGACGATCTCGGTGGGGTTCATGAGGTATGTGCCGTCGCCGACGAGCGCCCAGACCGGGGTGCCGGGGGCGGCCAGCTGGACGCCGATCGCGGCGGGGATCTCGTATCCCATGCAGGAGTAGCCGTACTCGACGTGGTACTGCCGCGGCGACCGGGTCCGCCAGAGTTTGTGCAGGTCGCCGGGGAGTGAACCGGCCGCGTTGATCAGGATGTCGTCGTCGGTGACCAGTTCGTCGAGGAGGCCGAGTACCTGGGCCTGGGTGGGGCGGGCGTCCGGGTCGGGGGTGGCGTACGCGGCGTCGACGCGCTGCTCCCAGCGGGCCTTGGCACCGGTGTACTCGCTCTCGTACGCGGCGTCGGTCCGGTGGCCGTCGCCGCCGGCCAGGGCGGTGGTGAGGGCTTCGAGTCCGGCGCGGGCGTCGGCCACGAGCGGGAGTGCGCCGAGCTTGTGGGCGTCGAAGCCGGTGATGTTGAGGTTGAGGAAGCGGACGTCCGGGTTCGCGAAGAGGGTGGCCGACGCGGTGGTGAAGTCGGTGTAGCGGGTGCCGGCCCCGATCACCAGGTCGGCGGTGCGCGCCAGGGCGTCGGCGGTCGCGGTGCCGGTGTGGCCGATGCCGCCGACGTCGGCGGGGTGGTCGTGCCGCAGGGAGCCCTTGCCCGCCTGGGTCGTGGCGACGGGGATCCCGGTGGCGGCGGCGAAGGCGGCCAGGGCCTCCTCGGCCGCGCTGTGACGGATTCCGCCGCCTGCCACGATCAGCGGCCGGCGGGCGGCCCGCACCGCCCGCACCGCCCGGTCGAGTTCATCCGGGTCGGGGGCCGGTCTGCGTACGTGCCAGACGCGTTCGGCGAAGAACTCGGCCGGCCAGTCGTACGCCTCGGCCTGGACGTCCTGCGGCAGCGCGAGCGTGACGGCGCCGGTCTCCGCCGGGTCGGTGAGGACCCGCACGGCCCGGAGCGCGGCCGGGATCAGCGCCTCGGGGCGGTTGATCCGGTCGAAGTAGCGGGAGACGGGGCGCAGGCAGTCGTTGACCGAGATGTCGCCCTGGGAGGGGACCTCCAGCTGCTGGAGCACGGGCTCGGCGGGGCGGGTCGCGAAGGTGTCGCCGGGCAGCAGCAGGACCGGGAGGTGGTTGATGGTGGCGAGGGCCGCACCGGTGACGAGGTTGGTGGCGCCCGGACCGATGGAGGTGGTGACGGCGTGCGCGGAGAGCCGGCCGGACTGGCGGGCGTACCCGACGGCCGCATGCACCATGGCCTGCTCGTTGCGGCCCTGGAGGTAGGGCATGGCGGCCCCTGCCTCCAGGAGCGCCTGCCCGACGCCCGCGACGTTGCCGTGGCCGAAGATCCCCCAGGTGGCGCCGATCAGCCGATGGCGGCTGCCGTCGCGTTCGGTGTACTGCACGGCGAGGAAGTCCACCAGTGCCTGTGCGGTGGTGAGACGGCGCGTACTCACGCGTGATCCTCCGGTCCGTGGAGCGGGAGCCTGGGGTCCATGGGCTGGGACGGCCAGGTGTCACGGATCCAGCCGTGGTCGGGGTGGTCGCGGATCAGCCACTGCCGCTCCTCCCCCGGGCCCGCCATCACGTTCAGGTAGTACAGCGTGCGGCCGGGCGCGGCGATGGACGGGCCGTGCCAGCCGTCCGGGATGAGGACCGCGTCGCCGGTGCGGACCTCGGCCAGCACGTCCGTACCGCCGGGGCGGGACGGGGACACCCGGTGGTAGCCGAGGCCGTCGTCCGCCACCTCGAAGTAGTAGATCTCCTCCAGGACGGACTCCTCGCCGGGGTGGTGCTCGTCGTGCTTGTGCGGTGGGTAGGAGGACCAGTTGCCCCCGGGGGTGAGGACCTCGACGGCGATCAGCCGGTCGCAGTCGAAGGTGTCGGCGGCGGCGAAGTTGTGGACCTGGCGGGAGCAGTTGCCGGAGCCGCGCAGCTCGACGGGTACCTCCGGCGCGGGGCCGTAGCGAGCGGGGAGTCGTCGCTCGCACTTCGCTCCTGCCAGGGCGAAGCGGCCGCCTGCGCCGGAGGCGATCTGTGCATGGGCGTCACGCGGTACGTACGCGAAGTCGGATACCCCGCTGAACACGCTTTTCCGGCCCAGCAGTTCAAAGATCTCATCTGAGATGTGCACCGTACAGGCACCCGTCAACGGCAGCACGATCCACTCGCTCTCCCCGGTGACAAGTGTGTGAACTCCTCCCGGTTCGAGCTCCACCACACGCAGGCTCGACCGTTCCCAGCCGGCCTGTTCCGGACCGATGTCGAGGGCGTAGGGACCGCGCGCCGCACTGCCGGCGGTCACGTGGTACCTCGGTTCTCCGCGCATGGTCATTCCCCTTCCCTTTCCCTACCCGTTTCCCCACCTGTTTCCCCACCCGTCGCGCCCGGTTCGAGCAGTGATACGGCCGTGTCGACCGCGGCGCCCACGTCCCCGTCGGACGGGTAGAGCAGCGACCGCCCCACCACCAGCCCCCGGACGGTGGGCAGTCGCAGCGCGGTGCGCCATCTCTCGTACGCGCCGTCCTGGTCCTCGCCCACCTCGCCGCCCAGCAGCACGGCGGGCAGCGTGGAACTCTCCATGACCTGCGCCATGTCCTCGGGCTTCTCGGTGACAGGGACCTTGAGCCAGGTGTACGCGGAGGTGCCGGCGAGTCCCGAGGCGATGGCGATGGAGGTGCTCACCGCCGCGGCGCTCAGGTCGTTGCGGACCTTGCCGCCGGTGCGGCGGCAGAGGAACGGTTCGACGAAGACCGGCAGCCGGTGCGCGGCCATGGCGTCGATCGCGCGGGCGGTGGTGTGCATCGTGTCGAGGGAGCCGGGGTCGTGGTAGTCGATCCGCAGCAGGAGCTTGCCCGCGTCGAAGCCGAGCCGGGCGAGGTCCTCGGGGCGGTGGCCGGTGAACCGGTCGTCCAGCTCGAAGGCGGCACCGGCCAGCCCGCCCCGGTTCATCGAGCCGATGACGACCTTGTCCTCCAGCGCGCCCAGGAGCAGCAGGTCGTCGAGGATGTCGGCGGTGGCGAGGACTCCGTCGACGCCGGGCCTGGAGAGCGCCAGACAGAGCCGGTCCAGCAGCTCGAACCGGTTGGCCATGGCGAGTTCACGGTCGCCGACGGCGAGGGAGCCGCGGGCCGGATGGTCGGCGGCGATGATCATCAGCCGCCCGCTGCTGCCGACGAGCGGCCGTCTGCGCCGCCGGGTGGCGGCCTCCGCGACGGCTTCCGGATGGCGCATGCGCAGGTGGACGAGGTCGGAGACGGAAGAGGCCGGGGCCGTCATGAGGCCGCCCCGGATTCGGTGGGGGCAGTGGGGACGCTGGCGCCGGGGCGTGGGGCCGTGGCGGTGACGGAGCCCGCGGCGAGGGCCGCTTCTACCTCGTACGGGAACGGCATCGCGGAGGAGCAGGCGAGCCTGGAGGCGACGATGGCGCCGGCGGCGTTGGCGTACCGCATGATGCGGTCGGTCTCCCAGCCGGCGAGCAGGCCGTGGCAGAGCGCGCCGCCGAACGCGTCGCCGGCGCCCAGGCCGTTGACCACCTCGACGGGGAGCGGCGGGACATCGGCCACCGTGCCGTCGCGGTGGACCGCGAGGACGCCCCCGGGGCCCTGCTTGACGACGGCCAGCTCGACCCCGGCGGCGAGGAGGGCGCGGGCCGCGGCGTACGGTTCGCGCTCGCCGGTCGCGATCGCGCACTCGTCGAGGTTGCCCACGGCGACGGTGGCGTGGGCGAGTGCCTCGCGGTAGCGGGCGGAGGCTACGAGGTGGGGTGGGGTGGGGGCCGGCGGGGTGTGGGCCAGCGGGGTGTGGGGTGGGGTGTCCGGTGGCGCATTCGTTGCGGTGTCCGGTGGGGTGTCCGTTGCGGTGTCCGGTGGGGCTTCCCAGAACATCGGGCGCCAGTCGAGGTCGAAGACGGTGATGCCCGAACGGTTCCTGGCCCGCAGCGCGGCGAGCGTCGCGGAGCAGCTGGGTTCGGCGCAGAGTCCGGTGCCGGTCATCCAGAAGACCCGGGCGGATCCGATGGCCTCCAGATCCAGTTCCGACGCGTGGATCTCCAGGTCCGGGGCCTTGGGCTGCCGGTAGAAGTAGAGCGGGAAGTCGTCGGGCGGGAAGATCTCGCAGAAGGTGACCGGGGTCGGGTACTCCTCGACGGCCGTCACCCATCGGTCGTCCACCCCGAACTCCCTGAGCTGCTGGTGGAGGTACTCCCCGAACGCGTCCTGCCCCGTCCGGGTCACCACCGCGGCGCGCCGGCCGAGACGGGCCGCCGCGACAGCGACGTTGGTGGGCGAACCGCCGAGGAACTTCCCGAAGGCGTCCACCCTGGCGAGCGGCAGGCCCGTCTGCAGAGGGTAGAGATCCACTCCGATCCGGCCCATGGTGATCACGTCGTACGGCTCAGGCATCTGTGTCCCTTCGACGACCGGTACGGCAGCTGGCGGACGCAACTGTCGCCCCCGGTCTAACTTCTCCCCCGAACGCTGTCAATGATTGGTCCGGACATACGGACTAATGCTTGACACTCATCTCCCCGGACGGTGAGGCTGGACCGCATGACCACCTCCGCATCCGCTCCGGCCCGCATCCGCATCGGCTCCGCGCCCGACTCCTGGGGGGTGTGGTTCCCCGACGATCCGCAGCAGGTGCCCTGGCACCGCTTCCTCGACGAGGTCTCCACCGCCGGTTACGAGTGGATCGAGCTCGGCCCGTACGGCTACCTGCCGACCGACCCGGCCCGCCTCGCCGACGAGACCCGCAGCCGCGGGCTCACCGTTTCGGCAGGCACCGTTTTCACCGGATTGCACCACGGTCCGGGCGTCTGGGAACGGACCTGGGCGCATGTCGCCGAGATCGCGGAACTCACCCGGGCGATGGGCGCGGACCATCTTGTGGTCATCCCGTCGTTCTGGCGCGACGACAAGACGGGCGAGGTGCTGGAGGACCGCACCCTCACGGCGGAGCAGTGGAGTGACCTCACCACCCAGACCGAGCGGTTGGGCCGCGAGGTGCGGGAACGCTACGGTCTGCGCATCGTCGTCCACCCGCACGCCGACACCCATATCGACAGCGAGGAGAACGTCAGCCGCTTCCTCGACGCCACCGACCCGGCCCTGGTCTCGCTCTGCCTCGACACCGGGCACTACGCCTACTGCGGCGGCGACAGCGTCAAACTGATCGAGACCTACGGTGAACGGATCGGCTATCTGCACCTCAAGCAGGTCGACCCGGAGATCCTGGCCGAAGTGGTCGCGAACGAAGTGCCGTTCGGGCCCGCCGTGGCACGCGGGGTGATGTGCGAACCGCCGGGCGGGGTACCCGCCCTCGCGCCGGTCCTGGACGCCGCCCGCCGGCTGGACGTCGACCTGTTCGCGATCGTCGAGCAGGACATGTACCCGTGCCCGCCCGACAAGCCGTTCCCGATCGCCCGCCGGACCAGGGAGTTCCTGCGCTCCTGCGGCACCGGTCAGCGCCCTGGCACGCCTGACAGCTGAGGGCGACGCCCCTTGCACCGGCCGCTGCCCGCCGGGCACACCTCCGTGGGGAGCGAGTGCGGGTGCGGGTGCGGGTGTAGTGGTGAGTCGGCGGTCACGGGTGGAGTCTGGTGCAGTGCCGCCCGTCATTGCCTCCGGTTTACGGGGCGGCCGGCTCCGCTGCCTGGGCGGCCTCCGCGTCCTTCGACAGGTTCACCGCCTGGAGCAGGCTCAGCCCCCGCTCGGCCTTGCGCAGCGCCTTGATCGCGGCCACGGTGTGGGGCGGCCCGTCGTAGCCGGTCGACGCCATCCTTCGCAGGGCCCAGCGGCCGCGCAGTTCCGCGTCCGGAACCGCAGCGGCCTCGGCGGTGAGCGCCATGGCCCTTTCCAGGCCGGGGCGTTCCTCGGCGGACGCGGTGTCCAGAGCCCGCCGGAGCACGGTGCTGATGTCGTCCGCCTCGCGCAGTACGAGGACGGTCATGTTCTGCTTCCCGAAACCAGTCATGGACCGATCATGCCCGGAGCCGGCGCCAGTATGACCTGAGTTGAGGCACATCTGAGGGTATGGAAGGCGGAACGCCTGCCCCTTGGGGCAGGCAACCACCATTTGCCCCATTGTGCTGCTTCCGTCACAGAGATCACTCCTTCGTCATGGATATCTCCATTGCGCGAGATTTCTGTCACAGGCGCTCGACAGCCCCTCCCCGTCTCTCACTGTCCTCGTTCACCGGACACAGGCTGGGTGTCCGTCAGCGTCCGTTCCGCAGCTCGCCCGGCGGAGCCCAGGCTGCCGCTGCGGTGCAGAGAGGTGTTCACTTATGACGGACAGAAGGCTCTGGTCCTACAAGGACATCGCCGCACACATCCAGGTGCAGCCGGACACCGTTCGCTCCTACCGCAAACACGGTCTCCTCCCGTCACCGGATCATGTGGAGGGCGGCAAGCCCTACTGGTACGCGGACACCATCCGTGCCTGGGTCGCCACCCGTCCCGGCAACCGGGGCCGCCGGGACTGACCCGCCCCGCACCGCTCGGGCGCTCAGCGCGGGGGTTCGATGACCGTCGCTCCGGCCGCCTGTGCCGTGCCCATCGCCGCGAGTGCCGCCGGGGCCGCGTCCAGCCCGATGGTGGAGGTCACCAGCAGGTCGGGGCGGAGGCTGCCGGACCGGACCATGTCCATCATCGGCGGGTAGGCGTGCGCGGCCATCCCGTGGCTGCCGAGGAGCTCCAGCTCCAGGCCGATCACCCTCGCCATGGGGACGACGGGGTCACCGGCCGCCGGCGGGAGCAGCCCGACCTGCACATGGCGCCCCTGGCGGCGCAGGCTCCGGACCGAGGCGGCACAGGTGACCGGCGACCCCAGGGCGTCGAGGGACAGGTGGGCCCCGCCGCCCGTGAGTTCACGCACCGCCTCGTCGGCGCCTGCCGGATGCGCCGAGGCGTCCACGCACTCCACCGCGCCGAACGTCCGGGCCAGCCGCAGGGCGCCGGGCGAGACGTCGACCGCGACGACCCGGGCGCCGCAGGCCACCGCGATCATCACGGCCGAGAGCCCGACCCCGCCGCAGCCGTGCACGGCGACCCATTCCCCCGGCGCCACCCGGCCGCGGGCCACCACGGCCCGGAACGCCGTGGCGAACCGGCATCCCAGACCGGCGGCCGTGGCGAACGACATCCCGTCGGGGACGGGGACCAGATTGACGTCGGCCTGTTCCAGCGCGACGTACTCGGCGAACGAACCCCAGTGGGTGAACCCCGGCTGGGTCTGCCGCTCGCAGACCTGCTGGGCCCCGGCCGCGCAGGCGGAGCAGCGGCCACAGGCGCAGACGAAGGGCACGGTGACCCGGTCACCCGGTCGCCGGTTGACCACGTCCCGGCCCACCGCTTCGACCACACCGGCCAGTTCATGGCCGGGTACGTGCGGCAGGGTGATGTCCGGATCGTGGCCCATCCAGCCGTGCCAGTCGCTGCGGCACAGCCCGGTGGCCTCCACCCGGACCACCACCCCCTGCCGGGAGGGGCTGGGATCCGCCACGTCCTGGACCCGGGCTTCCTTTCCGAACTCCTCGAACACCACTGCCCTCATACGCCCCGCCCCTCGTCCGCGCCCGTTCTCCGGACGCCCGAATCTACGCTCTGCTCTACGCCCTGCCGGCCGTCACTCTGTCCCGCTCGTCGGCGGGCTCCGGTATCTCCTCGGCCGCCGGCTGTGCGGGCTCGCCCTCGCTCAGGCCGAATCTCCGGTGGAACGCCCGCAGCGGTGCCGGGGCCCACCATGTCGCCCGGCCCATCAGCTTCATCACGCTCGGGACCAGCAGGCTGCGCACGACCATGGCGTCCATCAGCACGGCCAGCGCGATGCCCAGGCCCAGCATCTTGGTGTTGGTCACCCGGGACGTGCCGATCGCGACCATGACCACGGCCAGGATCACGGCCGCGGCGGTGATCAGACCGCCCGTGTGCCGCAGCCCGAAGGTGACCGACCTCTCATGATCGCCCGTGCGGTCGTACTCCTCCTTGATCCGGGAGAGCAGGAACACCCCGTAGTCCATGGAGAGCCCGAAGGCGACGCAGAACATCAGCACCGGCAGCGTCGTCTCGATGTCCCCCGTGCTGGTGAAGGAGAGCGGCCCGGAGAGATGTCCGTCCTGGAAGACCCAGACGACCGCTCCGAACATCGCCGTGAGGCTCAGGGCGTTGAGCACGACCGCCTGGAGGGGGATCAGCACGCTGCCGGTGAGCAGGAAGACCAGAAGCAGCGTCACCACGACGATGATGCCCAGCGCCCAGGGCAGCCGGTCCGCGATGGCGGTCTTCGAGTCGACCAGCACGGCCGCGGTCCCGGTCACCGAGGTGTCGAAGGGAGCGGGCTCGGCCCGGAGGTCCTTCACGAGCGCCTGGGACTCCTCCCCCACCGACTCCTCCTTCGGCAGCACGCTGAAGTAGGCCGAACTTCCCTCGACGACCGGGCCGTCGACCCGCAGGGCGCCGGGAAGCGCCGCGATCCGGCTGCGGTACTCGGCGTACTGGGCCGGTGTCGCGGCCCCTTCCGCGAGGACTTCGAGGCCTCCGCCGGGGCTGCCGGGGAAACCGTCCCTGATGTGCTGCTGGACCACGCGCGACTCGGCGGAGACCGGCAGCTGGCGGTCGTCGGCGGTACCGAACTTCACCCCCAGGAACGGCAGCCCGAGCAGCACGAGCCCCACGCTCGTGACGACGGCGAAGAGCGGCGCCCTGCGCATCACCAGCGCGGCGAACCGGCCCCAGCCCCTGCCCGACCCGGTTGCGGCGGACGGCTCCGCACGCCCCCGGCGCAGCAGCCTGCGCAGGTCGAGGGAGTTGACCCTCGGGCCGAGCAGCATCAGCGCGGCCGGGAGGAGGATGAGCGCGGCAGCGGCGGCGAGCAGCACCACGGCGATCCCCGCATAGGCGAAGGAACGCAGGAAGTACTGCGGGAAGACCAGCATCGCGGCGAGCGAGACCGCGACGGTCAGCGCGGAGAACAGCACCGTCCGCCCCGCGGTGCGCAGGGTCGTGCCCACCGCCGCCCGGACCTCCGCCCCGGCCGCCAGCTCCTCGCGGAACCGGCGCACGATGAACAGGGCGTAGTCGATGGCGAGCCCGAGGCCGAGTGCGGTGGTGAGGTTCTGGGCGAAGACCGAGACATCGGTGAATTCGGTGATGCCGCGCAGCACGGCGTTGGTGCCCAGGATCGCGACGATGCCGACCCCCAGCGGCAGCAGAGCCGCGACGGCGCTGCCGAAGACCATGACGAGCAGCACGAGCGTCACCGGCAGGGCGATCATCTCGGCCCGCAGCAGGTCGTCCTGGATGATCGTCTGCATCTCGTGCTTCACGGCGACGGGGCCACCGACCGAGACATCGACCGGTCCGTGCGCACCGCGGTATGCCGGGGCTATCCGGTCCAGGACCTCCCCCACCGCCTTGTCGTCGCCCTCGATCCGGGCCGCTATCAGCGCTTCCCGTCCGTCCTCGGCGCGCAGCGCGGGTGCCTTGCTCTGCCAGTACGAGCCGACGCCCGTGACATCCTTCTCGCCGGCCAGCCGCTCCGTGAGGCGCGCCGCCTCTGCGGCCACGGCGGGATCGTCTACGGAGACACCGCCACTGTCGAGGAGCAGCAGCAGATTCGGCTGGGACGCCGGGAACTCGCGCTCCAGCGCCTTGGTCGTATAGGTCGATTCGGCATTCGGGGACTCCCAGCCACCGCTGCCCATCCGGTCGGCGACCCCGCTGCCCGCGAAGACCGCGAGCGCCGTGATGACCAGGGCCGCCAGCAGTGCGAGCCGTGGCCGCGCGGTGACGAAGCGGGTCCAGCCCCCGATGCGCTCCGGGCCGTTGACTTGAGGCATGGTGCGGCGTCCCCTTTTCCCCCGGATCCAGGCGCTTGGGCGGCTGCGCGAGGCGGCCGCACAGGGCAGCATGGATCAGTCATTGCCACATACACTGGCAAACACGAGCCATCGCTCGCGTTCCACAAGAATGCGAGCGACCACTCGCGTTTGTCAACCGCGCACGAAAGCTGGGGATACACCGTGTCGGAGGCCAGAACCGAGGGCACCGGAGGCGCAGGGGCCACGGGAGCCGCAAGAGACACAGGGGTCATGGGGATCACGGGAGCCGCAGAAGGCGCAGGGTCCGAAGCGGCAGCGGCAGCGGGAGCCGCGAAGGATGCGAAAAGAGCCCGAGGCGCCGGAGATGCAGCGGCCACCACTGGCGCGGCGGCCGACGCCACCCCCACCCGCCCGCGCCGCCGCCAGGCCCGTGGCGAGGCGCGCATCGCCCAGCTCCTCAAGGCCGCGTCCCGCGTCTTCTGCACGAACGGCTACACCGCCGCGAGCACCAACGCCATCGCCCGGGAAGCCGGGGTCTCACCGGGCACGCTCTACCAGTTCTTCCCCAACAAGGAAGCCATCGCGGTCGAGCTGGGCGACCAGCTACTGAACCGCTGGCGCGAGACGTACGGGGCCGCGTTCCTCCCGAACCACCTCGAACTCCCGCTGGACCGGATGCTCGACGCCATCCTCGATCCACTCATCGAGTTCAACTGCGAGAACCCGGCCTTCACGGTCCTGATGCACGGTTCCGAAATCCCCGGCACGATCACGCAGGACCACGACGCCGTCCACACGACGATGCTCAGCCGCGTCGAGACGATCCTCACCGACTACCTCCCGGACACCCCTCCCGCCGAGATCAACCGCGTCGCCACGATGATCTTCATCCTCTTCAAGGCGGGGCTGGACGTGATCATGGCGCACGAGGGCGCGGAGCGAGAGGCCTACATCAAGGAGCTGAAGACGGTCCTCTTCCGCTACATCGAACCGATGGTCTGCGACGTCGCCCCCCTCGCAGCACCCCTCGACGCACCCTCCACTCCCCCGAATGGCCGGTAACGGTCCCGGACCGCTCGCATTTATACCCCCTAGGGGTATAGTTTGATGAGTGTGGAGGCGCACCGGCCTTCCCGGAAGCCTCCTGGGCCCCTGCCTCCACACCCACAAGTGCCCGTCGAAGAGGAGAAAACGATGACCGCCGAGACCCAGCTCCCCCAGGCGACCGGCTCCTGCTGCTCGCCCTCCGGCTCCTGCCACGACGGCGCGAGCGCCGACGCGACGACGCAGGGCGGCGTGACCACGGTCTACCAGGTGACCGGCATGACCTGCGGCCACTGCGAGGGCGCCGTTTCCGCCGAGATCTCCGAGATCGAAGGGGTCACCTCCGTAAAGGCCGTGGCGTCCACCGGCCAGGTGACGGTGACCTCCCAGGCGCCGCTGGCCGAGGAGGCGGTACGCGCCGCCGTCGACGAGGCCGGCTACGAGCTCGCCGGCCAGGCCTGAGCACCCCGGGATCCACTCCCACCCGCATCACCCGCATCACCCCCTTCGCCGCCGGGCCGGACCGACCAGCAGATACTGGTGGGGTACGGCCCGGTCGGCGTTTCAGGAGTTCGGACATGCACAGCGCGACAGAGACCGAAACCCCGGCAGCGGAGAGCTCGGAGGCCGAGCTCACGATCGGCGGGATGACCTGCGCCTCCTGCGCGGCCCGCGTCGAGAAGAAGCTGAACCGGATGGACGGGGTCACCGCCACCGTCAACTACGCCACCGAGAAGGCCCGGGTCGTCTTCGGCCCGGAGACGGGCGTCGCGGATCTGATCGCGACCGTCCGGAAGACGGGCTACACGGCGGAGCCGGTACACCGCCCCGCACCGACCCCGTCGACGACACCAACGCCTACACCGCCCGCACCGGTGTCGGCCACGGACTCCCCGGACTCCCCGGACTCCGCAGACGTCCCCGACAGCCCCACGAGCCCCGACAGCCCCGACACCGCCCTCGCCTCGTTGCGTCAGCGGCTCACCGTGTCGGCCGTCCTCGCCGTCCCCGTCGTCCTGCTCGCGATGATCCCGGCCCTCCAGTTCGACACCTGGCAGTGGCTCTCCCTCACCCTGACCGCCCCCGTCGTCATCTGGGGCGGACTGCCCTTCCACCGGGCGACCTGGACCAACCTCCGGCACGGCGCGGCCACCATGGACACGCTCGTCTCGGTCGGCACCCTCGCCGCCTTCGGCTGGTCGCTCTGGGCGCTGTTCCTCGGCAACGCCGGGATGCCCGGCATGCGGCACGGCTTCGACTTCACGGTCTCCCGCACGGACGCCTCGTCCACGATCTATCTGGAGGTCGCCGCCGGAGTCGTCACGTTCATCCTGCTGGGCCGCTACCTGGAGGCGAGGTCCAAGCGGAAGGCTGGTTCCGCCCTGCGGGCACTGATGCATCTGGGCGCCAGGGACGTCGCGGTCCTGCGGAACGGCGCCGAAGTACGTATCCCTGTCGGCCGGCTCGCTGTCGGGGACCGCTTCGTGGTCCGCCCCGGCGAGAAGGTCGCCACCGACGGCACCGTCATCGAGGGCGCGTCGGCGGTGGACGCCTCCATGCTCACCGGAGAGTCGGTCCCGGTCGACGTGGGTGCCGGCGACTCCGTCACCGGCGCCACCGTGAACGTCTCCGGCCAGCTCGTCGTCGAGGCCACCCGCGTCGGCGCCGACACCCAGCTGGCCCGGATGGCCCGGCTCGTCGAGGACGCGCAGAACGGCAAGGCCGAGGTGCAGCGCCTGGCCGACCGGATCTCCGCGGTCTTCGTCCCCGTGGTCCTGCTGATCGCCCTGGCCACCCTGGTCGCGTGGCTGCTGATCACGGACGACGTGACGGCCGCGTTCACCGCCGCCGTCGCCGTACTGATCATCGCCTGCCCCTGCGCCCTCGGCCTCGCCACACCCACCGCCCTCATGGTCGGCACCGGACGCGGCGCCCAGCTCGGCATCCTGATCAAGGGCCCCGAAGTCCTGGAGACCACCCGCCGCGTCGACACCATCGTCCTCGACAAGACCGGCACCGTCACCACCGGCAAAATGACCCTCCAGACCATCCACACCACCCCCGGCACCACCGAAACCGACGTCCTCCGCCTCGCCGGCGCCCTCGAACACGCCTCCGAACACCCCATCGCCCAAGCCGTCGCCACCGGAGCCACCGAACGCACCGGCGAACCACTCCCCACCCCCGAGGACTTCACCAACGTCCCCGGCCTCGGCGTCCAGGGCATCGTCGAGGGCCACGCCGTCCTCGTCGGCCGCGAACAGCTCCTCGCCCAGTGGGAAATCCACCTTCCCGAGGAACTGACGCGGCGCAAGGCCGAGGCCGAGACCGCCGGACGCACAGCGATCACCGTCGCCTGGGACGGCGAAGCACGCGCCGTCCTCGAAGTCGCCGACGCCGTCAAGGACACCAGCGCCGAAGCAATCAAGAAACTCCGCGCACTCGGCCTCACACCCATCCTCCTCACCGGCGACAACCGAGCCGTGGCGGAGTCCGTGGCCCGCGCGGTCGGGATCGACGAGGTCCGGGCCGAGGTGCTCCCCGAGGAGAAGGCGCACGTCATCGAGCGGTTGCAGGCCGAGGGACGTGCCGTCGCGATGGTCGGTGACGGGGTCAATGACGCCGCCGCACTGGCCACCGCCGACCTCGGTCTGGCGATGGGCACCGGCACGGACGCGGCCATCGAGGCGAGCGATCTGACGCTCGTTCGTGGAGATCTCAAGGTGGCCGCCGATGCCATCCGGCTCTCCCGGCGCACCCTGGCCACCATCAGGGGCAACCTTTTCTGGGCATTCGGTTACAACGTTGCTGCTCTACCCCTTGCGGCATTTGGCCTGCTCAACCCTATGATTGCGGGAGCGGCGATGGCCTTCTCCTCGGTCTTCGTCGTAACGAACAGCCTGCGCTTGAGGTCCTTCACGTAATTTCCACAAAGAGACCTAGATCACATCGATTTCGGGGTAACCATTCGGTGGGTTCGCGAGTCTAAGAGTGCGATGCCAAGGGATGTCTTGGGGGACATCCGACGGAGGGTCTTGGGGGACGCTCCGGGGCAAGCGTTGGCCGGGGCACGTGCACCGGGGAGCTTTGAGCGGCCCTCCCGTCGGTACGTACCCCGGCAGACCGCCGGCAGGAGGCCGTACGCAGGAAGGCTGTACGAGAGGTAAGCGCAGGACACGCAGTACCCGAGGAAAACCCAGGAGCTTCGGCTCCCACAGAACGCCCGGCCGGATCCCGTGGGGGGAATCCGCTCCGGGATATGGGAAGCGCCTCGCTGTCGGCCCGTGGGGGGATCGATGGCGGGGCGCTTCTCGCATGTCCGGACGCACCGCGGACCGAAGACATCCCGCCCAGGCAGTGAGCACCAGGCCGTGAGCACCAGACAGTGAGCCCAGGCAGTGAAGCCCAGGCAGTGCCGCGTCCGGGCAAGCAAATCGCCCCGGACACCGCGCTCTGTGCGAAAGCGCGGCAGTCGGGGCGAAGGCAACCGGCCGAGAGGGCCCGGGGTGAAGCAGAGGTGACGCAGAGGTGACGCAGGGGTGGTGCGGGGGTGGTCCGGGGCTCAGCGGCCCTCGACCGGGACGAAGTCGCGCAGGACCTCGCCGGTGTAGATCTGGCGCGGGCGGCCGATGCGGGAACCCGGCTCCTTGATCATCTCGTGCCACTGGGCGATCCAGCCCGGCAGCCGGCCGATCGCGAAGAGCACCGTGAACATCTCGCTCGGGAAGCCCATGGCCCGGTAGATCAGACCGGTGTAGAAGTCCACGTTGGGGTAGAGGTTGCGCGAGACGAAGTACTCGTCGGAGAGCGCGTGCTCCTCCAGCTTGAGCGCGATGTCGAGCAGCTCGTCGGACTTGCCGAGCGAGGAGAGCACATCGTGGGCCGCGGCCTTAATAATCTTGGCGCGCGGGTCGAAGGACTTGTACACCCGGTGGCCGAAGCCCATCAGGCGGACGCCGTCCTCCTTGTTCTTCACCTTGCTGATGAAGGAGTCGACGTCGCCACCGTTGGCCTGGATGCCCTCGAGCATCTCCAGCACCGACTGGTTGGCGCCACCGTGCAGGGGGCCCCACAGCGCCGAGATACCGGCGGAGATCGAGGCGAACATGTTCGCCTGCGAGGAGCCGACCAGACGCACGGTGGAGGTCGAACAGTTCTGCTCGTGGTCCGCGTGCAGGATGAGCAGCTTCTCCAGCGCCGAGACGACGACCGGGTCCGGCACGTACTCCTGGGCGGGGACCGAGAAGGTCATGCGCAGGAAGTTCTCGACGTAACCGAGGTCGTTGCGCGGGTAGACGAACGGGTGACCGATCGACTTCTTGTACGCGTACGCCGCGATGGTCGGCAGCTTGGCCAGCAGCCGGATCGTCGAGAGGTGACGCTGCTCCTCGTCGAACGGGTTGTGGCTGTCCTGGTAGAACGTGGACAGCGCGCTGACGACCGAGGACAGCATGGCCATCGGGTGGGCGTCGCGCGGGAAGCCGTCGAAGAACCGCTTGACGTCCTCGTGCAGCAGCGTGTGCTGGGTGATCTCGTTCTTGAAGTCCGACAGCTCGTCGGCCTTCGGAAGCTCACCGTTGATGAGCGTGTACGCGACTTCGAGGAACGTCGATTGCTCGGCGAGCTGCTCGATCGGGTAGCCGCGGTACCGCAGGATGCCCTGTTCGCCATCGAGGTAGGTGATGGCCGATTTATACGCAGCGGTGTTGCCGTATCCGCTGTCCAGCGTCACCAGGCCGGTATTCGCCCGGAGCTTCCCGATGTCGAAGCCCTTGTCGCCGACGGTGCTGTCGATCACCGGGTAGGTGTACTCGCCATCGCCGTACCGCAGTACTACAGAGTTGTCGCTCACGTCATCCCTCACCGACGTAGTGCCTCTTCACGAGGTTCCCTGACTGTCCCTACCCTCCCCCATTTGGCTCAGGAGAGTGCACTCGGGGTCGTCCATTGGACCTACTCGCGGCACTGAGTGCCGCGAACTTATTCATCCTGCCCCCTTGACTGCGGTTCCGGAAGCCCTCCGTGATGTTTCCCACCGATTTGATCGATCATTTTTTCGGCGGATCCTCCTTCCGGACCTCCCCTCAGCCGGTAATCCAGCGCTGTACAACGTCTGCCCGCGGAAACCGTGCGGACCGCCTGTCCGATCGCCTGCCTGGAGCCGACCAGCACGACAAGCTTCTTGGCCCTCGTCACAGCCGTGTAGAGCAGGTTCCGCTGGAGCATCATCCAGGCGCTCTTGGTGACCGGGATGACGACGGCCGGGTACTCGCTGCCCTGGGAGCGGTGGATCGTCATGGCGTACGCGTGGGACAGCTCGTCGAGCTCGTCGAAGTCGTAACCGATCTCCTCGTCCTCGTCCGTGAGCACGGTCAGCTTCTGCTCGTCGACGTCGAGGGCGGTGACCACGCCGACCGTGCCGTTGAAGACGCCGTTCTCGCCCTTGTCGTAGTTGTTGCGGATCTGGGTGACCTTGTCGCCCACCCGGAACACCCGGCCGCCGAACCGCTTCTCGGGCAGATCGGGGCGGGCGGGCGTGATGGCCTGCTGGAGCAGGCCGTTGAGATGGCCCGCACCGGCCGGGCCTCGGTGCATGGGAGCGAGTACCTGCACGTCACGGCGGGGGTTCAGGCCGAACTTCGCGGGGATGCGGCGGGCCGCGACATCGACCGCGAGCACGCCCGCGTCCTCCGTCTCGTCCGCCACGAAGAGGAAGAAGTCGCTGAGCCCCTGGGTGAGCGGCGGTACGCCGGAGTTGATCCGGTGGGCGTTGGTGACGACGCCGGACTGCTGGGCCTGGCGGAAGATGGTGGTCAGCCGGACCGCCGGGACGGGTCCGCCGTCGGCGAGCAGATCCCGCAGCACCTCCCCCGCGCCGACCGACGGCAGCTGGTCGACGTCCCCGACGAGCAGCAGATGGGCACCGGGTGCCACCGCCTTGACGAGCTTGTTGGCGAGCAGCAGATCGAGCATCGACGCCTCGTCGACGACGACCAGATCGGCGTCCAGCGGGCGGTCCCTGTCGTACGCCGCGTCGCCGCCCGGCTTCAGTTCGAGCAGCCGGTGCACGGTGGAGGCCTCGGCCCCGGTCAGCTCGGAGAGCCGCTTCGCCGCCCGGCCGGTGGGTGCGGCGAGCACCACCTTGGCCTTCTTGGCGCGCGCCAGCTCCACGATGGACCTGACGGTGAACGACTTCCCGCAGCCGGGCCCACCGGTCAGCACGGCGACCTTCCGGCTGAGCGCGAGCCGCACGGCGGCCTCCTGCTCGGGCGCGAGCTTCGCTCCGGTCCGGCCCGCGAGCCACTTCAGGGCCTTGTCCCAGTCCACGTCACCGAAGGCCGGCATCCGCTCCTCGGGCGTCCGCAGCAGCCTGCGCACCTGGGCGGCGAGGGCGATCTCGGCACGGTGGAAGGGCACCAGATAGACGGCGGTGACCGGCTCGCCGCCCTCGGGCGAGGGCACCTTCTCCCGTACGACGCCCTCCGGGTCCTCGGCCAGTTCGGCGAGGCACTCGATGACAAGGCCGGTGTCCACCTGGAGCAGCTTCACCGCGTCGGCGATCAGCCGTTCCTCGGGGAGGAAGCAGTGGCCCTGGTCGGTGGACTGCGACAGCGCGTACTGGAGTCCGGCCTTGACCCGCTCCGGGCTGTCGTGCGGGATGCCGACCGCCTGGGCGATCTTGTCGGCGGTGAGGAAGCCGATGCCCCAGACGTCGGCGGCCAGCCGGTAGGGCTGGTTCTTCACGACGGAGATCGAGGCGTCGTCGTACTTCTTGTAGATACGGACGGCGATGGAGGTCGAGACGCCGACGCCCTGGAGGAAGACCATGACCTCCTTGATCGCCTTCTGCTCCTCCCAGGCGGCGGCGATCATCTTCGTCCGCTTCGGGCCGAGGCCGGGGACCTCGACGAGGCGCTTGGGCTGCTGCTCGATGATGTCGAGGGTGTCGACGCCGAAGTGGGTGGTGATCCGGTCGGCCATCACCGGACCGATGCCCTTGATCAGGCCGGAGCCGAGGTAGCGGCGGATGCCCTGGATGGTGGCGGGCAGGATCGTCGTGTAGTTCTCGACGGTGAACTGCTTGCCGTACTGCGAGTGCGAGCCCCAGCGCCCCTCCATCCGCAGCGACTCGCCGGGCTGTGCGCCCAGCAGCGAGCCGACCACGGTGAGCAGATCGTTGGCACCGCGTCCGGTGTCGACGCGGGCGACCGTGTACCCGTTCTCCTCGTTGGCGTAGGTGATCCGCTCAAGGACCCCTTCGAGGACGGCCATGTTCGGTTTGGACGACGCCGTGGAGGACATGGTGGACATGCCCGTGACGCTACCGGGCGGCGCCGACATCGTGGGGGCCCACCCGGAGGGGTGGCAACCCGCACCGGCCCCACGACCATCCGTAACACTTGGTATTACCGTGATGGCATGGCAACCGAGCGCCTTTCCATCAGCATGTCGGCCGAGGTCCGGGACGGGATCAGAGAGCACTCCGCCGACGCCGGGCTCGACGTCTCCACGTTCCTCACGGTCGCCGCACAAGCGCAGTTGGATCAGCAGGACCGCGTCCGGAGAACCTTCCCTCCGGACGCGGAAGCCCGCACGGAGGCCGAAGAACAAGCAGGCACCGGTACTTGGGCGGGCGACGAGATCGAACCGGCCGGGGAAGAGCGGGCTGAGGTCGAAGCGATCCTCGGCCGGCCCTCCCGGGACGTGGCCGGTGTCGGCGGGTGCGTGCTCCGGTACGTGCTCCGGTGAGTACGCCCCCAGCGACACCGGCCGCGCCGGCGGCTCCTTAAGGGCGCCGCCCCTTCGCATCCACCACGGCGCGGTCGAGGACGGCGGAGGTGAACATCACCTGGCCGGCCTCGATGCTGTCGGTGGCCTTCGTCGCGACGCTGCGGCTGCCGATGAGTTCCAGGGTCTTCCTGTCGAAGATCAGCTCGTCACGGACCCCGTCGTTGTACGCGTCGTAACGGGTGACGGCCACGCCGTGCCGACCGGCCGCGTTCACGGCGTCAGGCACCACGACCACCCCCCGGATCCTCGCGGCGGCGCGGAAGAGGGCGGCGCCGACATCCGGCGGCATCAGCGACTCGTTGAGGAGATCCCCGACGCGTACGAACGCGTCCTGGTCGGAATTCCGCCCCTCGCCCCCCGAGCCCCCGGAGTCCGGCTGGGAGCGGAGCCACTTCAGCATCGCGTCCGTGGTGGTGGGCAGGGTCTGGAGGTGCCGGTAGTTGGTGCTCTCCTGGTAACCGGGCCTGCCGGGCGCGGGGTCGTGCTCCAGCTCCTCGTTGTCCAAGCCGCCGCCCGGTTCACGGAGCAGCCCCGGGCGGGTCCCGTCGACGGACAGCCACACCTCGCGCCCGTGCAGGGCGGCGAGCTTCGTCTCCACTCCCTCCCCCACGGTGGCGGCGGCCACCCTGCTGCGGATGTAGACGAACTGGTCGTCGCGGACGGTGTCTCCCGCCGGCGAGTGCGCCGCGACCGTCGCGATGCGGTCGAGCAGCTCGGCCGCCCCGCCTGTGGTGTCACCGTTCACCTTGGGGGCGAACGCGTAGGTCGCCCTGCCGTCCTTTCCCACCGGTGCCGCCGTACCGTCCGAACCGGTCACCGCGATCCCCGCGATGACCGCGAGGGTGAGCGCTCCCGCGAGCGCCGGTCCGGCGACGGCCGGCCGGAGCCACTTCCTGCGGCGGGCGGCCCGCTGGTCCTCGTCGCCTGTGGGGGTCTGCCGGATCTCGCGCATCAGGTGCTCCTTGAGATGACGGTGACGGCCCGGCGGAAGGTCCTTCTCGGGGAGCGACGTGGTGTCGTTCATCGGTTTCCCTCCTGGATGGGCTGGGCCGCGGTCGTGCGGCCATCTCTTACCTGTCGCGGGCGGCCGGGCGGTTCCCCGTTCGCGGTGACCTTTCCGGCGGCCTTCGCGAGTTTCCTCCTGGCTCTGGAGAGCCGGGAGCGCACCGTGCCCCGGGGGATCCCGAGCGCCTCGGCGGCGGCCGCGTAGTCGAACCCGGACCACACGCAGAGCGCGAGCACCTCCCGTTCGCCACGCCGAAGGGTGTCCAGGGCCAGCCGTACGGCGGCCAGCAGCTCGGCGTCGTCGACCCGGCTCGCGACCTCGTCGGCGAAGTCGCTCACCGGGCTCGCCGGAGGCAGCCGCGCCATCGCCGTTGCGTGCCGGGCTGCCGCGCGCCGGGTGTTGCGCACGACGTTCGTCGCGATCCCCAGCAGCCAGGGGCGCACCGACCCGCCTTCGGCGTCCACCCGGCCGCGCAGCCGCCAGGCTTCGAGGAACGTCAACGAGACGACGTCCTCGGCGGTCGACCAGTCCCCCGTCAGCCGGTACGCGTGGTTGTACACGGAGCGTGCATACCGGTCGAACAACTCCGCGAAGGCGTCGTCGTCCCCGTCCCGGATCCGGGCCCGCAGTTGTGTCTCCATGTCCTCTGACCTGTCCGGGAGTTCAGGGGTGGTTCCCGTGACCCGCCTCACAGCGGCGGCGGTCGGCCTCCGTTGTCGATGAAACCGGTCAACGGCGGAGACGGGCGGACGATTCGACCTACTTGAACGTATACGAACAGGGCTTGCTCTCGCCCTCCTTGGTCTCGACGACCGTCTTGCCGTCGACGGTGATCGAGCACCCCGCCGCGACGAGCCTGCCGTCGGGCCGGGTCACGTTGCCGGGTGTGAGGATCACCAGCCGGCCGACCTCCCGTTCGGCGCCCCGCGCGGCGATGGTGGCTGTCTTCTTCCAGGGAAGGGTCACCTGCTCGAAGTTGTCTTTTTCGAGGGTGTACATGACGGAGCCTGCGCCTGTGCCCTTGACCTCGATCGTCACCTCGTGAGGAGTGCCTTCCTCGACGGTGTCCCCTGAGTCCTCCGACGTGTGCGACCGCTGAGCGGCGGGGCTCTTCCCCTTGCTCTCGGCCGCCGATTCGTCGGCGCCACCGCCGCCACCGCAGCCCGTCAGCAGGACCGCGGCCGCGACGAAGGCAGCCCCGGTGAGTGTCTTGTGCACTACATCCCCCATGATCGTTCTCCCCCGACGGTGTTCGGCCCGTCAGGGATCCCGGGAGATCCTAAACAGCTCCTGCCCGGCTCGTTCCGGGCGAGGGCGAGTCAGCCCGCCACCGCCGTCAGCGAGCGATGGTGCTTCGGGGTCTCGATCTCGTCGATCAGCGCGACCGCCAAGTCCGCGTAGGGGAAGGTGGTTTCGCCGTCAGCGGCGGGCAACACCTCATTTCCGCCGATCCGGTAGTGGCCGGTCCGCGGGGCCTCGGCGTCCAGGAAGACGGGCGGCGGGGCGAGCACCAGCCAGTCGATCTCCGTCTCAGCCGCCCGGAGCACGTCGAGTTCCGCCGCATGCCCGAGGGAGAAGGCGAGCCCCTCCTCCGGGAATCCGGGGGTCTCGTGCACCGCCACTCCGGGCGCGACCTCCAGCGTGGTGCCGATCCCGATCAGCACCAGCCGGCCCACACCCGCACGGCCCAGACCGTCCAGCAGGGCGTGCGCCGCGCTCACGTAGAACTCATCCGCCGGCATGTCGAGCCGGCCGGCGGCACTGATCGCCGCGTCGTGCCCGGCCGCGACCTCCGCGACGCTGTCCGCCCGCGTGACGTCACCGGCGACCACGCTCACGCCGTCACCGGCCAGATCCCGGTACTTGGCCACGTCCCGCACGACCGCGGTGACCTGATGGCCACGGGAGACAGCCTCGGCGACCGCGTGCCGGCCCGCGCGTCCGCCCGCTCCGAAGATGACGATCCTGCTGCTCATGGAGTTCCCCTCGCCAAGGCCCGCGGACCGCCGGCCGATGCAGCGGACGCTAGCCCCGCACCCCATGGTTTCCGCAACGATAGTTACGTACGCTGGCCAGGGTGAGCCAACCACTTGATCCCGAAATGTTCACCGGCTGCTCCCACGTCGCCTCGCCGCTCCGGATCGGCGGCAAATGGACCCCGAAGATCATCAGGTGCCTGGAGGGCGGTCCGCGGCGCTTCTCCGAACTGGAGGTCCCGCTGCGCGGCATCACACCCAAGGTCCTGACCGAGACCCTGCGCGCGATGGAGCGGGACGCGCTGATCACCCGTACCGTCCACGCGGGCACCCCGGCCCCGGTCACCTACGAACTGGCCCCGCTCGGCCGCACCCTGCTCGTACCCATGGCCGCCTGCTGTGCGTGGGCGGCGGAGCACCTGCCGACACTGCTGGACGCACGGGACGCGTACGAGGGCCTGGCCACCGCGCCGCGATGAACTGGATGCCGGAAAGGTGCGCGCCTGACCGGCCACGTACCCCCTTCGGCGGGAGATGTGCCGTCGTGGAACACGATGCCCAGTACAACTCCCCGGCCCTCAGGGGCTACAGACCTATACGGTGAGCGTCCTACCGAACTGCCGAAAGGTACCGCCAATGCTCCGCCTCCGTGCTGTGACCCTGCCCCTCATAGCCCTGATCACCGCTTCGGTGACCATGACCGGCTGCTCCTCGAACGACGATTCCGGGAAGAGCGGAGCGGACAACAGCGCAGGAAGTACCGCCGCCGGCACCCCGGCCGGTGATGCCGTGAAGGATTCGGGCAAGGGCACCGCCCATCTCACGTACAGCGGTGGCGACACCGGTGAGTTCACCATCAAGAGCGTGGCGTGTGCCGTGGTGAAGGGGAAGATCACCGCCATCACCGCTCCGGATGTCAGCGACACGAAGGCCTCCACGACACCGGCGTTCACCGCCGTCGTCACCGACGGAGAGGCGTTGGCCACGCTCGTCACGCCGGGCAAGAAGAGCTACGTCCACACCGCCGCGTCCGGGATCACCAGCCAGAAGACCAACGGCGCGTGGGTCGCCACCGTGGCCGGGGTGAAGCTGGGTCCGACCGACGTGGAAGGTGACTCGATCACCGTCGACGGCACCATCACCTGCGGGAGCGTGGCCGGTTCGTAACGGCCGCCCCCGCGCGGCGAATCGGGGTCCGGTCGCTCGACCGGACCCCACTCAGTTCCTGTCCGGATCGGCCTCAGCCGCAACCCAGCCGCGCACCCCGGCTCTCCGCGACGCGCTTGACCTCCCGCAACGACTCGGTCAACCGGCTCGCGAGGAAGTGGATCTCCGTGCCGGTGGCCTTCCGGTCCGTCAGGAGGCTATCGGCGTGGCCGAGCAGGTCGTCCGCCATGTCGAGCTGGATGCTCTCGATGTCGTCCGCCATGCGTGACACGTACCCGTTGCCCTCCCCGAGGACGTAGCACGGCTTGCCCTCCGCCCCGGTCCACGGCAGCAGCCTGATGGTGTCGGGTCCGTGTTCCTCACGTCGCTTGCCGTTCATGCGGCGACCTCGACTCCGTGCACGGCGAGCCGGAGGGTGCGGGGGTACGCGTGCGGGGCGGCGTCCCGCTCCTGCGGATGCCGCTGCCCGGAACGGGTGTTCGGGAACCGCAGCAGCGGCTCGAAGAGTCGGGCGATAGCGTGCTTCACGTCAGCCTGCTTTCTCAGGGTGGCCACGCCCCCGGGCCGTTCACATCGGTCGCGGGGGTCTGTCGCGGCGCGGATTCGCTGCTTTCTGTAGCGAACTCATCACAGAGTGGGGTCAGGTGTCGCTACGCTTCCAGGGGGTCGGGGATGACAGCGCGTCCGTCAAGACGGGGAGTTGGACCACGTGGGAACGAAGCGAAGGCCGCGTACGCCGAGGGAAAAGTACGGCGAGGAGCTGAAGCTGCGGCGCATCGCGGCGGGGCTGACGCAGGAGGCCCTGGGCGAGATCGTGGTCTGCTCGCCCACGCTGATCAGCCACTGGGAGGCGGGGCGGCGGCTACCGAAGCCGGATGACGCTCGGCGCATTGATGCCGCCCTTGGCACCGACGGCTTCTTCGCCCGGTGGCTGGAGGACTTGGATACGAAGTTCGCCCAGTTCTTCGCTCCGGTGGCCGAGTTGGAATGTGAAGCCACGGAGGTGCGCCTGTATGGCCTGTCCCTCATCCCCGGCCTTCTCCAGACCAACGCATACGCTCGTGCCGTGTTCCAGGCGTACCGCCCCAACTACCGGGCGGATGAGCTAGACAAATTCATTGTCAACCGCATGGAGCGCGGCCGGGTGCTCAGGGAGTCAACGACCCCGATCGCCTGGGTGCTTCTCGACGAGGCATCGCTGCGACGGCGCATCGGAGGCCCGCAGGTCATGGCGGAGCAGCTGCGTAAGGTCGCGGACATGGCGGAATCCGGGCGCCTGCGTCTGCACGTGCTGCCTTTCGCGGCAGGAGCGCACGCGCTTCTGGAGAGTGCGCTCTACCTGCTGGACTTCGCGGACGCCGCTCCACTTGCGTACGTCGAGGGCCTTCGCACAGGGAATCTGATGGACGATCCGACATTGGTGGCCGCCTGTCAGGCGTCCTACACTCTCGCCCTGAGCGAGGCGGCCTCCCAACGGAATTCGGTGGACCTCGTCAGGGCCATCGCAGAGGAGCACGAACATGCACAGCATCAACCACACCGTCGCTGATGCAAGAGCGCTGACCGGTTGGGTCAAGTCCAGCTACAGCGGGGGGTCCAACGGCGACTGCCTTGAAGTCGCCACCGGCCACACCGCCGTCCCGGTCCGCGACAGCAAGGCCCTCTCCGGCCCCGCCGTGGTCTTCTCCCCCGCCGGCTGGTCGTCGTTCGTCGAGGCGATCAAGGACGGGCGGCTCAGCGCCTGAGCAACACCACTCCCCGGCGAACTCGTGCTCAACACATTCGGGTTCGCCGGGGTGCTGTCACGCGCGGGCCAGAAACGCCTTCCGCAGGTCCTGGTCCCGGAGGAGCCCGAGGGTCTCCTCCTCGCCGTCGAAGAGCAGCTCTGCGGCCGGGTGGCCGGACTGGTGGAACATCCCGGCCAGGACGTCCGCGAGCGGGCGGTCCCAGGCCACCCGGACAACCTCCGCCGCCTTGCTGTGCTGCCCCCGGTCCGTGGCAATGCGCCACAGCTCGATCGACTGTTTGGCGGTCCCGTAGGCCGTTCGTCGCCCGTTGACGAGGACACCGCGTGAGTTGAGTCCGAATACGTCAATGCACGCCTCGCCTTGTGGCGTCAGCCCCTTGTACGTGCACAGCGGCAGGACCAGCCGCAGGTGTTTCAGTGGATCCTGGAGCGTGGGGTCGACAAGGAGCGGGCTGCAGTCCTCCTCGGATCGGGGAAAGGTGTTCCGCTTCTGGTTGCTGTTGCAGTATGCACAGGCCAGCAAGTGGTTGAGCCACTCGAAAGTACGCACCGGGGCGAGGCTCTTCGGCTCGAAGTGGTCGATGTCCGTGCCCTGGCTGTCACCGCAGTACATGCAGCGCTGGTGTCCTGGCGCCATGTCGGCGAGGGAGGCCAGCAGGCCGTCGCGTACGCGCCTGCGGACCGTGGTGTGGGCCCACAGGCGGGCTGCCCTGACCTTGCGGGCGTCTTCGGCGGTCCGCTCGATCTGCTGGGTGTACGCCTTGAGGCCTGCCGCTGTGTCCGCCGGCAGATCGGTGCGTGCCAGCCGGATCACTCCGTCTCGCCGTCCTCTCCGTCCCCGATCTCTCCGGCGATGCGGTGGAGTTGGGCGGACATCTCCTGGACACGCGCCGCCGGGGAGCTGCTGAGCAGGTGCTTGAGCTCCTGGAATCGCTCGATCGTGTCCGGTGACGTGTCCCCGTCGTACACCTTGGACTCCAGCGCGACGAACTCGGCACGGGCGTGCTCGGCGCGCTCGGAGTACGGGGTGTCGAGGCCGAAGAGGTCGGACAGGACCGCGTCGTCACCGCTGCCGTAGACGACCCGCTCGTACAGGTCCTCCGATACGACATCGGGCGCGGCGTCCTCGTCCACACCCGGCAGGCGGATCAGGCCTCCGGGATCGGCCGCCTGGCAGATGTACGGGCTGTGGGTCGTGACGATGAACTGGATGTTCGGAAAGTGTGTGGTCAGCCAGGGGCCGATGCGGCGCTGCCAGGTGACGTGGAGGTGCGCGTCAATCTCGTCGATGATCACTACGCCGGGAACCTGGAGGGGGCCGGGCCCGCCTCCCGTTCCGCCGAACGCCTCGTCGCCGAAAGCGTCATGGATCTGCTTCAGCAGGTCGACAACAAGCGCGGCCACGGTACGGAACCCGTCGCTCATCTCGCGCAAGGGGTAGCGGTCCCCGTCGCGTGCAACCCACAACCCCTCGGAGTCGACATCCTCGACGTGATAGCCGTCGGGAAGGAGCTCGTCGCCCAGAACGGAGAGCGCCGCCGCCTTCAGCTCTGCTGCGCCCTCCCGGCCTTCGAGCGCGCGTAGATGCTGCTCGATAAGCCAGGCGACTCCTTCGGCCAATGAGGCATCCTCGTGGAACAGGCTCGCCTGGCGGGCCACCGGGCCGGAGGCCAGCATCAGACGCTGCACCTCGCCCGAGCCCCCGGCCATACGCCGGAACGGCCCGTACGCGGCACAGAACCAGCCCACCGGGTTGTCGGCCCACGGACCGCGCTGGGCAGGGCTGGCACTCTTCGCTCTGGGGCTGTACCTGACTTCTCCCAGCGCCGGCTGGACAATCCTCCGTCCTCCGACACCGTCGCCGGGGGATGTCCATCGCATACCCGTCCAGAAGTCGTTCTGGGTCCGCCCTGAGGCAGTGAATCTGTCGAAGGCCGCGTCCCTGACGATTTCTGCCTCAGCGGTGCCCGAGTCCGCCCCTCGCGTGACCCAGTTGTCGAAGCTCTGGACCAGGCCCCGCGCCGCCGCCGGTCCGCTCAGGCTCAGGGCCAGCGCCCGAAGCAGTGTCGTCTTTCCCGCTCCGTTCCGTCCTGCGAGGACCGTCCAGCCGGCGTGAGAACCGTCCGGGCGGGTGAGTGTCAGGTCGACGACGCGCGGGCCGCTGAACGACCTGATGTTCTCGACGTGCACGCGGGAGACGTACATGGGTGGTGATTCCGTCCGATGTAGGGGGCGGGTCTATTCCGGTTCCGCGTCGGCCGGGACCTCGCCGCCCAGGGCCTCGGCGATCGCCGCGCACTCGCTGCGAACGCCATTCTCCAGCCGCCACAGCTGCTCGTACGTGAACTCGACGCCCGCCTGGCGCTGCCGCAGCAGCCGGCCCTCGAAGCGCTCCGCGACCACCGTACGGTACGGGCGCAGCTCACTGTCGGACCGCCCGCAGGAAGATCACGCGTTGCAGGGCACGGACGTCCGTGCCCGTGGCGATCATGTCGACCGTGACGGCGACCCGCGTCCGGGGGGAGCTCCGGAGGTCGTTGATCAGATCGTCGGCGCCGAACGGGGCCCGGCCGCAAGGCCGGGCCCCTCTCGCTTTCCCCCTCCGCCGGGTCTTCCGTTTCCCCCCGGAATCCCCCCGGAAGCAACCCGACACCGCATACGACAGAGGAGGGCATCGAAGGGTTGCACGCCTTTGTCCTTCCTTTACCCGGCGGCCCGTTCTCGTCTGCCGGACCGACCCGCCAGGAGGCCGGAACGCTCCGCTACCATCCCGCCCATGGGTAGATCGAAGCACGTCATATCGGCGCTCACGACCACCGCGTTCGGGGCCCTGCTTCTCACGGGATGCTCGTCCGACGACGCGGACGCGGAGGCCAGGGAGCCGGCGGCGTCGTCCCCCGCCGAGTCCGCCTCCTCTCCTGCGGCGGAGGCGAGTTCGACCTCCGGGTACACCACTCCGGCCGCGTGCGCGGACGTGCCGCTGGAGTCGGACGCGACGATTCCCGGCAAGGATCTGGCGGCCTGTGTGACCGCCGCGATGGAGGCCTACGGCACCGGCACCGAGCACGTGACCTCCGGCGACCAGGAGAGCACCACACGGTTCCGGTTCGGGGACGATCCGGCGATGGCGGGGGACGTTGCCGGGGAGGCCGCGGAGAGCTCGTTCGTCTTCCTCGGCGACGAGGAGTGGGTCAAGAGCGACGGGAAGTGGGTCAAGGGCGACCCGGCCGGAGACACCCAGGAGACATTGGTCGCCTCGGTCGGAAAGGCCTACCGGGCGCTCGCGGATCCGCAGGTCACCGCAGACATCATCGCCTCGTCCCCGGTCTGGAAGGTCGACACCGAGAAGGCGCTGATCTCTCTGGAGAACGGCAAGGACACCCACGCGTGGCGCATCACCAGCGCGAAGCCGTTCGACTGGCACGGCGCGGAGATGAGCGAGTACATCGTCTGGCTTGAGGACGACGCCACCCCGGTGGGGGCACAGGGCACGTCCACCATGGGCGGGGCGCCCAGCACCACGGTCCAGCACTTCTACGACCTCGGGAAGCCCGTCACCATCGAACCGCCCGCGTAGCACGGGCCCCGGTCACGACCCGCCGGACCCGCCCCGGGGCCCGGCCCGCACGACCGGGCCCCGGACGCGGGTTCAGCAGGCGTGTTCCAGGTAGCGGGCGGCGACCTCGGCCAGTACCTCGGAGCCGTCGCGCGCCCACAGTTCCTCGTTGAAGATCTCCACCTCGATCGGGCCGTCGAAGCCGGTGGCCTCGACCGCCGTACGGAAGGCGCGGAAGTCCACGCATCCGTCGCCGAGCTGGCCCCGGCCGACCAGGACGCCCGCCGGGAGCGGGGTGATCCAGTCGGCGAGCTGGAAGGAGTGGATGCGGCCGCCCGCGCCCGCGCGGGCGATCTGGGCGGGTGCCTGGTCGTCCCACCAGAGGTGGTAGGTGTCGACGACGACCCCGACCCGGTCGGCCGGGAAGCGCTCCGCGATGTCCAGGGCCTGGGACAGGGTGGAGACGACGCAGCGGTCCGAGGCGAACATCGGGTGCAGTGGCTCGATGGCGAGGCGTACGCCGCGCTCGGCCGCGTACGGGGCCAGCTCGCCCAGGGCGTCCGCGATGCGTTCGCGGGCGCCGTACAGGTCCTTGCTCCCGGCCGGGAGGCCGCCCGAGACCAGGACCAGGGTGTCCGTGGACAGGCCCGCCGCCTCGTCGAGCGCCGCGCGGTTGTCGTCCAGGGCGCGGGCCCGTCCGGCCGGGTCGAGGGCGGTGAGGAAGCCGCCCCGGCAGAGGCTGGTGACGGACAGGCCCGAGTCGGAGAGGAGTCGGGCGGTCCGCTCGACGCCGTACTCCTGGACGGGGGCCCGCCACAGGCCGACCTGGCCGATGCCCGCCTTCACGCAGCCCTCGGCGAGCTCGGGCAGCGACCACTGCTTGATGGTCTCCTGGTTGAGGGAGAGCCGGGAGAGGTTGGCAGGGGTGTCGGTCATCGAGAGCCTCCTTGCACGGCGAGCAGGGCGCGCATCCGGGATTCGGCCAGCTCCGGGTCGGGGAACAGGCCCAGGCGGTCGGCCAGTTCGTAGGCCTTCGCCAGGTGCGGCAGCGAGCGGGCCGACTGGAGGCCGCCCACCATCGTGAAGTGGTCCTGGTGGCCGGCCAGCCAGGCGAGGAACACCACGCCCGTCTTGTAGTAGCGGGTCGGCGCCTGGAAGAGGTGGCGGGACAACTCGACCGTGGGGTCGAGGAGTTCGCGGAAGCCCTTGGTGTCGCCCGTGTCCAGGACCCGGACCGCGTGCGCGGCCAGCGGGCCGAGCGGGTCGAAGATGCCCAGCAGCGCGTGGCTGAAGCCGCGATCGTCGCCCGCGATCAGCTCGGGGTAGTTGAAGTCGTCGCCCGTGTAGCAGCGCACCCCGCTGGGGAGGCGGCGCCGGACGTCGATCTCGCGCTCCGCGTCGAGGAGGGAGATCTTGATGCCGTCGATCTTGTCCGGGTGTTCCGCGATGACGTGGAGGAAGGTGTCGGTGGCCGCGTCGAGGTCGGCGGAGCCCCAGTAGCCGTCCAGCGCCGGGTCGAACATCGGGCCGAGCCAGTGCAGTACGACCGGCTCGGTGGCCTGGCGCAGCAGATGGGCGTACGTCTCCAGGTAGTCCTGCGGCCCGTTGGCCGCGGCGGCGAGCGCGCGGGAGGCCATCAGGATGGCCTGGGCGCCGCTCCCCTCGACGAGGGCGAGCTGCTCCTCGTACGCGGCCCTGACCTCGGCCAGCGAGGCGGGGCCGGGCGGGAGCTGGTCGGTGCCGACGCCGCAGGCGATGGCACCGCCGACGGACTTGGCCTCGGCGGCGGAGCGACGGATCAGCTCGGCGGCGCCCGCCCAGTCCAGGCCCATGCCGCGCTGGGCGGTGTCCATGGCCTCGGCGACACCGAGGCCGTGCGACCAGAGGTGGCGGCGGAAGGCGAGGGTGGCGTCCCAGTCGACGGCGGCCGGGGAGTCGGGGCTGATGTCCGCGTACGGGTCGGCGACGACATGGGCGGCGGAGAAGACCGTACGGGAGGCCAGGGCCGCCCCGCCGGGGGCGAGGTCGAGCGGGGTGGCTCGGGGCTCGTACGGCCCCTGCGGGAGGTGGATGGTGGTCACGGTGTCTGCTCCCATGCGACGGCGACGGCGACGGGGGCGACGGGGGTGGGGCGCGGCGTCACAGGGTCAGCTCCGGGACGTCGAAGCGGCGGCCCTCGGCGGAGGACTTGAGGCCGAGCTCGGCGAGCTGGACGCCGCGGGCGCCGGCCATCAGGTCCCAGGCGTAGGGCTCGTCGAGGACGATGTGGCGCAGGAACAGCTCCCACTGGGCCTTGAAGCCGTTGTCGAAGACCGCGTTGTCGGGGACTTCCTGCCACTGGTCGCGGAAGGACTCGGTGACCGGGAGGTCGGGGTTCCAGACCGGCTTGGGGGTGGCCGAGCGGTGCTGGACGCGGCAGTTGCGCAGGCCCGCCACGGCGGAGCCGTGGGTGCCGTCGACCTGGAACTCGACGAGTTCGTCGCGGTTGACGCGGACCGTCCAGGAGGAGTTGATCTGCGCGACGGCGCCGCTCTCCAGCTGGAAGATGCCGTACGCGGAGTCGTCGGCGGTCGCGGCGTACGGCTTGCCGTGCTCGTCCCAGCGCTGCGGGATGTGCGTCTGGACGTGCGCCTGGACGGTGCTGACCCGGCCGAACAGCTCGTGGAGCACGTACTCCCAGTGCGGGAACATGTCGACGACGATGCCGCCGCCGTCCTCCGAGCGGTAGTTCCAGGAGGGGCGCTGGGCCTCCTGCCAGTCGCCCTCGAAGACCCAGTAGCCGAACTCGCCGCGCACGGAGAGGATCTCGCCGAAGAAGCCGCCGTCGATGAGGCGCTTCAGCTTCAGCAGGCCCGGCAGGAAGATCTTGTCCTGGACGACGCCGTGCTTGATCCCGGCGTCCCGGGCGAGCCGGGCCAGCTCCAGGGCGCCCTCGACGTCGGTGGCGGTGGGCTTCTCGGTGTAGATGTGCTTGCCCGCCGCGATGGCCTTCTTGATCGCGTCGACGCGCGCCGAGGTGACCTGGGCGTCGAAGTAGATGTCGATGCTCTCGTCGGCGAGGACCGCGTCGAGGTCGGTCGACCACTCGGTCAGGCCGTGCTGCTCGGCCAGCGCCTCCAGCGCGTGGGCCCGGCGGCCGACGAGGACCGGCTCGGGCCAGAGCACGTCGCCGTTGCCGAGGTCGAGGCCGCCCTGCTCCCGGATCGCGAGAACCGAGCGCACCAGGTGCTGCCGGTATCCCATGCGACCCGTGACGCCGTTCATGGCGATGCGCACTGTCCTGCGTGTCACGAAAGTTCCTCCATACAGCCGTAGCAAGCGCTTTCTATCCGGGATGACGCTAGCCTGCCGACAGCGGCCTGGACAAGAGGGGGCACGCTGATTGGCTCCGCTCCCCTCATCACTCCTCGGAGGAATGCGATGACAGTCACCCTGGCGGACGTGGCGGCTCGCGCCCGGGTGTCCCCGGCCACCGTCTCCCGAGTGCTGAACGGCAACTACCCGGTGGCCGCGTCCACTCGGGAGCGGGTCCTGCGTGCGGTGGACGACCTGGACTACGTACTCAACGGGCCCGCCAGCTCGCTCGCGGCCGCCACCTCCGACCTGATCGGCATCCTGGTCAACGACATCGCCGACCCGTTCTTCGGGATCATGGCGGGCGCGGCCCAGACGGAGATCGGCGGTCCGGGCGACGGTTCGGGCCGGGCGGGCGGCGAGAAGCTCGCCGTCGTCTGCAACACCGGCGGCTCCCCGGCCCGCGAACTCACCTATCTCACCCTGCTCCAGCGCCAGCGCGCCGCCGCCGTCGTCCTCACCGGCGGCGCGGTGGAGGACCCGGCGCACCGGGCGGCGATGTCCGCGAAGCTGGCGAAGCTCGCGGACGCGGGAACCAGGGTGGTGCTGTGCGGGCGGCCCCCGCTGCCGGACAGCGAATCGGTCCTGGCCGCGCTCGCCTTCGACAACCGGGGCGGCGGCCGGCGCCTGACCGAGCACCTGATCTCGCTGGGCCACCGCAGGATCGGCTACGCCGCGGGACCCGAGGAGCGGACCACGACCCGCCACCGGCTGGAGGGCCACCGCGACGCGATGAGGGCGGCGGGACTGTACGGGGGCGGTACGGGCACGCGGGAGCGGCCCGCGCACGCCGGTGACGAGGAGCGGCTCACCGTGCACGGCTCCTACGACCGCAGTTCCGGCTACGACGCCACCGTCGAACTCCTGCGCCGCGAACCGGAGATCACGGCGGTCGTCGCCGCCAACGACACGGTGGCCCTGGGCGCGGCCGCGGCGATCCGCGACCGCGGACTGCGCATCCCCGAGGACATCTCGGTTGCGGGCTTCGACGATCTGCCGTTCTCGGTGGACGTGGTCCCGGCGCTGACGACCGTACGGCTGCCGCTCTTCGAGGCGGGGGCGCGGGCGGGCCGGCTGGCGATGGGCAAGGAGATCCCGCCGCCGGGCGGCATCGCGACGATCCCGGCGGAGCTGATGGTGCGGGGGTCGACGGCGGTACCGCGGGTGGGGTGAGCGCCAGGGGCAGGAAGATGGGGGCGCTGCCCCCATGTCCGCCGGGCGCCCCGCCGGGAGTATGGGTCGCGGCGGACCGGTGGTGCCGGCGCCGGACCGAGGAGGTGCGATGGCGGAGAACGATCCGGGCGGCCGCGAACGGGTGCGCGTCGCTTCCCCGGCAGGCCCGGCCACCGCACGTACGACGGCCCCGCATCCGGCCGCGGCCCTTCCGGGCGCCACACCTTCCGCCCCCGGCCCCGCCCCGGCCGACGGCCCCTGGTGGCGTCCGGCGCTGGCCTTCGAACCGTCGCCCGCCGGTACCCCGGACTGGGTGGAGTTCATCGAGGACGTGATCTCCACCGCCCCAGAGAAGGCGGACATCGAGAAGGCGGACGCCGAGAAGGCGGACGTCGGGGGCGGGGACATCCGCGACGGAGACATCCGCGACGGGGAGGCCGGGGACCGGGACGGGCGTCCGGGGCTGCGCGGGTTCGCACGCGTCCTCGCCCCGCTCACCGCCCGCGCGGCGGTGCGGATGCTGGACGTCCTGCCCGAGCGGCTTGGCCGCTGCGCCGACCTGGACACCGTACGGAACGACTTCGAGCGGCACCTGGCCCGGCGGCTCGCCCGGCTCGCCGCCCGCACCCTGGTCCTGGAACTGCACCTGGCTCGGCGCTCCGGGCGGCTCGCCGGGGAGGACTCCGAGGGCCGGTTCACGGACTTCCTGCGGCAGACCGGCGCCCGGCCGGGGCTGGCCGCACTCCTCACCGGCTACCCCGTGCTGGCCCGGATCCTGGCGCGGACCGCGCTCGACGCCGCCGCGGCGCTGGCCGAGATGCTCGTCCGGTTCGCGGCGGACCGGCCGGCGCTGCCGAGGGGCCACGCCGCTTCGGCAGCGGCGGCGGACGATGACCGGGGCCCCCGGCTGGTGGGCGTGGAGCCCGGCGCCGGAGACAGCCACCGGGGCGGGCGGACCGTGATGCTGCTCCGCTTCGACGACGGCTCGCGGCTGGTCTACAAGCCGCGGCCGCTCGCCGCCCACCGGCACTTCAACGAGCTCGTCAACTGGTTCAACGCACTGCCCGGCACCCCCGGACTCCGTTCGCTCGCCCTGCTGGACCGGGGGTCCTACGGCTGGGTGGAGTTCGCCTCGGAACGGCCCTGCCGCTCGGCCGGCCAGGTCGAGTCCTTCTACCGGCGCCAGGGCGCCCTGCTGGCCCTGCTGCACGCGCTGGACGGAACCGACCTGCACCACGAGAACCTGATCGCAGACGGGGAGCACCCGGTGCTCGTCGATGTCGAGACGCTGTTCCACCCGCCGCTGCCCGCCTCGGCCTCGGACGATCCGGCGGCCCGCGCCCTGCACGACTCGGTGCACCGGGTGGGTCTGCTGCCGCAGTTGCTCGTCGGGGAGGAGACGGCGCTCGACATGTCCGGGATCGGCGGCGGGCAGGCCGCCGCCTCACCGGTGCGCAGTGCCGACTGGGCGGACGCGGGGACCGACCGGATGCGGCTGGTGCGCCGGACGGCGCAGTTCGGCGAGTCCGCGAACCGGCCCCGGCTGGCCGGGGCACCCGCCGACCCGTCCGCCTACGTCGGCCCGCTGTGCGAGGGGTTCAGCGCCGGGTACACCGCGGTCAAGGAGGCCCGCGCCGAACTCCTGCGTCCCGGCGGGCTGCTGGAGCGGTTCGCGCACGACGAGGTGCGGGTGGTGGCCCGGCCCACCTGGGTCTACACCTCGCTCCTGGACGAGTCCACGCACCCGGACCTGATGAAGGACGCCGCCGCGCGGCACGAGGTGCTGGCGCTGCTGGGCACCGATGTCATGGGCGCCGCCGCGCTGCCCGGCCTGCTGGACGAGGAACTCGCCCAGCTGTGGTCGGGGGACGTGCCCCTGTTCACGGCCCTGCCCGAGCGCACCGACCTGTGGAGCGGGGGCGGCCGGCTGCTGTCCGGACCGCTCGCCCGGACCGGACTGTCCCTGGTCCGGGAGAAGCTGGCGGGCCTGGACACGGTGGACCGCCAGGACCAGGAACGGATCATCTGCGCCGCGATGGTGACCACCTCGCGCGAGCCCGCCCACACGTGCGGATCAGGGCCGCGCCGGGTCCGTACGGCCGCTACCGCGCCGGAGCCGGAACAACTGCTCGCGGCGGCCAGGTCGGTCGGTGACGAACTGGTGTCGCAGGCGTACTCCGGACCCACCCGGCTGAACTGGATCGGCCTGGAGCTGCTCGGGGAGCGCTACTGGCGGCTGGGGCCGATGGCCGCCGACCTGGCGAGCGGCTACACCGGTACGGCGCAGTTCCTGGCCCAGCTCGCCTCGCTCACCGGGGCCGACCGCTACGCCACCGCCGCCCGGGACGCGCTGGCGCCCCTGGCCGGACTGCTGGAGGTGCTGCACTCACGCCCGGACGACCTGGGGCCCGTGGGCTCCGGCGCGTTCGCCGGGCTCGGCGGGATCGCCTACGCGCTGATCCAGGTCGCGGAGACGCTCGACGACCGCCGTCTGCGCGAACTGGTGGTTCCGGCCCTGCGGTTGACGGGTGCGGCGGCCGTCGCGGAGAGCGAGCACGGGGTGCGCGGGGGCACGGCCGGCGGGCTGGTCAGCCTGCTCGCCGGGTACCGGGCCACCGGACGGGCCGACGTGTGGCGGCGGGCGGAGCACTGCGCCGGGCTGCTGCGCGAGGCGCCGCTGCCGGACACCGCGGGATTCGCCGACGGGGCCGCCGGGATCGGCTGGGCCCTGCTGCGCTTCGCGGAGGCGGGCGGCGGCGAGCCGTACCGGGCTCCGGGGCTCGCGGCACTGCGGTCCGCGACCGGCGCCGTGGACGCCAGGGTCTCCTGGTGCCGGGGCCGGACGGGCGTGGCACTGGCCGTGCTGGACAGCGCGGCCGCCCGCGCCGATCCGCTGCTGTCCGCCTGGGCACGCGAGGCGGTGGCGGACATCGCGCGGGCCGAGCCGCCGCTCGACGACAGCCTGTGCCACGGGGAGCTCGGGGTCCTCGAACTCCTGGGCCTGGCAGAGCCGTTCGGCGCCCGCACCCGGTGGGTGGAGCGCGCGGGGGCCCTGCTCGCGGCGGCCGACCGGGCCGGTCCGCGCTGCGGGACACCGGGCCTGGTCCCCCATCCGGGGCTGCTGACCGGACTCGCCGGGATCGGGCACGGGCTGCTGCGGGCCGGCTTCCCCGACCGGGTGCCGTCACTGCTGCTGCTCGCCTGACCGGCCGCGCCCCCTGATTCACACGCACCGAAGGCACCTCCCGGTTCTCACGCATCACGAACGCATCACGAACGCACCACGAACGCACCACTGACGCACCACCGCTCGGCACACCGCACCGGCACCTCCCACGAGAAGAGACAGAAACCATGCAGAGCAACGACGCTTCGGCCTTCCTGACCACCGAATTCACGGACGACTCCGCCACCGAGCACCCCGCCGGACAGATCGCGCTGGGCGCGGTCGGCGGACTCGGGCTGCGCAGCAGAATCCTCAGCGCCGCGGACGGGAACACCGGATACACGCTGGATCTGCCGTTCACCACGATGACCGCGCCGTTCTGAGCCAAGTCGGTTACCGCCCAAGCGATTTGGTGCACTACCCGGCGGGGTTCCGCTCAAGTAACCTGCGCCCATGCGTGCCACTTCGTCGGTGATGATCGGGCGAGCCGCCGAGACCGGTCTGCTGAGCAGCGCCCTGGACACCGCGTCGCGGCGTTCGGGGCGTGCGATCTTCTTCGTCGGGGACGCCGGCATCGGCAAGTCCCGGCTGGCCGGGGAGTGCGCGTACCGGGCGTACGAGCGGGACATGCCGGTGCTGCGCGGCAGAGCCACCTCGACCGGCCTCGTCGTACCGTTCCGGCCACTGGTCGAGGCGCTGTCCTCACGGTTCCGGGCGGCCGGCACACCCACCGACCCGGAGCTGGACCCGTACCGCCCGGCACTGGCCCGGCTGGTGCCCGAGTGGCGCCAGGGGCCGTCGCCCGGCTACCCGGAGACCGTCGTCGAACTGGCGGAGGCACTGCTGCGGCTGCTGTCGGTGCTCGGGCAGGAACACGGCTGCGTGATCCTGCTGGAGGACCTGCACGACTCCGACACCGAGACGATCGCGGTGGTGGAGTACGTCATCGACAACGTGGCGGACCTGCCGGTGCTGCTGCTGGGCACACTGCGGCCGGAACCCGGCGTCGCCCTGGACCTGGTGCGCTCCGCGGAGCGCAGGCAGGTCGCCACCGTGCGTGAGCTGGCACCGCTCAGCGACACGGAGGTGCGCGGGATGACCGCGTCGTGCCTGGAGGCCACGCCGGACGAGGTGCCGCAGGCCACCCACGAGCGGCTGGTCGACCGGGCGGGCGGCAATCCGTACCTGATCGAGATACTCCTGGCCGACCTGCTCGACTCCGGTCAGCTGCGGCGCACCGGCGACCGCTGGCAGGCGTACGGGAACCCGGACGCGGCGGTGCCCACCGGAGTCGTACGCAGCTGGTCACGGCGGCTGGACCGGTTCGACGAACCGGTACGCGAGTTACTCCTGTGCGCGGCCACGCTGGGCAGTCAGTTCTCGGTCAGCGTGCTGCAGACCGTCACCGGGTTCGACGACCGCACGCTCTTCAGCCACCTGCGCTCGGCCGTCGAGGCCAGCATCATCGCCCCCGACGGCGCCAACCCCGACCGGTACACCTTCCGGCACGCGCTGACCGCCGAGGCGCTGGTGGCCTCGCTGGCCCCGGCGGAACGGGCCGCGACCGCCCGCCGGGCGGCTGCCTCGCTGGCCGCGGTGAAGGACGAACTGGGTGACGAGCAGCTCCAGTTGATGGCGACCCTGCAACTGGCCGGGGGCGACGGTCACGGCGCCGCCCGGCAGTTCGCCGCGGTCGGCCGGCGGATGCTGACCGCGGGCGCCTCCGGCTCGGCCGTCATCCTGCTGGAACGGGCCCGCTCCCTGGCGCACGCGAGCGATCTGAGGGGCGTCACCGAGTCGCTCGCCGTCGCGCGGGCCGAGGCCGGCGAACTCGACACGGCCCTGGCGCTGACCGCGGAACTGCCCCCGGTGCCGCCCCGGTCCGAGGCCGCCGAACAGCGCGGCGAGACCCATGTCCGGATCGCCTGGGCGGCGGTGATGGCGGAGCGCGTGGACGAGGCGGCCGAGCAGATCCGGACCGCGCGGAGCCTGCTCGGTACGGCCGTCCGCCCGGAGCAGGAGGCCGCGCTCGATGTGGTGGACGGCCATCTGGCTCTGCTGCCCGGCCAGGTACCGCGCGTACAGCAGCGGTCCGCGCAGGACGCGGCACGACGGGCGGCCGCCGTCGCGGAGGAGCACCACCTCCCCGTGGTCGCCTGCCAGGCCTGGCAGTTACTGGCCCTGCTGTCACGGGAGCGCGGCTTCGACGAGGCGGACGCCTGTCTGGAGCGGATGCTCGCCGTGTCCGAGCAGCACGACCTGCCCGTGTGGCGGGTGGAGGCGCTGGTCCGGCTCGGGGCCAACACGTTCATGCGGACCGGTGACCCCGCCCGGCTGGAGACCGCCCGGACGGCCGCGCTCTCGCTGGGCGCGCTGGTGCCGACGCAGACCGTGGACGGGCTGCTCGCCATGAACGCGGTGATGCGCGGCGCCTGGGACGGGGCGCACGAGATCATCGAGCGGTCGGTGGCCGCCAGCGCACGGGTCCGCAATCTGGGGGCCCACCGGTATCTGCTGCTGGCCTCGGCGGCCCTGGCGGCGCACCGGGGGCGAAGACGGGAGCTCGACCGGGCGCTGGTCCGGTTCCGCCGGGCGGGCGGCGAGGAGTCCTTGCTCGTACCGCTGCAACTGGGCCTGTGCCGCGCCTTCGCGGCGCTGCTGGAGGAGGACCGCGGCCGTGCGCTGGCCGATCTGGACTGCTCGCTGGCCTGGGAGCGCGAGCACCCCAGTTTCTTCTATCTGAGCGGGCGCTACGGGCTGCGCCCGCTGCTGCGGGTCCTCGACGGGCAGGACGGCCGGGCGGAGCTCTCCGCCGCGCTGGAGAGCCCCGGCGCCGACCTGGCCTGGAACCAGTTGTTCCTGCGGCTGGCCGATGCCGTCCTGCAAGGCCGGGAGGGCGATTCGGCGGCGGCCGCCCGGTCGGTCGGCTCCGCGTTCGCCGACGCCGCCGCCTTCCCGCTCGCCCGCCACCTGGGACTGCGGCTGACCGCGGGGGCGGCGCTCGCCGAGGGCTGGGGCGAGCCGGTGAACTGGCTGCGGGCGTCGGAGGAGTACTTCTACGGGGCGGGCATCCAGCCGGTCGCCGCCGCGTGCCGGGCAGCGCTGCGGCAGGCGGGGGCCAGCGTCGGACAGCACCGGGGTGGCTGGGACCGTATCCCGGCCCCGCTGCGGACGAACGGGGTGACGCCGCGCGAGTACGAGGTCTTCGTCCTGCTGCCGGAGCGGCCCGGCAACCAGCAGATCGCCCGGCGGCTCTCCATCTCGCCGCGCACCGTCGAGAAGCACATGGCGAGTCTGCTCAGCAAGACGGGGCGTCAGGACCGGTCCGCGTTATGCGACTTCGCCGCCGAGTACGCGGTGGAGGCCGACTGACCGGCGACGGCCTCCCCCCGGCGGGCGGGATACGGGGCGGCGTACGAGGCGGAGTACGGGTCCTGCGTGCCCAACATGGGGGTGCGGGGCGGATTTGGTCGGGTCGTGGGACGGAACATGCGGGCCCGGCACCGATGCGGGGGCGCCGTCCCCGGCGGACGATCCAAGGGTGCGACCGGCAGACCGCCACCCCCGTCCCCCGGTTCTTCGGAGGCTCGCCCATGACCCGACCCCCCACTCGCACACCTTCGCCCGGTGCGCTGAGCCTCTCGCTGCTCGGCCCGCTCTCCGGATGGGCCGACGGGCGGCCGCTGCCACTCGGGCCGCGCAAACAGCGGCTGGTCCTGGCCATGCTGCTCAGCCGCCCCAACACACCGGTGCCGGTGGACGTCCTCACCGACGCGTTGTGGCCGGACGCGCCACCCAGGACCGCGCGCAAAAACCTCCAGGTGTACGTCAGTTCGGCCCGGACGCTGCTCGGTACCCGGTGTCCCGACGGGCCGGACGGCGGCCAGGAACGGCTGGTGCACTCCTGCGGCGGCTACCTGCTGCGGATCGGCCCGGCCGAGCTGGACACCCTGCGCTTCCGGTCCCTGGCGGCGGCGGGCCGGCGGGCCGCCGACGACGGTGATCCGCGCGCCGCCGCCGGTCTGCTGCGCAGGGCGCTGGACCTGTGCCAGGGCCCGCCGCTGCACGATCTGCGCGACTCGCCCGAGGTGGCCGCCGAGGCGGAGCGGCTGGAGGCCAGGTGTCTGACCGTGCACGAGGACTGGGCCGAGACGGAGATCTCGCTGGGCCGGGCGTCCGCCGTGGTGGACGGGCTGCGGGACCTCGCCGAACGGCATCCGCTGCGCGAGCGCGTCCGGGCCGCGTGGATGGACGCGCTGCACCGGACCGGCCGCCGGGCCGAGGCCCTGGCCGTGTACGACGACTACCGTCAGCTGCTGGCACGGGAGTTGGGGCTGGAGCCCGGGGCGGCCATCGTCGCCAGGCAGCGCGCGATGCTGACCGGCCGGGACGGCGCGGAACGCCCCCGCGCGGACGGGACCGCGCAACGGACACCCGCCCTGCGGGCGGTACTGCCCGCTGCCCTCCCCGACTTCACCGGCCGCGGCGAACAGCTGCGGGAGCTGCTCGACGTCCTGGGCGGGGCGGACGGCCGGGTGGTGGCGGTCACCGGGGCCGCCGGAACCGGGAAGACGGCCCTGGCGGTACAGGCGGCGCATCTGCTGGCGGACCGGTACCCGGACGGCCGCATCCACATCCGGGTCCGCGACGAACTGGGGGCGGTGCGCCCCGCCCCGGCGGTCGTCGGCGAGCTGGCCCGGCTGACCGGCGGCCCGCACGGGGCGGAGCTGATGGCGGACGCGGAGCACTGGCGGCACTGGCTGGCCGGGCACCGCTCGCTGGTCGTGCTCGACGACGTACCGGACGAGGCGGCGGTGCGGGCCCTGCTGCCGGGCACCGGCGGCAGTTCCTTCGTACTGACCGCGCGGAAACAGCTGGCGGGGCTGTCGCCCGTGCACCGGATCGCGCTGCCGCCGCTGGCCCCGGCCGAGGCGCTGGAGCTGCTGGGGCGGCTGATCGGCGCGGGGCGGGTGGGTCTGGACCGGGCCGCCGCCCTGCGGATCGCCGACGCCTGCGGGCTCCTTCCGCTGGCGGTACGGGTGAGCGGGATGCGGCTGGCGGTGCTGCGCCATCTGCCGCTGGCCGAGTACGCGGAACGGCTGGCCGATCCGGCCGGGGCGCTGGACGAACTGGTGGCCGGTGACATCTCGGTGCGCGCCCGGCTGATGTCGGGCTGGCAGGACCTCTCCGCGGGGAGCGGGCTGGCGCTGACCCGGCTGGCGTCCTCGGTCCGCGAGGGGCTGTTCACCCTGCCGGAGGCGACGGCGGCGCTCGGCTGCGACGAGCGGCAGGCGCTGCGGACGGTGGAGTCGCTGATCGACGCGGGGGCGGTGACCTCCCCCAGCGGTGAGGTCACCGCGCACTCCGTGCTGTACGAACTGCCCCGCCTGGTGGGCCTGTACGTCCGCGAACTGATGGCCCTCCCGGCGGCGGCCGTCGACGGGACGGGGGCTCACCGCACGGCGCTGCCGGCGGGCGTGGCGACGGTGATCGGCGCGACGGGCGCGTAACCGCCGTACCCGCCGTACCGGCGCACGTGAATGCGGCACTTCCGGGGGCCCGGAAGTGCCGCATTCACGTGGTGCCGCCGTGCCCGTAGGGCCTGTGCGGAGTTGTCACGGCGACGCCGCGTGACAACTCCGCACAGGCCCTGGGTCACCCCAGGGTCAGCACGTCCAGCAGGTCCGGCCGTTCTTCCGGTGCGGCCGACAGCGTGTGCAGGGCGAGCAGCACTCCCGCCGCCCCGGTCGCGAGATCGGCGGAGAAGCGGCGCAGCCGCGCCCCCGGCACCAGCAGCCGGTCCCCTTCGGCGACCAGGTGCCAGGAGAGGTTGCGCACGGAGTCCAGCACCTCGGGGTCCGGCCGGCCGCCGGACAGCTGGTGGGCGGTGGCGACCAGTCCGGACCGGCCGGTGAAGAGCCCCGGTTCCCGGATGAACTCCAGGACGCAGCCCTGCCGGACGCCGGGCAGCAGCGCGGCGAGCGCGGGGGCCTCCCGGTGGGCCAGATAGCGCTGGGCCACCAGGGCGACGCCGCCGCTGCCCTGGTCCAGGTAGAGCAGGTGGCGTTGGCCGTCCTTGACCTGCACGCTGCCGCCCTCCATGGTCACGCAGTGCTCGGCCTCGCGGGCGAGCGTCGTCCCGGCGGCGTCGAGCAGCCACTCCTCACCGGTGTGCGCGTGCAGTTCGAGCTGGAGCAGCGCGGCCCCGGCGAAGCCGCGCAGCAGTCCCGCCGAGGGCGGGGCGGGCGGGCCGCCGGTGGCCTCGCCCCGGACCAGCGCGTCGAGTTCCCAGGCGGTCCGCAGGGCCCGCTCCAGCAGTTCCCGGTCGGGCGGTCCGTCGCCGTCCGTGGCGAGGCGGAGGGCCGCCAGCGCCGTTCCCGCGGTGCCCGTGAGCAGGTCGGCCGATGCGGGGGCGGCTGCGCGGAGGGCCCGGTCGAGCAGTTCGCGGCCCTCCTCGCGGCGGCCGAGCCGGGCCAGTACCACTGCGACGCCGGGCAGTCCGTCGAACAGCCCGCCGGGGGCGTCCGGGTCGCGGCGCAGGGCGGTCCGGGCCAGCCAGTCGACGTACTCGGCGGGGACCGGGGCGCCGACGCGGTGCAGGGCGTACAGCACCCCGGCGGCGCCGTGCGCGGCGCAGATGCCGCCGGTGGCGAAGCCGGCCAGGTCGCCGGGGAAGAGCCGGTCGGTGCGGTCCGGGGTGGCGTCGGCGTGGATGCCGGCCAGGAGCCGTTCCCGGATGCCGGTCCAGTCGGGCTCCGGGCCCCGCAGCAGCAGGTCCACCGTCGGCTCGCCGCTGTCCGCCGGGAGCCCTTGGGAGAGGGCGGCCGGCCGGGGCGGTCCCGCGTCGGGGCCCAGCCGGTAGCGGGCGCGGGCCCAGCGTTCGGTGGTGAGGGCCTTGCCCCGGTCGTGCTCGGACACCTCCATCAGCGGCATCAGGATGTGCAGCCAGATCGCCCAGAGCGCGTAGTCGTCCGCCTCGGCTCCCCCGGTGCCGAGCGGCGCCTGGAGGCCGGGGGCGCCGGCCTGCGGGGTGTCCTCGTCGTCGAGGTCGGTGGCGTACTCGAAGTCGATCAGGGCCACCCGGCCGTCGGGGCGCAGGATGACGTTGGCGGGGTGGACGTCCGCGAACCGCAGCCCACGGGCGTGGATCCGGTCGAGGGCGCGGCCGAGGCCGGCCGTCACGGACTCGGCCCACCGGGAGTAGGCGTCGAGTTCGGCGGGGGTGCGTTCGCCGCGCACCAGCACGAAGCGGTCGACGATCTCGTCGAACAGGGTGGTGCCCTCGATGTACTCCTCGATCAGGAAGTGGTGTTCCCAGACCGTGCGGACGCCGTACACCTCGGGCACGCAGTCGAGTCCGGCGAGCCGGGTCAGGGCCCGGTGCTCCCGGTGCAGCCGGGTGACGGCGTCGTGCCCTGCGGGGTCGAGTCCACAGTGCGGCCGGGCCTCGCGCAGGACCACCCGCTGCCCGGTGGTGCGGTGCTCGGCGAGGTAGATGCCGCCCGCGTTGGAGAACTGGAGCGCCTTGGTGACGACGTAGGGGAAGCCGTCGTCGCGGGCGGCGGCGCGGGCGGCGAGATGGGGGCGCAGCTGTTCGGGGACGGTCACCCACTCCGGTATCCGGAAGACCACGCCCCTGGTGTCGGGGACGAGTTCGCCGGAGGGGTGGCGCATCGCGCGGACCCTGGTCCCTTCGGTGTCCTGGCACCAGAGTTCGACGAACGCGCCGTAGCGGACGTGGACGGGGGAGTTCCCGATCCGCAGATCGCTCAGGATGTACGGTCCGCTGCGCCCGTCCAGAGCCGGTGTCAGGGCGTCGAGCAGCCGCAGGAACGCGGGCTCGTCAGCGGGGTAGAGGGTGAGGAACTTCCCCGCGCCGGACCGGTTCATGTACTTGGCCGACATCAGCCGCAGGGCGCGCTCGCTGCGCAGGAACTTGAACGGCACCCCCTGCTCCAGGCAGATCCGGGCGGTGTCGGCGAGGGTGCGCTCGGCGTCCGCCGCCACGGTGGAGATGTGGATTTTCCAGCCCTGTTCGGGGAGTCCGGCGGAGTCGGGGTGGAGCGCGGTCCACAGCCCGCCCCTGCCGCGCCGCCAGCCCTCGGGCGGTTCGGCGCGGTCGAGCGGGTAGCGGGTGTCCTCGTCGGGCAGCCGGGCCGGGGTCTCGTAGTAGCGGCGGTCGGCGATGCAGTACAGCTGGGTCTCCTGGATGCCGGGCACGGCATACCTCCTGGGGGCTCGTGATCAGGGGCGGGGGCTGCCGGCCCCGGTACGGTCCGCGAGGGGCTCGTCGGCTGCGGGCTCGCCCGGTGGCGGGGCCGGCCGGGCGGACGGAGCGAACGTGACGACGGCGGCGGACACGGCGAGGACCCCGGCGATCGCCCCGAAGGCGGCGCGGCTGCCGAAGGCGGTCAGGAGCGCGCCGCCGGCCAGCGGCCCGAACGGCTGGACCAGCGAGGAGAGGAACCCGGCGGCGCTCTGTACCCGCCCGACCCGGTCGCCCGGGGTGACGGTCAGCAGGGTGGACAGGAAGCCGATGCTGGCGACCGTGGACAGGCACATGCAGGCGGCGCAGAGCAGCCCGGCGAACAGCGGGACCCGGATCCAGGCCAGCGCGAGGGCGGTGCCCACGCAGAACCAGCAGGTGGCGGCGGTGAGCGCCCAGGTCCGGCGTTCGGGGCGCAGCCGGGGGGCGAGGAGCGCGCCGGCGAGGGCCCCGACCGAGATGAAGGAGATGACGGTGCCGCCGCCGAGGCCGGACCTCCCGCCGCTGGAGAAGACGGTCAGCGCGGTGAAGGTCAGGGCGCCGAAGGCGAAGTTCATGCCGAGCCCGAAGACGAGGAGCACGGTCCGCAGATAGGGCAGCTTCCACAGGAAGGTGACACCGGCGGTCAGCTCGGCCCGGCTGAACACGGAACCGGCCCTGGCCTCCGCCCTGGAGCGGGTCCGTACCAGGGCCACGCAGCACGTGGACAGCAGCAGTCCGACCGCCTCGGCGAGGAACGGCAGCACGGGGTGCAGGCTGAACAGCCCGCCTCCGACGAGCGGCCCCACCAGCCGCGCGGTGGCCGTGCGGGCCTGGAGACGGGCGGTCGCGGTCCCCATCTCGTCGGCGGGTACGACGCTGCGCATCAGCCCGAAGACGGCGGGCCCGTAGAAGCTGCCGATGACGGCGCCCGCGCCCGCGACGAGCAGCACCAGGATCAGCGGGACATGTCCGGTCCACACGGCCACGACCAGGGCGCTGACGACGCAGAAGCTGCCCACGTCGCACAGGCGCATCAGCCTGCGGCGCTCCACCCGGTCGGCCATCACCCCGCCGGGCAGCATGGTGATCAGGACCGCGGCGACGGACACCGTGCCGATCGCTCCGGCCTGAACGGCCGATCCGGTCTCGCGCAGCACGAGCAGCGGCAGTGCCAGCGCGGTCATCTGGGTACCGAGGACGGCGAACAGTCCGCTCATCCAGAGCAGTCGGAAGTCCCGGTTGGTTCGAAGCGAGGTGGCCATCGTCGGCTCCCGGTCGGTGAGCGGGGACAGGGCCCGGACAGCGGCCCGGGAAATCGAGGCGGGGCGGTCCCCGTGGTCACGGAGCCGCCCCGTTTCGTCCGGCCGGGCGCCACGGGGAGGAGTCCCTCCCCGAGGCGGCGCCGCGGCCCGGTCGTCAGTCCTTACTGCTCCGACAGGATGAGGCTGACGGTGCTGACGCAGCTGCCGTCCAGCGAACGCTCCTGCACACCGGCGGTCTCCTGGAGGTCCAGCACCGAGTGCGCCTCGACCTCGGGGGTCTCGTTGTTGTCGTCGGCGGCGGGCTTCGTGTTCTCGGACATGGTGGTCTCCGTCCACTCGTCTGACTCGGTCATCTCCGGCCGGTCCGGGGGTGAGCCCGGTCCTTCCGGTTGCGGTCGGCGGGTGCCTTCCGCTGACCAGAAAGTTAGGAGTCCGGGCCTGGCAAACGGCTCGGCGCCGGTATGGCCCCGGTATCACGGCAGTTCAGCGGGGGGTGACACGGCCGCGCGGGCGGCCGCCGGGCCCGCCGGCGGGCCGCCGCGGACCGCCCGGCCTGCGGCCATACCGGTGGCGAACCGGTCGCGGACCGGTGCCGAACCGTGCGGACGGACGCTGTGTTCGCGCATCGCGGCCGCGCGCCGCACCCCACTACGCCCGGAGGAGACGGCCGAATGGAGCTCGCCGAACTCATCGGACTGCGGCCGGTTCCGGCCGCCGGAGTGCTGATCACTCTGACCCGGCGCTGCCCGCTGCGCTGCGCCCACTGTTCCACCGGCTCCGCGCCGGAGGTGCGCGAGGAGCCGGAGGCGGACGACCTCCAGCGGTTCGTCTCCTCGTTCACCGCGGACGACCGGCCCGAGGTGATGATGCTGACCGGTGGCGAACCCCTGCTGCGGCCGGGCCTGGTGGCCTCGCTCGCCCGCTGCGCGCGGGAGTCCGGCACCCGCACCGCGCTGCTCAGCGGAATGTTCTTCGCCCGCTCGGGCCCGCTGCCGCCCGCGATAAAGCGGGCGGTGGGCACGCTCGACCACTTCTCCGCCAGCCTCGACCTGCCGCACGAGCGGGAGGTGCCGCGCGCCGGGGTGTTCAGGGCCGTGCGGGAGATCCGCGAGCTGGGGGTGGCGGTCAGCTTCCACCTCACCGGGACCGGGCCCGACGACAGCTATCTCGCCGATGTCACCGCGGACATCCACCGGACGTTCGGCGGCACGGTGCCTGCCCTGGTCAACGAGGTGCGGCCGTTCGGCCGGGCCGCGTCCTGGGCCCGCCCCGCCCGTACCGCGCCGGACGGGGAGGGCGCGCTGCCGTGCGCCATGGCGGCCTGGCCGGTGGTCGCCTTCGACGGCACGGTCCTGGCCTGCTGCAACCAGGACACGGTGGACCGCCGCCCCGCCCCGGCCCATCTGCGGCTCGGCCATGTCGCCGAGGACGGCTGGGCCGCCGTGCGCGCGCGTACGGCCCGCTCGCCGCTGCTGCGGCTCGTGCGCACGGTGGGCCCGGCTCACCTGCGCGCGCGCTGGTCGCCGGGGACGCCCGCCGGCTCGTACTGCGGGGACTGCCGCGAGCTGAGCGACCGGCCGGAGGTGGTGGCGGCGGCCGACGCGGTGGCGGGCGGCGCCGCGGGCGCGCTGCTCGACCTGACGTCGGCCCGGCGCCAGCACGAGGACGGGCCGGTGGCCCTGGTACGGCGCCACGGCTGCGCCCCGTACGCGGACCTGGTGGCGACGCCGGACCAGGTGCGCGGCCCGCATCCGGAACCGGAAGGCACGGGACCGTGACCGCCGCCGGACAGACCCCGGGGCCGGCCGGGGGCGGCGCCGAGCCGCACGAGTGCGGGCTGCCGGCCTCCGAACGGCTGCGGGTCAAACTCGCCTTCGCCGAACCGGCGTTGCGCGCATCGGCAGCCGTGCTGTGGCGGGCCGAGGGGCTGCTGCCCCGCTACCGGGCGTACCTGTGCGCGATGCACACGGTGATCCGTGCCTCCGTACCGCTGATGGAACTGGCGGCGGAACGGGCCACGTTGATGGCGCGGCACGGCGATCCGCTGGGCGCGCCGCTGGCCGCGTACCTGCACGACCACATCCGGGAGGAGGCGGAACACGACTCCTGGCTGCTCGATGACCTGACCGCGGCCGGCAGCGGCCCGCGGGCCGCGCTGGACCCGGTGCCGTCTCCGCTCGTCGCCTCCCTGGCGGGCGCCCAGTACTACTGGATCGCGCACCACCACCCGGTGGCGCTGCTCGGCTACATCGCCGTCCTGGAGGGCCACGCCCCGGACTCCGGACTGGCCCCCCGGCTGGCCCGGCTGACCGGGCTGCCTGCCCCGGCCTTCCGCACCGTGCACGAACACGCGCGGCTCGACGACGGCCACGCCGGCGAACTGTACGCACTGCTCGACCGGTTGCCGCTCTCGCGGGGACACGAGGCGGCCGTCGCCGTCAGCGCCCTGCACACCACGGACGCGCTCACCCAGTTGTTCGTCCGGCTCGGGCGCACCGGACCGGCGCCGCCGGTGCGGGGAGCGGGGCGGTCCGTCCCGACAGGAGGCCAGGTATGAACGAACCACCGGACCGGCTCGCCGTGCTGTACGGCGCCGGGTTCGCCGTCGATCTGCTCACCGATGAACAGCGTCAGGTCCTCACCGAACTCGCACCCGAGGAACTGACGCTGCTGCTCGACATCAAGAGCCGGCTGGACGACGTCGGACCCGAGGTGCAGGCACACGGCGAGATCGCGGGCGGCGCCCTGTTCTGAGGGCCGTGCCCGCGAAGGCCCGCCCGTGGCCGCGCGGCGGGCCGGCTCCCCCGTGACCCGGCCCGCCGCTCCGGCCGGACCAAGCAGAGAGGAATCGCTGATGAACTGCACCTCGTGCCGGCACGAACTGCCCACCGCCGCACGCTTCTGTCCGGCCTGCGGCACCCCTTGCCCGGCGCCCGTCGCGGCGGCGCCGGAGGACGAACGCAAGCTGGTCACCGCGGTCTTCTGCGATCTGGTGGGCTCCACCGCGCTGTCCGGAGTGCTGGACCCGGAGACCCTGCGCACCGTGACGCTGCGCTATTTCGCGGCCATGAGCGAGCAGATCGAGGCCCGTGGCGGCACCCCGGAGAAGTTCATCGGTGATGCCGTGATGGCGGTGTTCGGGGTGCCGGTGATGCGGGAGGACGACGCCCGGCGGGCGCTCTCGGCGGCGCTCGGCATGCGCGAGGCGCTGGCGGAGCTGAACACCGAGCTCGAAACCACCCTCGGCATCCGGCTCAGCATCCGGATCGGCGTCAACACCGGTCAGGTCGTGGCGAGTTCCGATGCCAGCACCCGGCAGGCACTGGTCTCGGGCGAGACCGTGAACGTGGCGGCCCGGCTGGAACAGAACGCGGCGCCCGGCGAGATCCTGATCGGCCCGCAGACGGTGGAGGCCGCCGGGCCGACCGTCGTCGTGGAGGGGACCGGCCCACTGCGGCTGAAGGGCAAGAGCGGCAGCGTGCACGCCTACCGGCTGATCGCCCTCGGCGCCGACGACCCGGAGCTGCTGCGCCGCTTCGACGTGCCGTTCATCGGCCGCGCCGCGGAGAAGGCGGTGCTGGACGAGGCGCTGGACCGGACGGTGAGCGGGGCGGGTCCGGGGCTGGTGCGCCTGGTCGGCGACGCCGGGGTCGGCAAGACCCGGCTGGCGCGCGAGTGGCTGGCCGGGCTCGCCGGGCGGGGCGGCCCGGTCGTCGGCACCGGACGCTGCCGCAGCTACGGCGACCACGGCACCCTGACACCCCTGGCCGACGCGGTACGGGACGTGCTGGACGCCCCGGCGGCGCGGGAGGCCCTCGACGCGGCGTCCGGGCGGGCCGGGGCCTCGGTGGCGGACGCGCGGGCCCTGCTGCGTGACGGGCTGCTGCACGACGGCACGCCCAACGCCCCTTTCGAGGACATGTGCGCCGCGCTGATCACCGTGCTGGCCCGGACGGCGGGGCGTCCCCCGGCGCTGCTGGTCCTCGACGACTGGCACTGGGCCGAACCGCTGCTGGTGCGGACGGTGAACCGGCTGGCCGGACCGCTCGGCCGGGCGGGGGTGCTCATCGTGTGTCCGGGCCGTCCGGACGGGCCCTCGTCCGCCGCGGACCCGGCCGCCCGCCCCCCGCAGATCCTGCCGCTGACCGGGCTGCCGCGCGCCGAGGCGGACCTGCTGGTCCGCGAGCTGGCCGGACCCGGCACCAGGACCGCCCGGATCGACGGCGACCTGTACGACCGTGCCGAGGGCAACCCGCTCTACCTGGAACAGCTCCTGGTGCCGGCCGGTCCCGACCCGGCCGGCGCGGGGACCGAGGAGGGCGCGGCGGTGCCGCCGACCCTTCAGGCGCTGCTCGGCGCCCGGATCGGCGCGCTGGAGCGCACCGAACGCAGCACCCTCGATCTGGCCGCCGTCGTCGGCCGGGACTTCACCGCTCCGGAACTCGTCCGGCTGACGCGGGCGGTGCGCGAGACGGAGGACCCGGCCCGGCCCGCCCCGGCCGCGCCGGAGAGCTCGCCGGACGACGACCGCGGCCGGGTGGTGCGGGCGCTGGCCCGGCTGCGCCGCCGCCGGCTGGTCGAGACCACGCCCGGTGGCGATCCGGGCGCGGGGCGGCACCGGTTCAGCAGCGGTCTGGTCCAGGAGGTCGCGTACGCCTCGCTGTCCAAGCGGTCCAAGGCCGACCGGCACGCCTGGGCGTCGGAGCTGCCCAGTGTGACGGCGGCGGGCGAGGCGGCGGTGGGCGGGCATCTGGAGCGGGCCTACCGGTACCGCGCCGAACTCGGCCTCGCCGACGACCGGGCCGCCGCCCTGCGGGGCCGGGCCGCCGCCGCGCTCGCCGCGGCCGGTGCGCAGGCCCTGGCCCGTTCCGATCTGCACTGGGCGCAGGGCCTGTTGGAACGGGCCGTGGACCTGCACCCGCACGGCGACCCGGCCGCGGCGCCCGCGCTGCGCCGGCTCGGTGAGGTGCGGCTGGCGCTCGGCCGTACCGAGGACGGGGAGCGCCTGCTGCGGCGGGTCCTGGCCATCGGGACCGCCCCGGTGGAGGCCGCGCACGCCCGGCTCGCGCTGGCCGTGCTCGACCCGGCGGCGGTGAACGTCTCGGCCACGGCCCGCTCGGTGCTGCCGCTGTTCGAGTCCGCCGGGGACTCCGTCGGGCAGGCACGGGCCCGGCTGCGGCTCGCGCAGCGCTTGCAGCTGGCCGGGCGGCACGAGGAGGCGGACCGCGACCTGACGCTGGCCTTGGACCACGCGGTGCGGGCCGAGGCGGAGCCGGAGCGCGCGGCGGCGCTCGGAGCCATCGGGATCTCGCTGTGGCGCGGCCCGGAACCGGTGCCGGTCGCGGTGGCGCGCTGCCGGGACCTCCTCGCCGCGCACGGCGCCGGGCGGCCGGCCGTACGGACCACGCTGAACTGCCCGCTGGCCGTGCTCTACGCGCTCAACGGCCGGGCTGACCGGGCCGCTGAGTGCCTGGCCGAGGCGGAACGGCTCGCCGATGAGCTGGGGTACGCGGAGGCGGCGGTCTTCCTGCCGGTGTTCCGGGCGACGGTCGAGACGCTGCTCGGGCGCACCGGGCCGGCCCTTGACCTGCTCGTGCGGGCCGACCGGGCGGCCGCGCGCTCGGGCGCCCGGTCCATGCGTCCGGCCATCGGGCTGGAGGCGGCCCGGCTGCTGCTCGACGAGGGCCGGCCGGAGGGTGCCGGTCCGTGGCTCGAAGCGGTCGGGGCGCCCGAGTCGCTGCCGCACGCGGACCGGGTGGACCTGGCGGGGCTGCGTGCCCGGCTGGCGGCGGGGGCCGGTGACACGGCCCCGGCGCTGCGGCACGCGGACCGGGCCGTACGGGATTCCCTGCTGACCGACTCCCCGCTGGTGCGGGCCACCGCGTCGCTGGACCGGGCGCGGACGCTGGCGCTGCTGGGCGATCAGGCGGGTGCGACGGCGGCGGCGCGGGAGGCGCGGGACCGGTTCGCGGAGAAGGGACATCTGCCGGGTGAGCGGTGGGCCGCCCGGCTCGTCGCCGGACCGGCGGCGGCCACGACGGAGATGAGCTGACGGATGGCTACCACGGACACGACACCGGGGCCGGGACTGACGTGGAGTCTGCGCGGGCGCGGCCCGGACGACGTGGCGGTCCTCGCGGACCCCGGTCCCGGACCGGGCGACGGCGCGGCCGTACCGGGCACCGGGCGGGGGGTACGGGTCTGCGTGGTGGACTCGGGGGTCGAGCGCGATCATCCGGGGGTGGGCCCGGTCGACGGGTCCTGGGTGGTCGTCAAGGACCCGGAGACGGGTGAGACGGAGGTCAGGGCGACCGGCACCGGGGACTCCTGCGGACACGGCACCGCGTGCGCGGGCATCATCCGCCGGACGGCACCGGAGTGCGAACTGCACAGCGTCCGGGTGCTGGGCGAACGGTTCTCCGGCACCGGGGACGTACTGCTCGCCGGGCTGCGGTGGGCGGTCGAGCAGGGCTTCGACGTGGTGAACCTGTCGCTGTCCACCACCCGCGCCCGGTTCGCCGAGGAACTGCACGCTCTGGCCGACCACGCCTACTTCAACCGCACGGTCGTCGTCGCCTCGGCGCACAACTCGCCGGTGGAGAGCTATCCGTGGCGGTTCGCGTCAGTGATCTCCGTGGGCAGCCACCAGGAAGAGAGTCCGGACATGCACCTCTACAACCCCGATCCGCCGGTGGAGTTCTTCGCTCCCGGCCAGAACGTGACGGTTCCCTGGCTGGGCGGCACCTCGATACGTACCACCGGGAACAGTTTCGCGACCCCGTACATCAGCGGGCTGTGCGCGCGTCTCCTCTCGGCGCACCCGAGGATGACGGCCTTTCAGCTCAAGAACGCCCTCTATCTCTCCGCGGCCAACGTGCGCTTCGGCCCGCGGCTTTCCATCCCGGCAGGAGAGGCCTGTGATGACTCCGAGAACTGAACCAGCGTCCGCCGCGGGAACGGTACCGCCGGCGAGATCGCCCCGGCACGAGCTTCTCCAGTCCGTCGTCGACGTGGCCCGCGCGATCTTCGGCGCGGCGGCCAGCTCCGTCTTCCTGCTGGACGAGGAGACCGACGAGCTGGTCTTCCAGGCGGTCTCCGGCCAGGGCGAGGAGTTCCTGGTGGGCCGCCGGTTCCCGGCCGGGCGCGGGATCGCGGGCTGGGTGGCGACCTCCGGGGAGCCGATGGTGGTGGACGACCTCAGCGTCACCCCCTCCTTCGACCGGTCACTCGCCGAGTCCACCGAGTTCGTGCCCAGCGCGCTGATGGCGGCGCCGCTGATCAGCGAGAGCCGGGTGCTCGGCGTCCTGGAGGTGCTCGATCCGTCCCCGCGCGCCCGTACGGAGATGCGGGAGCTGGACCTGCTCGCGATGTTCGCCCGGCAGGCGGCCGCGGCGCTGCGCGTGGTGTCGTTCGCACCGGCCGACCGCGAACGGCGGGAGGGTGGCGAGCGGCTGGGGCCCCGGCAGCGGGCGGACGCGCTGAGACTGCTGGGTAACCTGGAGCAGTTGCTCCGGGAGCCCTGCTGAACCCGGCTCCACGAGCCACGGCCGGCGCAGACGACGGAAGGAACACACACGTGAAGCTCGCTTTCTCCACCCTCGGGGTGCCGGGGCTGCCGATACCCGAGGTCGTCCGGCTGGCCGCCGAGCACGGCTACCAGGGGGTGGAGCTGCGCGCCCACCCGGAGGAGCCAGTGCATCCGGGGCTCTCGATGCTGGAACGGGCCGATGTGGTCGAGGAGTTCAAGCGGGGCGGGATCGAGATCCTGACCGTGGCCGGCTATGTCCGGGCCGCCTCCGAGGGCGAGGACCAGCCGGTGCTGGACGAGCTCGCCGCTCTGGTGGAGCTGGCCCGGGACCTGGGCGCGCGGAACGTCCGGGTCTTCCCCGGCGGCGGCGACCAGGACCCCGCCACCGCGGACGCGACCGCCGCCCGCAGGCTGGCCGCCGCCGCTCCGTACGCCGCGGACATGGGCGTGCGCATCCTGCTGGAGACCCACGACTCGCACCGCGCGGGCGCGGCCGTGGCCCGTGTGGTGGGCACGGTGGGGCACGGGAGCGTCGGCGCGCTGTGGGACATCATGCACACCTGGCTCGCCGGTGAGGAACCCGCCGCGAGCCATGCGGTGCTGGCCCCGCACCTGGGCTACGTCCAGGTGAAGGACATCGCGTCGGCGCAGGCCACCGAGCCGATCGCCCTGGGCGCCGGGGTGCTGCCGCTGCGGGCCTGCCTGGACACCCTGGACCCGGACAGCTGGGTCTGCTGGGAGTACGAGAAGCGCTGGCACCCGGGGGCGGCGGAGCTGCCCGGACTGCTGAGCGCGGGGCGCGAGCACCTGCTGCGGCTGGGTGCGCCGAAGCAGTAGAGCGCTCAGGCGGCCCCCGCGGCCTGCGGCTCCGCACGCTCCGGGGCGGCGGGGCGGGGGCGCCGCGCCCCGGCGAGCGAGGTCAGCGCCACCCCGCCGACCAGCAGCGCCGCCGCGCACCACCGCAGCGGGCTCACCGACTCGTCGAGCAGCAGGGCGGCCGACGACATCCCGAAGACGGGGACGAGCAGGGTGAACGGGGCCACCGACGACGCCGGGTACCGGCTCAGCAGGAAGCCCCACGCCCCGAAGCCGAACACCGTGGTGATCCAGGCGACGTAGACGATGATTCCGGCGCCGCTCCAGTCGAGCGCGGCGAGCGCCCGCGTATCGCGGTCCCACCCCTCGAAGAGGAGCGAGAGCCCGAGCAGCGGCAGCACCGGGACGGTGGAGACCCAGACCATGAAGTTGAGGGCGTCGGGCGGGGCGGCCTTCCGGGTCAGCACGTTGGACACGCCCCAGCAGGCCGCCGCCGCGATCACCAGGACGAAGGCGAGCACGGGCCCGTCCGCCCCCTCGTCCACGGCGGCGACACCGATCCCGGCCAGCGCCACCGCCATCCCCAGCACCCTTGCCCTGCCCGGCCGTTCACCGAGTGCGAGCGCCGCGAAGAGCGCGGTGAAGACCGCCTGCACCTGGAGCACCAGGGAGGAGAGCCCGGCCCCCATGCCCCGGTCCATGCCGATGAACAGCAGCCCGAACTTGGCGACGCCCAGGGCCAGTCCCACCCCCACGATCCACTTCCGGGCGACCTTCGGCCGGCCGACGAGGAACACCGCTGGCAGTGCCGCGACCAGGAAGCGCAGGGCGGAGAAGAGCAGCGGCGGGAAGTGGTCGAGCCCGAGCTCGATGACGACGAAGTTGACACCCCAGACGGCGGCCACCAGGGCGGCCAGGGCGATGTGGAGGGGAGGCATGTCCCGAGGATCACCCGCACCGACCCTTTAGCACCAGCGCGGATTTCTTCATGGTGGAATTGAGTGCCGCTAATGAATCGATGGGATCCAGGAGGCTCCGGTGCTCGATCTCTCCCGGCTGCGCGCGCTGCACGCCATCTCCGTCCACGGCTCCGTCGCGGGCGCCGCCGCCGCGCTCGGCTACACCCCGTCGGCGGTCTCGCAGCAGATCACGAAGCTGGAGCGGGAGACCCGTACGACGCTGCTGGAGCGTCGCGGTCGCGGTGTCGCGCTCACCGAGGAGGCTGTCCGGCTGGCCGCCACCGCACAGGAGTTGCTGGCCATCGTGGAGCGCGCCGAGACGAGCCTGGAGGAGCGCAGGGGGCTGCCGACGGGGCGGCTGTCGATCGGCGCGTTCGCCTCGGCGGCGCGCGGGCTGCTGCCCGGAGTGCTGGCGGAGCTGGACCGGGAGCATCCGGCCCTGGACGTCCGGATGACCGAGGTCGATCCGCACCTCTCGGTCGACCTGGTGGCCAAGGGCGTCATCGACCTGGCCGTCGCGCACGACTGGGACATCGCCCCGCTGCCCGCCCCGGACGGCGTGGCGCAGGCGGTGATCGGGGAGGACCGCTGCGATCTGCTGGTGCCCGCGGACCACCGGCTGGCGGGCCGGGACGGGGTGCGGCGCGAGGAGCTGGCGAAGGAGCGGTGGATCTGCCAGCCGCCGGGGACGGTCTGCCACGACTGGCTCGTACGGACGCTGCGCACGGCCGGCTACGAGCCGGACATCCGCCACCGGGCCGAGGAGAACCACACCCAGCTGGCCCTGCTCGCCGCCGGTCTCGGCGTCGCGATGATCCCCCGGCTGGGGCGCGGGCCGCTGCCGGACGGGGTGGTGGAGGTGCGGATCGAGCCCGTACCCGTACGCCGGCTGTACGCGCTGTGGCGTACGGAGGCGGCGCGCCGTCCCGCGATCAGGACGGCGGTCGCGGCGCTCCAGGCGCACGGGGCGGGCGCGGGGCTGCACCGGCCGGGACCGGAACGGGCGGGATGACGTGAGGGGGTGAGGTGGGGTGAGGTGAGGGATTCGTCCCCCTCCCCCACCCGTGCGGGACGCGCTCAAACGGTCGGGGCCCTTGACCGGAAGTTATTTTCTGGATATCCGTGATCCTTGGAAGTTTCTTTCACCACCCCCTCGTCACCGAGTACGGCCGAAGGAGCTCACGTGCACCACCGCCCCTCCAGACGCACCCTCCTCACCGCCACCGCAGCCACCGCAGTCGTGGCGGCGACGGGTGCGGCAGTCGCCCCCGGCGCCGTCGCCGCCCAGAAGTCCGCGGGCGGCGGTCACCACTCCGCAGCCACCACCCGGCGGCTGAAGCGGCTCATCTCCCGGATGAGCCTGGAGGAGAAGATCGGCCAGCTGTTCGTCATGCGGGTCTACGGGCACTCCGCCACCGACCCCGACCAGGCCGACATCGACGCCAACCTCGCCGAGATCGGTGTGCGCACCGCCGCGGAGATGATCGCCAAGTACCACGTCGGCGGCATCATCTACTTCACCTGGGCGCACAACACCCGTGACCCGCACCAGATCGCCGATCTCTCCAACGGCATCCAGCGAGCCGGTCTCGCGGGCCCCACTCCGCTGCCGCTCCTCGTCTCGACGGACCAGGAGCACGGCATCGTCTGCCGGGTCGGTGAGCCCGCCACGCTGATGCCGGGCGCGATGGCGCTGGGCGCGGGCCGTTCGCGCTCCGACGCCCGCAAGGCGGGGCAGATCGCGGGCGCCGAGCTGGCCGCGATCGGAATCTGCCAGAACTACGCCCCGGACGCGGACGTCAACGTCAACCCGGCCAACCCGGTGATCGGGGTGCGCTCCTTCGGCTCCGACCCGCAGTCGGTGGCCGGGATGGTCGCCGCCCAGGTGAAGGGGTACCAGAGCGCCGGGATCGCCTCCACGGCCAAGCACTTCCCCGGCCACGGCGACACCAGCACCGACAGCCACACCGGTCTGCCGGTGATCAGCCACACCCGCGAGCAGTGGGCCGAGCTGGACGAGCCGCCGTTCCGGGCCGCGATCGCCGCCGGCATCGACTCGATCATGACGGCGCACATCGTGGTGCCCGCGCTCGACCCCTCCGAGGACCCGGCGACCCTGTCCCGGCCCATCCTCACCGGAATCCTGCGCGAGGAGCTGGGTTACGACGGCGTCGTGGTCACCGACTCGCTCGGCATGGAGGGCGTACGGACGAAGTACGGGGACAAGCGGGTCCCGGTGCTCGCCGTGCGGGCGGGCGTCGACCAGCTGCTCAACCCGCCCAGCCTGGACGTCTCCTGGAACGCCCTGCTGGATGCCGTCAAGAGCGGTGAGATCAGTGAGGCCCGGATCGAGGAATCGATCCTGCGCATCCTGCGGCTGAAGACGAAGCTGGGGCTGTTCGAGGACCCGTTCGTCAGTCACCGGGGCGTGGACCGTACCGTCGGCACCCGGTCGCACCTGGCCGCCGCCGACCGGATCGCGGAGCACACGACCACGCTGCTGGCCAACGAGGGCGCGCTGCTGCCGCTGTCGCGCCGCTCCCACCGCAACCTGCTGGTGGTGGGGGCCGATCCGGCGTCCCCGTCCGGCACGACGGGACCGCCGACGGCCACCCTGGCCGCGGAGTTCAAGGCGCTGGGGTACGCGGCCACCGCCCTGTCCACCGGTACCGCGCCCGCCCAGGCGGACATCGACGCGGCGGTGGCGGCCGCGCGGGGCAAGGACGCGGTGGTCGTGGGGACGTACAACGTCACGGCGACCGGTTCGCAGCGGACCCTGGTGAGCGCGCTGGCCGCGACCGGCGTCCCGGTGATCACGGTCGCGATCCGCAACCCGTACGACATCGCCCAGCTGGCCGGGACGGGGCACGCGGCGAGCCTGGCCGCGTACTCCTGGACGGATGTCGAACTGCGGGCGGCGGCCCGGGTGATCGCGGGCCGCGCCGAACCCGAGGGCACCCTGCCGGTACCGGTCCAGCGCGCGGACGACCCGGCGCAGGTGCTGTACCCGGTGGGCTACGGGCTGTCGTACTGACGGAGGTTCCCGCGCCGGCGGCCGCCCGAGAGGGCGGCCGCCGGCGCGCGTCCCGCTACGGGCGCCGGTGGCCGAGCCGGTGCTCGGTCGTCAGGTCCCGCTGGTCGAGCACCGCGTCGAACTTCGCGAGCGGCTTCGCCTTCGCCGGGTCCGCCTGGACGGCGGCCGGGGCGACGCCCGCCCAGCGCAGAATGGCCGCGGTGGCCGTGGCGTTCTCGGCCGGGACCAGACCGGCGACGGTCGCCCCGTGGTTGCCGCCGGGCACCGTGAAGACGTGACTGTCACGGGCGCCGGCGCCGAGCCGGAAGCGCTCCGCGCCGTACGGGTCGTTCTCCCCGTACACGTACAGCATGTGGTCGGCGTGGTGCTTCACCCAGTTGTCGATGTCCCGCATCACCCCGGTCTGGAACTTCATCGGGATGGAGCGCGGCACGAAGGTGCGCGGCGGCTGGTAGCCGTACCTGCTGAGCTTGCCGAGCCAGGGCTGCTTGATATTGGGCGAACCGAGCTGGGTGCCCGCCTGGTAGTAGTACGGCGTGTACGTCTCCAGGCCCTGGTCGGCGTAGGCGGAGAAGCCCGAGATCGAGTCGACCGAGTCCCAGATCGCCTGGTCGGTGGCGGTCCTGGCGGCCGGGACCGAGTCGCAGTCGGTGAGCAGGCCGTACTGCCAGAACGCCCAGACGTAGTCCATGACCACGGCCTCGTACGCCCTGTCGAGCGAGCCGACGGTGGTGAAGGTGTAGCCGTTGTCGGCGGCGTACTGCCGGTACTTCTTCTCCAGCGGCTCCCGGCGGATCAGCGCCTCGCGCTGCACGCCGTTCAGCTTGTCGCGGCACTCCTTGGTGCCGACGTTGGCCAGGAACCGGTCGTACGTCGAGTCCTCCTTGTCGACCACGTCGTTGGGCGCGACATACGCGACGACGCCGTCCATGTCCTTCGGGTAGTAGCGCTCGTAGTACGTGGCCGTCATGCCGCCCTTGGAACCGCCGGTGGTCAGCCAGTTCTTCGAGTAGATCCTCTTCAGCGCGGTGAAGACCCGGTGCTGGTCACTGGCGGCCTGCTGGATGTCGAGCTTGGACCAGTCGGCGGGCGACGGGCGGGACGGGGTGAAGAACCGGTACTCCAGCGAGACCTGGTTGCCGTCCACGATCCGGGTCGGCTCGGAGCGGCTGGGATTGGTGGAGACGTTGTATCCGCTGGTGAAGAACACCGTCGGACGGGACGTGTCCTTGTGCAGCAGGGTGATCCGCTGCTGGAACGTTCCCTTGGACGGGTGCCGGTGGTCGACCGGCTGGGTGTAGTTCAGGACGAAGTAGCGGTAGCCCGGATAGGGCTTCTCCTCGATGAGGCTCATTCCCGGGATGGCCAGGATGCGGTCCTTGATGTCCGTGCCCGTACCGCTGTCACTGACGGCGGAACGGAGCGCGGCCGGTTCAGCGGCGGTGGCCGCCCCGGCGGAGGCACCCGTCGCACTCACTGTGCCGATGAGCATCGCGAGCGACAGGAAACCTCTGAGCGCCTTGCGCATACACCCTCCCCTTGATTCACGACAGACGACGTGAACCTAGCGGGGCAACACCGGTGCCGCCAGACCTCATTGCCGCCCGGTCAGCTCGAATCACCCGGTCAGCACAGGGCTCACCCCGTCAGCACAGGATCCAGCCGGTGGATCCCGTCCGGCCCGAGATGGTGCCGGAGACCCGGACGCAGCGGTTCAGCGCGTGGACCGTCACCGGTCCGGCCTGCCGGGTGAAGCTGCCGCTGTCGACGACGGGGCGCCCGCCGCGCGGCTGGATCTGGACGGACATCCGGCGGCGCGCACCGGGCTTGGCGGCGACCGCGAGGGCGCAGGCGTAGGAGCGGGTCTTGTAGACGCGCAGTTCGCCGGTGCCGAACCTCAGCGTCTTCGCCGGGCGTCCGGCGCAGACCGACGCGGCGGTGGCGCCGGTCGCCCCGATCCCGCCGATGAGCAGTCCGATGGCGGTGGTCAGGGCCAGTACCAGCAGCCGCGCGGAGCCCCCGCGCCCCGCGCGCCCGTCCGGCGCCCCGGCCCGTCCGATCGTCGCTCTGTTCACCAGCCACCCCATCGCCTCATCGAACACATGCGTGTCCATTCAACACATGTGCGTATCTGCGTACGACGCGGGAGGCCATCCGGAGGTTGCGCGCGGCGTGCTCCACATTCCGGGCAACCAAATCACCACACGATGGCTCCAACAGGACATAGCCACACGAAAGGGAGGCACCGCCATGACCCGACTCCGCACCAACCGGCACCCCCGCGGCCGCCGCGTCATCGGCCGCACACTGCTCGCGGCCACGCTCCTGACCGCGGTCGCCGCCGTCCCGGCCGCAGCCGCCGTCGCACCCCAGCGGGCGTCCGCCTCGGCGGCACGCGACGACGTCTCCGACGCGGAGGCCCAGGAGGTCGCCCACTTCTACGGCGCGTACCTGGACGCGGTCGCCGCCGAGGACGGCGGCAACCTCGCCACCGCGCTCCGCGGCTTCTACCTCACGTCCGATTTCCGCCAGGAGCTGCGCGCCTGGGAGACGGCCAACCACGCCGACGGCGTACTGCGCGCCCAGGACGTCCCGGCCGCCTTCAGCGTCACCGCGGGCGACAGCGGCGCCGGTCACGCCTGGACGCACGTCCGGCTCACCTGGGGCTCGGCCGCCCACCCGACGTACACGAACCTGACCGTGCAGTCGGAGCTGGGCACCGGGAAGATCTCCGGTATCCGCGACTGACCCCGGGACGGGGGCGCGCCCGCCGCCGTCTCAGACACCGGCCGGCTCGTCCTCCCCGATGAACGTGCGCCACAGCATGGCGTACTTCCCGTCCAGGGCGAGGAGTTCGTCGTGCGTGCCGTCCTCGACGACCCGGCCGTGGTCCATCACCACGACCCGGTCGGCGCGGGCGGCCGTGGTCAGCCGGTGGGCGACGACCAGGGTGGTGCGCCGACCCGCGAGGCGGTCGGTCGCCTGGTTGACCAGCGCCTCGCTGGCGAGGTCCAGGGACGCGGTGGCCTCGTCGAGCAGCAGGATGTCCGGGTCGACGAGTTCGGCTCGGGCGAGCGCGATCAACTGCCGCTGTCCGGCGGAGAGATTACGGCCCCGCTCGGCGACCTCGTGCAGATAGCCGCCCTCCAGCGTGGCGATCATGTCGTGCGCGCCGACGGCCCTGGACGCCGCCTCCACCTCCGCGTCGGTGGCCTCCGGCCGCCCGTACGCGATGGCGTCGCGCACCGTACCGGCGAAGAGGTACGCCTCCTGCGGCACGACTCCGAGCCGGTGCCGGTACGAGGTGAGACCGAGGCTGCGCAGATCGGTGCCGTCCGCCGTGACCCGGCCGGCCGTCGGGTCGTAGAACCGGGCGACGAGCTTGACGAGGGTCGACTTGCCCGCACCGGTCTCCCCGACGAACGCGACCGTCTGCCCGGCCGGGATACGCAGGTCGACATCGGTGAGCGCGGCCTCCTCGCCGCCGTACGCGAAGGACACGTCCTCGAACGCGATCTCGCCGCGCAGCGACAGCACGTCCAGCGGTTCGTCCCCGTCGGCGGTGGACGTCGGCTCCTGGAGGAGCTCCTGGATCCGGCCGAGCGAGACGGTGGCCTGCTGGTAGCCGTCGAAGACCTGGGAGAGCTGCTGCACGGGCGCGAAGAACAGGTCGATGTAGAGCAGGTAGGCGACGAGCGCACCCGTGGTGAGCGTGTGGTTGTCGATCCGGCCGGCCCCGACGATCAGCACGGCGGCCGCTGCCACCGACGACAGCAGCTGGACGAACGGGAAGTACACCGAGATCAGCCACTGGCCGCGGACCCGGGCCTCGCGGTAGTAGCCGCTGCGCCCGGCGAAGCGGTCGGCGCCGTCCCGCTCGCGGCGGAAGGCCTGCACGATCCGCAGCCCGGAGACGGACTCCTGGAGGTCGGCGTTGACGGCGCTGATGCGCTCACGGGCCAGCTCGTACGCCTCGACGCTCTTGCGGCGGAAGAAGAACGTGCCGATGACCAGCACCGGCAGGGTCGCGAAGACCACCAGCGCCAGTTCGACGTCCAGGACCAGCAGCGCGACCATGATCCCGAAGAAGGTGACGACGGAGACGAAGGCCGTGACCAGACCGGTCTGCAGGAACGTGGACAGCGCGTCCACGTCCGTCGTCATCCGGGTCATGATCCGGCCGGTCAGCTCGCGCTCGTAGTAGTCGAGACCGAGGCGCTGGAGCTGCGCGAAGATCTTCAGCCGCAGCGAGTAGAGCACCCGCTCGCCGGTGCGGCCCGTCATCCGGGTCTCACCGGTCTGGGCCACCCACTGCACGAGGACGACGAGCAGGCCGAGGGCGGAGGCCGTCCAGACCGCGCCCAGCGCCAGCTGGGTGACGCCCTTGTCGATGCCGTTCCTGATCAGCACCGGGAGGAGCAGTCCCGATCCGGCGTCCACGGCCACCAGGGCGAGGCTCACCAGCAGCGGAAGCCCGAAGCCGCGCAGCAGCCGGCGCAGTCCGTAGGACTCCTCGGCGCGCACGGCGCGGGCCTCGTCGATGTCCGGGGTGTCGGTCGCCGGGGGCAGGGCGTCGACCTGGGCGAGGAGCTCGGCGGTGGCGGGCGTGCCGGCCGCGTCGGTCTCCCGGGCCCCCTCCTCCCGGACCCACAGCTCGGGGGTGATGCCGCGCTCGGCGTCGAACTCGGCGTCCAGCTCCTCCTGGAGCGCACGGTCGTCCACGGAGCCGGCGGCGGGGCCGGCCGGCTGGTGGCCGGGCGAGGTGCCGCCGAGCTCGTCCGGGTCGGTGAGCAGGCGCCGGTAGAGCGCGCAGCGCGGCTCCAGCTCCTCGTGCGTGCCGATGTCGGCGAGCCGGCCGTTCTCCAGGACGGCGATCCGGTCGGCGAGGTTGAGGGTGGAGCGGCGGTGGGCGATCAGCAGCGTCGTCCGGCCCGCCATCACCTGGCGCAGCGCCTCGTGGATCTCGTGCTCGACACGGGCGTCGACGGCGGAGGTGGCGTCGTCGAGGAGGAGCAGCCGGGGGTCGGTGAGGATGGCGCGGGCGAGGGCGACGCGCTGGCGCTGGCCGCCGGAGAGCGTGAGCCCGTGCTCGCCGACCTCGGTCTCGTACCCGTTGGGCAGTTCGGCGATGAACCGGTGGGCCTGGGCGGCGCGGGCGGCCCGCTCGATCTGTTCGTCGGTGGCGTCCGGGAGCCCGTAGGCGATGTTGGCGCGGATGGAGTCGGAGAACAGGAAGCTGTCCTCCGGTACGAGCCCGATGGCGGCCCGCAGCGAGTCGAAGGTCAGCTCGCGGACGTCGTGGCCGCCGACCAGGACGGCGCCGTGCGACACGTCGTAGAAGCGCGGGAGCAGCATCGAGACGGTGGACTTGCCGCTGCCGGACGCGCCGACGACGGCGACGGTCTCGCCGGGCTCGATGGTCAGCGAGAAGCCGTCGAGGACGGGGCGGTCCTCGTCGTAGCCGAACCGTACGTCCTCGAACTCGACGCTGGCCGGGGCGTCGGTGGGGAGCTGCTTGGTGCCGTCCCGCATCGTCGGCTCGGTGTCGATCAGTTCCAGTACGCGTTCCACTCCGGCGCGGGCCTGCTGTCCCACGGTGAGGACCATGGCGAGCATCCGGACCGGGCCGACGAGCTGGGCGAGGTAGGTGGAGAACGCGACGAACGTACCGAGGGTGATCTCGCCGCGGGTGGCGAGCCAGCCGCCGAGGGCCAGCATGGCGACCTGGCCGAGCGCGGGAACGGCCTGTAGGGCGGGGGTGTAGCGGGAGTTCAGCCGGACGGTGCGCAGCCGGCCGGCGAAGAGCTTGCGCCCGACCTCGCGCAGCTTGCCGGTCTCCTGGTCCTCCTGCCCGAACCCCTTGACGACGCGGACGCCGGTGACGGCCCCGTCGACGACTCCGGCGACGGCCGCGGCCTGCGACTGGGCGTACCAGGTGGCGGGGAAGAGCCGGGTGCGGGAGCGGCGGGCGATGTACCAGAGGGCGGGGGCGACGGCTACGGCGACGAGGGTGAGCAGCGGCGAGAGCCACGCCATGATCACCAGGGAGAGCAGGAAGAGCAGGACGTTCCCGATGGTCATCGGGAGCATGAACAGCAGCCCCTGGATCAGCTGGAGGTCGCTGGTGGCACGCCCGACGACCTGTCCGGTGGACAGCTCGTCCTGACGCTTACCGTCGAGGCGGGTGATCGTCCCGTAGATCTCGGTCCGCAGATCGTGCTGGACGTCCAGGGCCAGCCGGCCGCCGTAGTAGCGGCGGATGTACGTGGAGACGTACACCAGCGCGGCGGCCCCTATGAGCAGTCCGGTCCAGACGGCGAGGGAGCGGGTGTGGTTGCCGACCACATCGTCGATGATCACCTTGGTGATCAGCGGGACGAGGGCCATCACGGCCATTCCGGCGAGCGAGGAGCCGAGCGCCAGCAGCACATTGCGCCGGTAGCGCCAGGCGTAACCGATCAGCCTGCGCGCCCAGCCACGAGGCTGTCGCCCGTCGCCTGTCTCCCCTGCGTCCGACACCCGATGCCTCCCGTTCGACCCTGCTCTGCCGCAAGGCACCAACGCGGCCGGTTGCGGATTTCATCCCTCCGCAACAAATTACGGGACCATCGGCGTAGGCCGCTCCTCAATAGAGCGACCACGGGCCCGGACCGGTCGCGGCTACTGGTTCGCGGGCCTCGACCTGAGGATGCGCGGGTTCAGGTCCTTGTGCACGGCCCGCGCGACCGCCTGGATGGTGTTGACGCCGTCACTCATCGTCTTGTTGTCCTGGGTGAGCACCGTGAGCACGTAGTCGTGGCCGTTGCCCGTGAAGGCGCCGATGCTGTGCACCCGCCAGCCGTGGGTGGCCCGCTGGAGCCAGCCGTTCTTGAGCTGGACGGTGGCCGTGGCCGGGGCTCCGGCGGGGGTTCCCCAGCGCTGGGAGGGGATGACCCTGCGCATCAGCCCGAGCTCGTAGGCGCGTGCGTTGTCGCTGAGCACGGTGTTCTTGGCGGTGAGCAGGGTCAGCAGCCGCTGCTCGTCCTGCGCGGTGATCTGCGTGAGCCCCCAGTAGCCGCCGGAGCCGGGTGTGGTGTGCGTCATGCCGGCCGCCTTGAGGAACGCCGCGACCTTGGTGGCGCCGAGCTGCTTCCACAGCTTGGTGGTGGCGTTGTTGTCGGACTTGGTGATCATGGCGGTGCTGAGGTCGGTCTCGCGCTGGGTGAGGTGGCGGTTGTGCTTGGCGCTGTCCCAGAGCAGCGTGGCCAGCACGGTCGCCTTCACGACGCTCGCGGAGTCGTACTTCGACGTGGACCGCAGCGTGCACGTCGTCCTGGTCGTGCGGTCCTGGAGCGCCACCGCGGTGGTGGACTTGCGCCCCTTGAGCGCCGCGGTGATGTCCTTGGACAGCTTGGCGGCGAGTCCGGCCCTGCCCGAGGTGCAGCTCGCCGTCGGCGTCGCGGCGGCGGCGGGCGCCGCGCCGAGCGCCACGGGTGCGAGCACCCCGGTGGCGAGCGCGGCACAGAGCGTGCCGCGGGCACGGCGGGATATCTGGGATGTAGTCATGGCGCGTCCCCGTCCCCTGAGTGATTCCTGCGGGCTCCGAGTGAGTCCTGCGAGCCCTGAGTGAGTCCTGCGGGCCCGGGTGAGTCCTGCGGGCCCTGAGTGAGTCCTGCGGGCGCGCCCCCCGGCACCCCCGTCAGAGATGACTCGCGGACGGCCGGAAAGTTGTATGCGACGGGATCAACGCAACGCACCCGGAGCCCGTTACGGCTCCGGGTGCGACACGACCGCCATCGAAGTCAGAGGTGCGTCGGCTCGAACGTCCTTAGTAGCGCCGGGAGTACGACGACCGAGGGGCCCGGTTGCGCGAAGGACTTGGCCAGGTCCTCCGCGAGCGTCTCGGGGCTCGTACGGACCGCCGGGACGCCGAAGGACTCGGCGAGTGCGACGAAGTCCGGGCGGGACAGCTCCGTCCCGGTGGTCTCGCCGAAGGCGCCGGTCAGGTACTCGCGCAGGATGCCGTAGCCGCCGTCGTCCACGATCAGCCAGGTGACCGGGAGGTCGTACTGGCGGGCGGTGGCGAGTTCCGCGATGGAGTACATCGCGCCGCCGTCGCCGGAGACCGCCAGGACCGGCTTGGTCCTGTCGGCGGCCGCCGCGCCGATGGCCGCCGGGAATCCGTAGCCGAGGCCGCCGGCGCCCTGGGCCGAGTGCATGGTGTTGGGGTGGCGGGCGTCGAAGGCGGACCAGGCCCAGTAGGCGAGGATCGTCATGTCCCAGAAGCTGGGGGACGTGTCGGGCAGGGCCGCCCGGATCTCGGCGACGAGGTGCTGTTCCAGGGTGAGCCCCTGGGCGGCGATCCTGTCCCGTACGAGGCCGAGCACGGCTGCGACGCGCTCGGCGGCGGCCGGGTCCGCACGGGGGGTGACCGCTTCGAGGAGGTCTGCCAGGGCGTCCCGGGCGTCGGCGTGGATGCCGAGCGCGGGGTGGTTGGACTCCAGTTTCCCGGCATCCGCCTCGATCTGCACGACCCGGCCGCGCGGGGCGAACGTGTAGTAGTTCGAGGAGAGTTCACCGAGTCCGGAGCCGACGACCAGGACGACGTCGGCGTCCTCCAGGAAGTCCGTGGTGTGCCGGTCCTCCAGCCAGGACTGGAGCGAGAGCGGGTGCTCCCACGGGAAGGCACCCTTGCCGCCGTAGGTGGTGACGACCGGGGCGCTGACCTTCTCTGCGAGGGCGCGCAGCTTGCCGGAGGCGTCGGAGCGTACGACTCCGCCGCCCGCGATGATCGCCGGACGCTCCGCGTTCGACAGCAAGTGGGCGGCCACCGCGATGAGTTCGGGGCGGGCGTGCAGTTCGCGCGGGGTGGCGTCCATCGCGGTGACGACCGGCAGCGTCGTTGCGGCGATGAGTACGTCCTGCGGGATCTCGACCCAGACCGGGCCGTGCGGGGCCGTCAGCGCGGACTCCCAGGCGGCGGCGATCGCGGACGGGATCTGCGAGGCGGCACGCACCGTGTGGACGGACTTCACGATGTCGCGGAACGACGCCTGCTGGTCGCGCAGTTCGTGCAGGTAGCCGTGGCGTCCGCCGCCGAGTCCCGCCGTCGGGATCTGGCTGGAGATGGCCAGCACGGGGGCGGACGCGCTGGCCGCCTCCTGGAGCGCGGCGAGCGAGGTGAGCGCGCCCGGTCCGGTGGACAGGAGGAGCGGGGCGACCTCGCCGGTGATTCGCCCGTAGGCGTCGGCGGCGAAGCCCGCGTTGTTCTCGACGCGCAGGCCGATGTAGCCGAGGGACGAGCGGCGCAGCGCGTCGAACATGCCCAGCGCGTGCTGTCCGGGCAGCCCGAAGACGGTGGTCGCGCCGAGGCCCTGGAGGGTCTCGACGACGAGGTCGCCGCCGTTGCGTCCGGGCGGGGGGTTCAGCGCGGCGGCGATCTGCCCGGGGGTGAGCTCGGGGCGCTCGTCGTGGTGGTCGTGGCTCACTTCTGCCCGGCCTCGTTCTGCCCGGCCTCCGCGATCTGGCGGGCCATGATCGTCGTCAGCTCGTACGCGGTGTGCGAGGCGGCGACGGACGTGATCTCGGCGTGGTCGTACGCGGGGGCCACCTCGACCAGGTCGGCGGAGACCAGGTGGCAGGAGGAGAGCCCGCGCACGATTTCGAGCAGTTCGCGGGAGGTGAGGCCGCCGGCCTCCGGGGTGCCGGTGCCGGGGGCGTGCGCCGGGTCCAGGACGTCGATGTCGATGGAGATGTAGAGCGGCCGGCCGCCGATGCGCTGCCGGAGCTGGTCGGTGATCTCGTCGACGCCGCGCCGCATGACGTCGGCGGAGGTCACGATCCCGAAGCCCATCTTGGCGTCGTCGGTGAGGTCCTGCTTGCCGTACAGCGGGCCTCGGGTGCCGACGTGGGAGAGCGCGGAGGTGTCGAGGATGCCCTCCTCGACGGCCCGGCGGAACGGGGTGCCGTGGGTGTACTCGGCGCCGAAGTAGGTGTCCCAGGTGTCGAGGTGCGCGTCGAAGTGGAGCAGCGCGACGGGGCCGTGCTTCTTGGCGACGGAACGCAGCAGCGGCAGCGCGATGGTGTGGTCGCCGCCGAGCGTCATCAGGCGGGCGCCGGTGCCGAGCAGATCGTCGGCCGCGGCCTCGATCGTCTCGACGGCCTCGTTGATGTTGAACGGGTTGGCCGCGATGTCACCGGCGTCGGCGACCTGCGCGAGGGCGAACGGCGAGGCGTCCTGTGCCGGGTTGTACGGGCGGAGCAGCCGCGAGGCCTCCCGGATCGCGTTGCCGCCGAACCGGGCGCCGGGCCGGTAGGAGACCCCGCTGTCGAAGGGCACGCCGACCACGGCGACGTCGGCCCGGCCGACCTCGTCGAGCCGGGGCAGCCGGGCGAACGTCGCCGGCCCCGCGTACCGCGGGACGCGGGAGGAGTCGACGGGTCCGCGCGGCGTTTCGGTGCTGCTCATGGGGTGGGTGGCCTTTCCTTCGATTCCTTCGGCAACGCGCTGCCTCTTCGAGTGTGCCGGATCTCCCGGAACGACACGGAAGCACGCACACGGGTCCACCGATGACGCTAGGCGGCCGGACCGCCGGCCTGAAGTGTATGTTTCATCCATTCTCGCCGCACCGAACGGATGAACCATCCATGCCGGAACTCCCCGCCGGACCGACTGCACCGCCGACCCCGCCCATCCGGCTGACCGAGCTGCTCGCCCGGGAGGAGCTCGGGCTGCGCGGCATCGCGGGACCGGCCGAGGCGGAGCTGCTGTGGGTGCACACCTCGGAGATGGCCGACCCGTACCCGTATCTGCTCGGCGGTGAGCTGCTGCTGAGCGCCGGGGTGCTGCTCACGGACCCGGACACCTATGTGTCCCGGCTGGTCGAGGCGGGGGCGGCGGCGCTCGGTTTCGGGGTGCGGCCGGTGCACGAGTCGGTGCCCGCGGAGCTGGTCGCAGCGTGCGACCGGTACGGGCTGCCGCTGATCGAGGTGCCGCCCAAGACCCCGTTCACGGCGATCGCCCGCGCGGTGTGGCGGCTGATGGCGGAGGCCCGGCTGCGCGAGCTGCGCCGGGTGACGCGCGCCCAGCAGGCCCTGGCGACGGCGGCGGCCAGGACCGATCCGGTGCCGGCCGTGCTGCACCAGCTGGCGGCCCAGCTGGAGGGGAGGGCGGTCCTGCTCACGGCCGACGGCGAGGAGCTGCACGCGGCGGGCCGGACACCGGCCCCCGATGTGCGGGCCGCGCTCACCCGGCTCTCCCGGGTGGTCGCGCCGGTCGTACGCCCCGCGCCCGCCTCGGCCACCGACACCCTGGGGACCACCCATCTCGCCGCGTACGCGCTCGGCGGCGGGCAGGGGCTCGTCCTGACGCTGGCGACGGAACGGCGTGAGCCGGGCGACCACACCATCGCCGGGGTCGCGGTCGTCCTGCTCTCCCTGCTGGCCGCCCCGCACCAGGGCGCCGACGCCGCGGGCCGCTCGGCGGCGCTGGTCCGGCTGCTGCTGGGCGCGGACCCGGCGGGCGTCGCCCCGCTGCTGGGCGGCGCGGAGCAGTGGACGGTGGTGCACGCGCGCCGCGGCGGCGGCGACCCGGTGGACCCGCTCACGGCCGGGGCGCTCGGCGCGGCCCTGGGCTCGGCGCTGGTCGACGCGGGCCGGGGCCGCGACGCGGTACGGGTGCTGGTGCCCGGCGGCGACCGGATCACCCCGCAGCCCGGCTGGACACTCGGCGCGTCCGCCCCCGCCGCGATCACCGCACTGGACGTGGCCGACGCCCAGGCATCCCGCTCGCTGGGCCGCGCGGAGGCGACCCGCACCCCCCTGGCGGTGGACGCGCCGACTTCGGGCCTCGCCGCACTGCTCCCGCCCGGCCCGGCCGCCGAACACGCCCGCGCCCTGCTCGCCCCGCTCACCGAGCCGCTCGCCGAGACCCTGCGGTGCTGGCTCTCCCTGCACGGCAACTGGGACCGCACGGCGGTGGCCCTGTCCGTCCACCGCAACACGGTCCGCCAGCGCATCGCGCGGTGCGGGGTGTTGCTGGGAACGGATCTCGACGACATGGACGTACGTACGGAGTTGTGGCTCGCCCTGCGCCAGGAGTGATCCCGCACGCACCAGGCGTACGGAGGTCCCGTTCCGGCCACCCTGATGTGTCCCGCCCGTCGACACTGACATATGTTGCAGTGGCAAAGGGGGGCCGAATGGCACGGGATTACGACAGCCAACTGCTGGAATCGGTGGGGGTACGCCGACGCCGGATGCGGGACGCGCTCCTGTTCGGCGCCCAGCGCGCGCGGCGGACGGCGGACGAACGCCTCGGGAAGGTGTTCGCGGGGATCGCGATCACGGCGGTGCTGTGTGCGGGGTGCGTGGGGTGGTCGTTCCTCCAGCACACCCTGGACAAGCAGAAGGCCGAGCAGGAGAAACAGCAGCGGCAGGCGCAGCAGTACGAGCAGCCCTCGCCGACGCCCTCGGCCCCGGCCGGTTCGACGAAGCCGACGAAGCCGTAGGCAGCGCTCGTGCTTGCACCGGGATTCACCGGCACAGGATTCCACGGGACCGCGGACCGCTTTATTCGCTTGGTTCGCTTGGTTCGCTTGGTTCGCTTGGTTCGCTTTGCCCAATTGGCCCGAAATTCCAGGAAATCGCGATGATAGGTTTTCGTAAGTGGTGAGTACAGCAATGACTTCCCGGGCGGAAATGAGCCGGGTGACCCTGGTGGGTGAGCGGCGTCGGGCCGACATCGTGCTGCCCTCCGACACTCCTGTCGGTCAACTTCTTCCGGACATCCTGCAGTTGCTGGACGACCGGGCCGCATCGCGGCCGTTGACCCGGCAGTTGCTTACCGCGGACGGCTCGGCCCTTCCGCACGACAGCACCCTGGCGTCGGCCGGGATCGGCGACGGCGCCGTGCTGCGGCTCGTCCGGACCCACGCCGCGCCGCCCGCACCGGTGGTCCACGACGTCACGGACCAGGTGGCCGACAACCTCGACATGCAGGCCTGGCGCTGGCGTCCGGCCGCACGGCGGGCCGCTGCGGGGGCGACGACTGTGGCCTTCGCGGTGATCGCCGCGCTGCTCGCCCGCAGCGAGTTCCCGCTCACCGTGCTGGCGGGCGCCCTGGCGGCCGTCACCGTCGTCCTCCTGGTGGCCGGTGCGCTCGTCGCCCGGCTCGGGCGGGGCAACCGCGGTCTGGCGACCGCGCTGTTGCTCGCCTCCAGCGTGCTCGGGATCCTCACGGCCTGGACGGCCGCCGACGCGTACGACTGGTCCGGGGCGCTCCGGCTGGCCGCCGTGGCGGGCGCGGTGACCCTGTCGCTGGCGCTGCTCGGCTTCTTCTCACCGCTGGGCCGGGGCGGCCTCATCGGCGCCATGGCGACGGCCTCCCTGACCGTGGTCTGGGAGGCCGTTGCCGCCGTCACATCGGACGTCGCCCGGCTCGGTGCCGTGATGGCCGTGATCTCCGTGGTGCTGCTCGGCCTGCTGCCCCGGATCGCCCTGATGGCTTCGGGGCTCACCGCGCTCGACGACCGGCGCTCGGGCGGGGTGTCCGTCAGCCGTCACGATGTCGGCAACGCGCTGGCCGCCACGCATCGCGGGCTCGCCCTCGCGACCCTCGCCACCTCGGTGTCGGCGGCCGCCGCGGGCTGGCTCCTCACCCTGGCCGGCCGGCCGACCGTGTGGACCGTGCTGCTGCCCTCGCTCGTCGCGGTGGTGCTCCTGTCGCGGGCGCGGGCGTTCCCGCTGGTGGCCGAGGTGGTGGCGCTCTTCGCGGCCGCCGCGGTCCTCGTCGTCCGTCTGGTGATGCTCTGGATGGATCACGCCGGGGGCGCCGGGCCCATCGCCGTGCTGTGCGCGGCGGCGCTGCTGCCCCTGCTCGCGCTGGCGGTGGAGCCGCCGGAGCACGTACGGGTCCGGCTGCGGCGCACCGCCGACCTCGTCGAGTCCATCGGCGTGGTGGGGCTCTTCCCGCTCACCGTCGGCGTGTTCGGCATGTACGGGCAGCTGCTCAACAAGTTCTGACGACTGACACCACATGCGCGGGCGCTCCGGGCGGGGCATCGAAGCGGAGATGAAGGACGGACATGCCGAACGCGGACAACTGGCAGAGCGATGTGCTGCGCGACCTGAGCGGCACCGCCGCCCCGCAGGGCACAACGGGCCCGACCGGCAGGCCGGGCACGACGGACACCGGCGAACGGACGGCACCGGCGCCGGTCCAGGCCCGGATCCAGGCCCAGGCCCCCGCGCCGGCGCAGGTGCCGCGCACCCCCGCCTACACGGAGAGCGCCCCCTACGCGGCGCAGGGCGCCCGGCCCCTCGGCACACCGGACTCGCGGGCGGTGGTGGACCGGGAGCTGGCCGGCGCGGCGCGGCGGCCGCAGCAGGGTGAGTCGCTCGCCGTACGGGCCTCGCGCGCCCTGCGCCGAATCGTTTCCTCCTCTGCCGCGCGCGAGGTCGCCGAGATCACCCGTACCGCCGAGGTGCTTCAGCGGCCGGTGACGACCGGGCGGCAGATCGCCGTCACGTCCATCCGGGGCGGCGCGGGCAAGACGACCGTCGCCGCGCTGCTCGGCACGGCGTACGCGCACTACCGCCAGGACCCGGTCCTCCTCGTCGAGGCCGATCCGGCCCTCGGCTCGCTGCCGTTGCGGCTCGGTGCCGAGACGCTGCGGTGGACCACGGCCGATCTCGCGGACATCGTGGAGCCGCAGATGTCGCTGCTCGACGTCACCGGCTATCTCGTCCAGCTCCCCGACAACGCCTGGCTGCTGCCCGGCAGCCAGGGCCGGATCGGGGCGATGCTGGACACCGCCACCTACGAACGGGTCATGGTGGCACTGCGCCGCTACTTCAGCGTGACCGTGGTCGACTGCGAGACGCTTCCCGCCGAGGTCGCCCGGGTCGCCCTCACGGCCTCCCAGGCCCGTGTGCTGGCCGCCCCCGCCACGCTGGACGGCGTCACGAGCACGTACGCGGTGCTGCAGTGGTTGCAGGGGCTGCCCCGTCATGTGATCGCCGGGACCGTGGTCGTCCTGTCCAGCACGGTGGCGCGGCCCGGCATCGACGTGGAGGCGGCCGCGGACCGGCTCCGGTCCACCGGTGCGAGCGTCCACGTCCTGCCCCACGACCGGCATCTGGCGGCGGGCGGGGCCCTGCGCACCGAACTGCTCGCCCGGCCGACGCGGCTGGCCGCAACCCGGCTGGCGGCCGAGGTGTTCGAGCTCTCCCAGAAGCGCCGGTGACCGCAGTGAAGCCGTCCCCGAGTCCCCGAGTGACACCGGCACCAGCACCACCGCCGATACCGGGGCCGATGACACCCCCGAGCCCACGCACGCACCACGAACCGGCCGTGAACTCCGGACGGAGCCGATGAGTACCCGCCTGATCCACCGCCCCGCCCGGACCACCCGCCCGCCGGCCGTGACCGCGCCCCGCACCATCGAGGCGCCGCCCAACCTGCCCGAGGGCAAGGCGGGCAACATCGCGATGTCGCTGCTGCCGGTCGCCGGGGTCATGTCGTCCGTCGTGATGATGACGGTCGTCCGCAACAGCCAGTTCGCCGGACTCGGCGCGATCATCCTCGTGGTCACCGTCATCGGCTCCGCGGCCCTGCTCCTCTCGCAGCGCGGCAAGGCCCAGCGCACGCGCCGTACGCAGCGCGAGGCCTACCTCGCCTATGTGGAGGACCTGCGCGAGGAGTTGTCGGCCGAGGAGCGCGAACGGCGGGGGCGGGCGGATGTGCTGAACCCGTCGCCGTACTCCCTGTACGACATCGTGCGCGACCCGGCCCGCCTCTGGGAGCGGCGACGGGTCGACGACGACTTCCTGCGGGTACGGGTCGGCACCGGCGAGATGCCGGTGCGGGACCTGCGGATCGCCGAGCAGGGCTCGTCCGTCCTCACGCCGCCCGACCTCTTCATGCTCAACGAGGCCTCGGCCCTGGTGAACCGGTTCCGCGACGGCACCGAGCTGCCGCTGACCGTCCCGCTCGACCGGGCCGGCAACATCAGCGTGATCGGACCGCGTGAGGACTGCCTGCGGGTCGCCCGCGCCCTGATCGTCCAGGCGGCGGCCCTGCACGCACCCGACGACGTGGCCATCGCCCTCGCGGCACCTGGCGGGCGAATAGCGGACTGGGAGTGGGCCAAGTGGCTGCCCCACCTGCTCGATCCCGAGCAGTTCGACGGCCCGGTCGCCGCCCGCCGCATCGCACCGTCCGCACCCCAGCTGGCCCGACGGCTCGACGCGGAACTGCGCCGCCGGGCCTCCTACGCCGCCGAGGTCCGCCGCGGACTGGCCGGCAAGGACGCGCTGTCCATGAACTCCCGGCTGCTCGTGGTCACCGACGGGCACGGCGATGACGCCGTCGACCTGCCGCGTCCCGACGACGCCGTCGGACTGCGCGAGATGGGCGTCAGCGTGCTGCACCTGCTCGAACAGCGGGTGCAGGAACCCGGACACGTCAACGTACGCATCACCGTCGACGGCACCGACGTGACCATCGAGGACCTGCGCGAGGCCGAGCCGGTCCAGGCCCACGGCACGGTGGACGAGGTCGGTGTGCCGTTCGCCGAGGGCCTGGCCCGGATGCTCGCCCCGATGCGGCTCTCCGCCGAGTCCCTGGCGGACGCCCCGCTGTCCGGCCCGGTCGAGTTCGCCGCGATGCTCGGCATCGACGACGTGGCCCGGCTCGACCTGGACCGGCTGTGGGCGCCGCGCGGGGAGCGGGCCTTCCTGCGCGTCCCGATCGGCATCAGCGACTCCCACGAGCCGGTGCTGCTGGACCTCAAGGAGTCCTCCGAACTCGGCATGGGCCCGCACGGGCTGTGCGTGGGCGCCACCGGATCCGGGAAGTCGGAGCTGCTGCGGACCCTGGTGCTCGGCCTGGTGGCCACCCATCCACCCGAGGACCTCGCGCTCGTCCTGGTCGACTACAAGGGCGGCGCCACCTTCGCCCCGTTCGCTGACCTGCCCCATGTCGCGGGCGTCATCACCAACCTGGAGAACCAGGCGGGCCTCGTCGAGCGGGTCCACTCCTCGCTCGCGGGTGAGGTCAAGCGCCGCCAGCAGGCCCTGAAGGACGCGGGCAACGTCGCCGACATCGGGGACTACGCGGCCCTGCGCGCTTCGAGGCGGCCGGACCTCGACCCGTTGCCCCACCTCTTCGTCGTGATCGACGAGTTCGGTGAACTGCTCACCGCCAAGCCGGACTTCATCGACCTGTTCCTCTCCATCGGCCGGATCGGACGCTCCATCGGCGTCCATCTGCTGCTGTCCAGCCAGCGCATCGAGGGCGGCAAGCTCAAGGGCCTGGAGACCTACCTCTCCTACCGGCTCGGCCTGCGGACCTTCTCCGCCGACGAGTCGCGCACGGTCCTGGACACCACGGACGCCTTCCACCTGCCGCCGCTGCCCGGCTTCGGCTATCTCAAGGTCGACACCAGCCACTACGCCCGGTTCAAGGCGGGCTACGTCTCGGGCGGATACCGAGGGCCCGCCCGGCGCACCGACGAGGAGGAGACCGGGCCGCTCGCCCTGGAGTACGAGGCGTTCAACACCCTGGCCGGACCGGACAGCACGCAGCGGGACCGGGAACCCGCGTCCCGCCGCCGCGAAACCGGCCCGACCGAACTCGGCATCATGGTCGACCAGTTGACCGGTGCCGCCCCCGGCGTACGCAGCATCTGGCTGTCCCCGCTGCCCGCCGCGATCGCCCTGGACGCGGTCGCCGGCCCGCTGGACGTCGGCCCGCGCGGCATGCGCCTGGCCGGGACCCGCACGGGTGGCGGCCGGGTCGGTACGCGGCAGCAGGGTCCGCTCCGGGTGCCGCTCGGCCTGCTGGACGACCCCGCCAAGCAGTGGCAGGGGCAGTGGTTCCTGGACCTGACGGTGGCCGGCGGCCACGCGGCCGTGATCGGCGGCCCGCAGTCCGGCAAGACGACGCTCCTGCGCACGCTCGTCCTCTCCCTCGCGCTGACCCACACCCCGCAGGAGGTCGGCGTCTACGGACTCGACCTGGTCGGCGGCGGCCTCCAGGCGCTGGCGGAGCTGCCGCACGTGGGTGGCATCGCGGGCCGCGCCGACCGGGAGCGCGCGGCCCGCACCGTCGAGGAGGTCCGCGCCATGCTCGCCGTGCGCGAGGACCTCTTCCGCGAGCACGGCATCGACTCGGTCGAGCAGCTGCGCACCCTGCACGCGGCGGGGCGGCTGCCGCAGCTGGCGTCCGCCGAGATCGTGCTCGTCATCGACGGATTCGGCGCGCTGCGCGACGACTTCGACGACCTCGACGACGCGGTCGCGGACATTCTCAAGCGCGGCGGCGGGTACGGCATCCACGTCGTCGCGGGCATGCTGCGCTGGAACGACGTACGCATCGCCATCCAGTCCAACTTCGGCACCCGCGTCGAACTGCGGCTGAACGATCCCAGCGAGTCGAGCGTCGACCGCAAGCTCGCCGCGACCCTGTCGCCCGACGAGCCCGGCCGGATCCTCACCGACGGGAAGCTCTTCGCCCAGGTCGCCCTCCCCCGCACGGACGGGGCGACCGAGACGGCGGACCTGGGTGCGGTGCTGGAGCGCGCGGCCTCGACGGTCCGCGCCACCTGGCACGGCGAGGTCGCCCAGCCCGTACGGGTGCTGCCGCACATCCTGGAGCCGAAGCTGCTGCCGGGTCCGGTCGCCGAGCCGCATCGGGTCCCGCTCGGCCTCGACCAGTCGGCGCTGGCGCCCGCCCTGCTCGACCTGTTCGGCCACGACCAGCACCTGCTGGTGCTGGGGGACAGCGAGTGCGGCAAGACGAACCTGCTGCGGACAGTCGCGCACGGCCTCGTCGACCGTTACGGCGAGGACGACCTCGTGTTCGCCGTGATGGACCCCCGGCGTTCCCTGCGCGGCGTGGTTCCGGAGGAGTTCAACGGCGGCTACGCGTACAACTCCAAGCTGTGCGCCGGTCTTTCGGCCGGGATCGCCACCGAGCTGGAGAAGCGGCTGCCCGACGAGAACGCGCGCCTGGAGGACCTGGAGCCGGGCAGCTGGGGCAAGGGCCCGCGCATCGTGGTCCTGGTCGACGACTACGACGTACTGACGACCGCCGGTCAGTCGCCGCTGGCCGCGTTCCTCCCGTACATCCCGTCGGCGGTCGACATCGGCCTCCACTTCGTGCTGACGCGGCGGGTGGCCGGTGCGTCACGCGGCATGTACGAGCCGCTGGTACAGGGCCTGCGGGAGTCGGGCGCCTCGGCTCTGGTGATGTCCGGCGACCGGAGCGAGGGCCAGCTGTTCCCCGGGGTGTACGCGTCACAACAGGCCCCGGGCCGCGGCACGTTCATCCAGCGGGGCCGCCCGAACCGGCTGGTCCAGACGGTGTACGCACCGTGAGCGACCCGGTGAACCACCGTAACGACCGTAACGACCGCTGCCGAACGACGAAGGGCTGGACGACTCCATGACGAAGGACGTCATCGCGCTCACCGCCCGTATGCCCGACCCGTGGACCGTGCTCGCGGGCCTGCTCTCCGGCGGCCCGGACAAGCTGGTGGGCGCGCGGGGCGACGGCGCCGTGGTGCAGCTCTGCGACACGCAGGGGCGCCCGCTCGTCTCGGTCGAAGCACCGCTGCTGGTCGCGGTGGAGGGCGAGGCGGAGCGGCTGCTCGGTGCGACACCTCCGCCCGTGCCCTACTGGTGGACGGAGGCCCGCGCCACCACGGGGGTCGCGGAGGCGGAACAGCTCGCGGGTACGTTCGCGACCCGGCTCACCGCACTGGTGGGCGGCTCGGCCTGGCCGCCGGACGCCGCGGGCTCGCTCACCGTGGTGCCGTCGGACGGGGTGAGCGTCGCCCCGGCACCGGCCGCCGCCCAGCCCGCCGTCGACGTGCTCACCGAGAGGGTCGCCGTCGTCATCCAGGACCGCCCGGTTGTCGCGATGACGGCCTGGCTCTCGGACGCCTTCCGCGCGGCCGCCGAGGCGGGGCTCGGCCTCCAGATCGTCAGCCCGGCGGGGACCACGCTCTCCCCCGCCGTACGCGACAGCCTCGGCGGATGGCCGTCGCGCTGGATCGTCCAGGACGAGCGGGACGGGTACTACGACGGCCTCACGGGCGCCGTACTGCGTTGGCAGGACGGCGCGTTCAGCCCGCCGGCCTCCCCGGACGCTTCGGAGGAGGACCCGCACACGCCGGTGGCGGCCGCCTACCAGGAGGTAGCGGACACGGGCGAGCGCCAGCTCGGCCTGACCTTCCGCATGGTCCACCCGGCGGACGACCGGCTGGTGCTGGGCGGCGGCCTGGAGACGGTGTGGCGGCAGCTGACGGGGAGGCCCCCGGCCGGCTGGGGTACGTCAGAGCCGGCCAACCTGCCTTGGTCGCTGCGCCAGTTGACCGACGTGGCTCATCGCAGGGCGCCAGAACCGACGTGGCTCGTCGTGGTCGGCAGCCCGGACCGGCCGGGCCTCGCCACCGTACGCATCACGCGCACGGAGGGGGGCGTCGAGGAGCACGTCACGATGGCGCTCGGCTATGGAAGCGGCGAGGCGGTTCCGACCGACACCCTGCCGGCCCTCGCGGAGGCCCTCGCCACCCGGCACCACCTCCAGTCGATGCTCGTACAACTTCGCAAAGCAAGACGTGACATGGCGGTACCTGCGCGCTTCGAAGGGCCGGGCGTGCCCCTGGCCTTCGTGCTCGGCGCGGAGGAGGTCCGCACCCTTCCGGGCGACCGCGCCCGCCGCACGCCCCTGCCGGAGGCACCCCTCCCCCTCGGCCCGAAAACGCGCCCCGCGCTGTACTACCCGCTGCCGGGCGACCCGTCGGACCTGTCGGGCTGGCAGGACTTCGAGCGGCTGATGCGCCATCTCAAGGGGGCGCCGTGACCGCGCCCGATGTCATGGCTTGGCAACAACGACAATCTGTCCGATTGCTGATTGCAGGAGCGATGCGTGAGTTGATAGACATGCATTCGATCAAGAAGGCGTTCGTTCGAGTGGGCGGGGGAAGCTGATGAAGTTCAACATGGGGGCCTCGGTCCTTTCGACCCTGATGTCGAAGTCGCAGGGATCCAGCACGGATCTGGGCACGCTGATCCGGCAGTTGATCGCTGCGGCGGAGCCGCTGGAGGGCAAGTTCCACGGTTCGGGCAAGGTCGCGTTCGACGACTTCAAGAACCGATCCGACGAGATCACCGCGGCGTTGAACGCCTCGCTCTCCGGAATCCTGGGCGGCCAGTCCGGGATGGACGCGGCGTTCGGCTCGGGTGACCAGGAGCAGGGCGAGAACGCGAAGACGCAGATGGCGTCGGCCAACTTCGACGCGGCGCGGTTCTCGGGCCGCTGACACCGGCCTGCCCGACCGCCGGACGGCAGGTTTTCGTGTCGCGGGCTTTCGTATGACGGGTTTTCGTATGACGGGTTTTCGCATTTCTGACGGGGAGTGATGGGTGATGGCAGGAAACGCGGGCGACACCGACCGGCGTGCGTACGACACGGGCGCCTCCACCGAGGTCCAGGGCAACATCCAGGTGGTGATCGCCCAGCTGGAGATGGTGATCACGGCCCGGGACACTCAGGTGAAGGCGGCGATGAGCGACTTCGCGGCCGACGGCGTGGCGGACGAGTACCACGGCAAGGAACTGCGGTGGAACACGACCTCGCAGGAGGTCAAGAACATCATCCAGCTGCTGCGTTCGACGCTGGAGAAGAACGACGGCACCGCCCAGCAGACGCTGGCGCGCGCCAAGGCCGCGGTCGACAACATCGGCTGAGCGGTCTCGCTGTGACGCCCACCGGAAGAATCGTTCCTTCTTCTCCCGGTGGGCGTGGTGGTTCGGCATCGGGTACGGGTACGGGGGCGGGTTTTCAGTGACGGCATGGGACATCAAGCCACAGGGTGTGCAAGGCAGGCTGAAGGTGGTCGGCACGCACGCCGGTGACCTGGAGAAGGCGCTGAACGCGATGGTCACCGCGATGTCGGAGGCGGCGACGCATGCGGGTACGGCGGTACCGGGCGCGGCGGCGTCACTGCCGGTGGCCGGGCCGGTGGCGGTGGGGGCGGAACCGTTGTCGCATCCCACGCTGGGGCCCGTCGCGGCGGCGCTGGGCGAGTACATGACGGCGCGGAAGCCACAGCTGAAGTCGATGGCTGAGCGTATCCAGGCCGCTGTGCTGGGCGCGGCGACAGCGACGAACGAGTATGTGGAGGGCGACCTGGAGGCGGCCAAGCAGGCCCAGGATGCCGCCAAGTCCGTCCGCCTGGACCTGCTGAAGGACATGGGGGCGGGCAAGTGAGCAAGAACGAGGCGGTCACCCCGTCGGGCATACCGGTCTTCACCGGCAACCTCGCCCTGCTGGACCGCAGTGTGAGCGCGCTGGCGAAGAGCGGGGAGTCGATCGCCACGGCCACCAGTGACGTCCACAGCAGCTTCGGCGGCCTCCAGGCCTTCTACAAGGCGCCCGAAGCCGACCAGTTGTTCGCGACGACGAAACCGGTCGCGGATCACGGGGCCTCCCTGAAGTCGGACCTGACCACGATCACCGGCGCGCTGAGCACGTACTCGGACGACGCCTACCCGCTGATCGAGAGGCTGAAGGAGCTCAAGCGCGAAGCCGACGCCTTCGTCGTCCAGATCAAGGACGACGACAAGTGGCGCGAGGACGGCGACCTGGCCGACGAGAACAACCACCGCCACGACGAGATCATCGAGACGTGGACGGCGTTCCAGGCCGTGGAACGGGCCTGCCACGACAAGATCGTCGCCCTGGTCGGCGGCCCCGCGCTGAAGATCGACGACGGCTCCGGCAAGAAGGGGACGTACGGTTACGACGCCGAGACCCTCAAGCACGCCGAGGGCCTGCCCTGGGGCGACCCGGTCGAGGAGTCCAAGCCCTGGTGGCACGTCCACGAACACGCCTGGGACTTCGTCAAGGGCTTCTTCGTCGACGGTGTCTTGGGCACGATCAAGGGCCTGGGCACCCTGGTCGGCACGGATGGCTGGGACTCCGCCAAGCAGGCCTGGTCGGGCCTGGGCAAGCTCGCCACGGGCCTGGCGATCACCTCCACCCCACTGGGCGGCCTGTTCTGGGCCCTGCCGGACGACAAGCTCCCCTCCTACCTGCGTGATTCCCGCACGGCGATGAAGGAGACCGGCAAGGCGCTGCTGGCCTGGGACCAGTGGGGCGAGAACCCGTCCCGCGCCGCGGGCGCGGTGACGTTCAACGTCGTCACGACCATCTTCACCGGCGGCACGGGCGGCGCGGCCTCCGGCGCCGGAAAGGCCGCCCTCGCGGCGAAGGCGCTGTCCACCGCGGGCAAGGTGGGCCGGTTCGTCGACCCGATGACGTACGTCTTCAAGGGCGCGGGCATGGGCCTGACGAAGATCAGCGACGTGATGGCCGGCTTCAAGGGGCTCGGCACCTTCGAGGTCCCCGCCCTCCCGGAAGGCGTGGTCACCCTGCCGGAGGGCGCGTTCAAGCTCCCTGACGGCACACTGCACCTGCCAGAGGGCGCGGCGGTCCCGGAGGGTGCGTTCGCAGTCCCCAATGGCGCGTTCAAGCTGCCCGAAGGCACCACCGCCCTGCCTGAGGGCGTGGTCAAGGCCACCGACCTGGACGGCAAGACGGTCTACCTGGACGGCCAGGGCAACCTCCTGAAGGAGGACGGCACCCTCCAGCAACACCACACCGCGGCCCGACAGGAAACCCCGGCGTCCGGCGCGGCCACCTCGCCGGCCAGGCCCTCGGCCGGACAACCAGCGCTTGTCGGCGCCAACCGAGCGCCGGGCGGTAACCGCATGCCGAGCAACAGCCTCGACGGTGGCGCGCGGGGCGGCAGCGGAAACGGCCTACCCGGCGGAGCCGGAGACAAGGGCCTGTCGGTGAACCGTCTTGACAGCGGTGGGCGTGGCACCGCTTCCACCGACTCGGCTCCTACGGGCGGGAGCGGTCGAAACGGGTCCACCGGCTCCACGGGCGACAACGGCTACCCGTCCGGCCACCACCACCCTGATACGCCTGACATGGCGGGCCGGGATGACGCGGCCCGTGCCGGTCACGACGCAACGACGCCGAGTGGCGATGCGCCCGGCCCTGGCCGCGTTCAGGCCCCTCCGAGCTTCATGCAGCACGGGAATAACCCCTACGGCCCTCCTGGATCCCTCAGCCCGGAGCAGGTTACGGAGATTCAGGCCTACAGGGCCAATCACGAGGACGGGTATTTCAAGAAGTACTACGAGAGGCATGGCTATCGCCATGATGTGGACCTTGCCGACGAGAGCGGCTTCCCGCCCCCGCAGCTGATAAAAGACCCCGCTAATCTACATGTCTGGATCGCGAAGGACAAGGCCCCACCAGCCTTCCCGACGAAGTACCACCCGGGCTGGGACCGCACAGGAACAGCCAAGGATCTCGATGGCACGCCGGAGAAGACACTCCTGGATCACTCCGCCAGGACGCGATACGTGTCGATCCAGTCCGATATCCCTCTGCACGATCCGCTGACGAAGGCCAAGAGGGATTGGGAAGTAAACAAGACTCCTGAAAACAAGGCGATCTACGACGACCTCAAGGCCGACCACGCCCCGATCCACCACACGATGTCGAAGGCTACGGAGGCGTACGGTGAAGCCGTCGCCCGCCATCACGTGATCCCGAAATACTATGAAGGGGCGACTCGGGAGCCGACTGCCGGACCAAAGAACGGAAACGACCAATTCGACCAAGTCTGGCGACTCAGTGATAAAAAAAGTTTCGTCATCGTGGAGGCAAAAAGCGATGTCCGAACGGCAATTAACGAGCGCACACTGCCGAGTGGGTACATGGCGAAGCAGGGTTCGCGCGAATACCAGCTCGACATCATGAACGAGATGTGGAAGCGAGCACAGAAGGGGAATGCAGCCGAGTTGAAATTGTACACCGCCCTGAAGAATGCACTCATAGCGAACAAGGTCGAGTACATACTCGTCAAGGGTGTTTCCGACGGGCCAATTCACGGCGGATTCAAGAGTCGCCGATTTGACATCGGAAATTTCAAAGAGGAAGATTTTTCCTTCGAACTCACCACCAGGAGTGACCCGTGACGATGACGGTGGAGCGGCACCCCGTTCCTGCGATCAACGAGCAAGTCACCGAGCAGTTGGCCGAAGAATTCGAAACCAGCCTAAATAATCTGAACGCCTCGCCCGCCGTCTTCGGCATGGCACTGAACGAAGCGCTACTACAGGTGCAGGTGCACCAGGCTCTCAACCCACGCGGAAATCGCTTTTCCACGTGGGATTCCACCGTTTCCGCCATGCAGGTGGGCGCGGCGGCCTTCTCTGCCGCCTGCATCACCGAAGGTTCGATCGAGACACGCATTGCACACGAGATGCGGACCATCAGCGCAACAGGACCACAGTTCTACGCGAATGCAGGAAACTGGCTGACCGCCCTCTGGTTTGTCATTATCTGCCGGGATCAGAACCGGATGGGCCAGCTCTGCCGGGTTCCGCTCGATACCCTTCGGACATCTGGTGTCGTAGGCGATGATTACGTCTATCACTGGGTGGATGCCCTTCAGACGTACTGGCACGAGCAGCCGGGCCTGCCTGAAAGGCTGACGGAAGCGATCGAGCAGTCCCACCCCGACATCGCCACGATTGCGCCGCGCGATCTGCTGCAGTGCGTGCTTTACCCGCCGATCAACCTCTTCTACAAGTTCCTGCGCAGGGATCACGATGGCTTCAATGAGGCTCTCGCAGAGGCCCTGGAACTCCACAGGGCGTACTGGAGCACACCGGAACGTGCGGACGACATCGCGGGGTTTCTGGCCCTCGGGCCACTGGCCGTGGCATGCCTTGCGCACGATGCCGGATTCCCCATCGAGGTCGAGTCCGAGTATCTGCCGGTCTGCCTGCTGGACCGTTCCTGGCTGGGCGAGTTCGATACGTGATGGGCACCCGCGACGCGACGCCGGACGGAGAACCCGTCCCGCGCTGCGGGTGCGGTGACGTTCAACGTCGTGACGACCATCTTCACCGGCGGCACCGGCGGCGCGGCCTCCGGCGCCGGCAAGGCAGCCCTGGCGGCGAAGGCCCTGTCCGCCGCGGGCAAGGTGGGCCGGTTCGTCGACCCGATGACGTACGCCTTCAAGGGCGCGGGGATGGGCCTGACAAAAATCGGCGACGTGATGGCCGGCCGGCTTCAAGGGCCTGGGCACCTTCGAGGTCCCCGCCCTCCCGGAAGGCGCGGCGATCCCGGACAGCGCGTTCGAGGTCCCGAGCAACTCGTTCAAGCTCCCCGACGGCACCGAGATCCCCGCCGGGGCCATCGACCTGGGCGACGGCGTGGTCCGCCTCCCCGAGGGCACGGCGGCCCTGCCCGAGGGCGTACTCAAGGGCACGGACGAGCACGGCAACACCGTCTACCTGGACCACCCCGGCAACCTCCTGAAGGAGGACGGCACCCTCAAGCAACACCACACCGCGGCCCGACAGGAAACCCCGGTGTCCGGCGCGGCCACCCCGCCGGCCAGGCCCCCGGCCGAACAACCAGCACTCGTCGGCGCCCATACCGTCAGCAACACGGACAGCACGATCCGGATGGGCGACGACCTCGGCGGCGTGGGCCGGGTCGGCGACGACGCCGCCGCCGACACCAACGGGAGGCCGAGCGGCTCGGCGAACAACCTGCCGGGCGGAACGGCCGGCCAAATGCCCCACAACAACCATGCTGAACCCACAAGCATGGGCGACCACAGCGGCGGGGGTAGCCACCCCACCTCGGATAAAGGCCACACAGCGTCCGGATCGGCCGACGGCGCTACAGAATCCGGCAGTGGCCACTCGGGCACAGGGGCGTCAGACGGCACCGGTTCCGGCACGGCCAACGGTAATTCCCCGGCACACCCGCCATTGGATCCTCAGACCGTAAATAACCGGATCAGAGATCTGGACGACCGCCAAGGCGGTGAGGGCCACGCACCGGCGGCACCTCTACCCGGACGACGACGCCTTGCGGAACCGGCTGGGCACTGTACTCGCTGAAACCGATGGAACACCCAAGATCTACGGTCCGAATTCAAGCAACCCAGGACTCCTGAAATCTGAGAACAACGTTGACCCTTTGACTGGAACCACTGTCGACGGTGTGCACGGAGGCGCCCACCGGGTCGGACCGTTCGCCACGAGGTTCGATGACGCCCAGGATATGGTGCGCGCGGATATCTACTTCCGCGACGAAATCGCGCGAACCGGTAAAGTCCCTCCAGAAACCCCTATCGACCAGGTTCTTGGCACCGGCGCAGAGGAGCGGTTGAGCGGCTACTACCGCGACCCCGCCAACCCCAGCACGTTCAAGCAGGTCGACTTCACCGACGGCACGATCGTACCTGTATACAAGCTCCACGACGGAAAATATGTACTACACACCATGTTCGCCAACCCTGCACCCGGCCGACACCCCTAGAAAGAATTGAAATGGACAAAGAATTCGCGGGTTTCCTAAGGATCTATCTCGACGAGGAACAGGCGTACGACAACACTGGCTACCTGCGCCCCACGTTGATGAGCTTCAACGACTCATACGTCCACGTGATCCGCGAGGGTTTCACCGAGATCATCCGGGATGAAAATTTCGGGACAGCAGAGTACGAGCGCTTGACGAATATCGAGTTCCCAGATTACGACTCTCTTCAAGAATATCTCTTGGGTATGTACTCTTACTTGTTCCAAGATGCCATCGTCCAGCCACTCCCTCCCGAATAGGAGTAAGGCAGCAGAGTATGGGACTTGGGTGGCGAAATCGGATCTCGCGCCTCCGCTGCACCCTGACTATCTCGACGATATCCCGGCGGAAAGTGGGCGCAAGACGGCCACTCCAGAGGCGCGCGCAAAGCTCGACGAATTGGCGAAGGTTAGACATGACGCCATTTCCGCAGACCGCCCATTCCACGTGGAACACGGAAATGCCCAGGCTCCACGCCATCCCCAAGATCTTCCCGGGAGCCAAATACGTTGATCTCCCCAGGGCACCAAACGGGGCCAACATGCTTGACGACCTATACGAGATCGGCGATGACGGCAGTTATCTCGTCGTTGAGCAAAAAGGGCCGAAGGCGAATCTGAACCCGCCTCGCCTCGGTGCCGGTCCAGCTGAAAACATGATGGTCAAGCAAGGAACGAGACCATACCTGGAAACAATTTTCCATGAGATGTGGAAGCGAGGCGGAAAGGATAGACGGCTCGCGGAGAAGCTATTCGATGCCCTTGAGGACAAAAAACTGCAGTATGTTCCGGTAAAGGGCAAAGAGAGCGCGGGCTCCTACGACGGCTCCGTGCTTGAGTACTTCAAGATCTACAAGAGGGGAGAAACCAGTGGTCACGAGCGTTCCCCGTCACGACTTCCCAGTAGGAGTGACCCAGGAGGACATGGCTTCGCTCACCGAGAGCACCAATCGGGTCCTCGATCGGCTTGAAGTATCGGAGATGTCCCGCTCCCGGGCCCTTGACTGCTGCTTGACCGTGGCCATGTCGCGCTGTGCCGGCGATCCCCAGGCCGAGAGGATCGAGACCTGGGAGGCGTGGGTCACAGCCATGCAGGTCGGCTCCGCACTGTTCGATTCGGCCACTGTGCCAGAAGGGGCACCGCCCTGCCTTATCGGGATCGCCGGGGATGTGCGGCAACTCCCCGCAACCGGACCGACCTCCTACACACACGCCGGCTCGTGGCTCACTTCGGTCTACCTGGCGACGATCTGCCGCGAGGAGGAACGCCTCGACCGTCTCATGCAGGTACCAGTGTCGTTCCTCCGTGAATCCGGGGCAGTGTTCGACGAGTACGTCTACGAATGGGTCGAAGCTCTGCAGAGCTACTGGGCCCGCCGCTCAAGCGACATGTGGAGCAATCTGGTCGCCGCGATCAGTCACGCCACCCCCGAGACCGCCCGGATCGCCGACAAGGAAACGCTACTAAAGATCCTTTACCCACCGCTCGAACTATTCCAGCTTTACAACCGCGGGGAAGCTGACAAGTTCAACACATCACTGAACGAGTTCCTCTACTGGCACAGGCAGTATTGGACCGCAGACGAGGTGCGATCCTTGAGCAGTGACGGTTTGGTTGCTCTCGCTCCACTCGCCATTGCATGCATGGCCTTCGACAACGGCTTCGCAATCGAGATCGAATCCGAGTATCTACCAAAAGAACTGATGCAGTTCGGCTGGTCTGGTGAAATCGATACTTGAGCACCACCAGGGGTGTTCAAGACTCGCAAGGCTCTGCCTCCCGAGACATACAGGAACACCGGGACGCCGCGGAGTTCTTGCCTCTTGAGGCCCCTACCCATGAGGCGCCTCGCCACGACGCACCGGTGTCGACAGGACGCGTGGCGGGACGGCAGACAACGTGCTGGGCGGCTCAGCGGGCGGACTACCTGCCAAGCCGCAGTCTGGAAGGAGAAGCGCCCGGTGGCCCGGTGACGTCGCACTGCCTGTTGGACACCGAGGCAGATCTGCTGCCCACTTGGGAAGCATGGATCAGCGCCATGCAGGTCAGCTCGGCTCACTGGAGAAGGCGCTCTGCGCACACAAGGCCTATTGGACGGCTGATCAGGAGCGAGCCGACTCCTGCTACGGATGGGGCGCCTTGGCCCCGCTAGCCATGGCCTGCTTGGCACTCGACGCCGACTTCTCCGTCGAGATCGAGTCGGACTACATGCCCGGACACCTCTTGAAGGCAACGTGGGCTGGCGAGTTCCCCACCTGACGATCCGCCCAGTGACGCGTGCCCTGATGGACGGCCCAGGAGGCAATGCCGGCCTTGTTCATTTCAGGAGCTCCCACCGAACTGACCGCCGAGCCGGTGGGCACGCGTCGGAATGGGCCCAGCTCGCCCGCGTACATACCTGCTGGCGATCTCTTTGAGCCATTCCCGTTCCGCTTTCCGTTCCGCTTTCCGGGACGGAGCCGCTACGCGGAGGAGCCTGGTGCCGGGCGACAGCCTTGACCGTGCGCACGCTTCCGTCATCGGTCTCCACCGGCAACGGGATGACGTAGTGGCGTACGACGGTGAGGAACGCGGCGGGACGGAGGACGACGCCGACGAGCTTGTGCTGCTCGCTCAGCGGAGCGGGCTTCTTGCCCGGCGGGGGGTCCGGCAGCAGGCCCGCGGTCCGCAGTTCCCGCCTGAGCGTGCCCTCGTCCTCCGGTTCGATGCTGCGCCACGGGTGGAAATGCTCGGGTGTGGAGGTGAGGGTGCCGAGGTGCGCGGTCTCACCGGCCGCGGCGACCAGCAACTATACGGTCCGGAAGAGCTCGGGTACCCCGTCGAGTATCGACACATCGCCGGAACGGTTCTTTACGCGGAGCTGGTCGACGACCATGAAGTCGTTGAGCGCGACCCGCTCCTCATGCCACTCGGTGTACTGCACGGTGGCGGAAGCACCGCCGTGGACGGCGGAGGGGCCGGTGAGGTCACTTCCGTGGAGCAGCAGATCCGTGGTGTCGAAGTTGGCGGTGACGGTGTCCTTGCCGAGAGAGACGGAGGCGAGTTCCGCCACGGACCGGCGGATGTCGTGGTCGTCCACCCACGGTTTCTGGCCGTCCGCAAGGACGTTGATACGCCTCAGGGCATCGGCGAGCCGTCCGGTCAGCAACGGCTCCGAGACGTCGAGGGTCCCGACCTCCGTACCGGGTAGGTGGGTCCACCCCATCGCCACCAGCTGCGCGACGAACGGCCGCTCCACCTCGTCCCGTTCCACCTGCACGGCCACGCCCCCACACCTTCCGCCGACCGCTCAGGTGATCCATTCTGCGCCTGAGCAGGGCGGAAGGGGAGAGTTCAGGCCGTCCGGGCACGGCGGACCGGGGGACGCACCAGGAATGTACAGGTACGCCCCCAAGTTCCCTGCCCGAAACCGGATCAGACTCCGGACGCGGGCTCGTCGTACGCGAGTACGGGGAGGCGGGCGCCTCTGCTCTCGGCGATCCGTTGAACGTCACGCAGTGCCTCGGCCATCCTGGCGGCGAGGAAGCGGAGCTGCGCGGAGGTCACCTGGCGGTCGGGGATCATGTCGGTCGCGTGGTCGAGCAGCTCCTGACACATGGAGAGCTGCACGGCCTCGATGTCATCGGCGAGGCGGGAGACGTATCCGGTCCCGTCCGTGTCGAGATAGCAGGGCTTGCCTTCCGGGCCCGACCACGGAAGCAGCCGAAGGACGCCGCCCCTGTCGCCGATCACGCGGGCACCGCCATGCCGTGGATGACGCGCGGCCCGACGTCGACGCCGTGCACGGCGAGCCAGAGGACACGGCGCCGTGCGCGCTGCCGGCGCATTTCCTCGTTTCGTTCATGTGCGAGGAGGTACGGGCGGACCAGTGCGGTGTCCTCGCCCCGCAGCAGGTACGTGTGCCGTGGCCACGGAGCGGCGGGCGCGCGCACGGGTGGCGGGTAGAGATCCGCGTCGGTGGAGCGACGAGGGCCCGGGGCGGGCGCCAGGAGCCGTAGCAGCGGCTCGAAGATTCGGGCGATACAGTCCAACACGTCGTCAACTCCGTCAGGTTCGGTTGATGGCCATGCCCCCGGGCCGTGTACAGCGGTCGCGGGGGTCCTGCGTGTGCGGGCCGGCACCGGGCACACCCCTCCTTCGCCGTAGCGGGCAGCAGGAAGGACAGCTCTGTGTAGCGATCCACTCACAGAGTGAGACGGTGCGGGCTAGGCTCGCCAGGGGTTACTTGGTGACGAATGATCTGTCACACGGGAGTTGACGATGAGTAATTGCTATGGGGACTGGCTCAAGGAACAGCGCCTGGCAGCGGGAATGACGCAACAGGAGCTGGCCGACGCGGCGGTCATGACCCGTTCGCACATCGCGCACATCGAGGCGGGGCGCCGCATCCCTTCGAAGGAGGACGCGCGGCGGCTGGACAGGGCGCTGGGCACGGGGAATGTGCTGAGCAGCTTCCTGCCGGAGGACGACTCGGCGGTGGCCGACCACTTCGCTTCAGCTCGGGTGCTCGAACAACAGGCGACTGTCATCCGGGAGTTCGCGTCCACTCTTGTACCGGGCATCCTTCAGACGGAGCGGTACATCCGTGCACTGATGCGTACCGCCTTCCCCCCGTGGAGTGAAGAGGAATGTGACAGGCTCGTTGTCACACGACTGGCGCGCTCACAGCTCCTCGCTCAACCGACAACGCCCGTAGTATGGGCGCTTCTGGATGAAGCAGTCTTGCGTCGCCCTGTCGGCGGCCGTGAGGTCATGGCGGAACAGATCATGCACATCGTCCACGTGACCGAGACCGAGCGCGTACGGACTCACGTGTTGCCATTCAGCTTGGGTGCACACCCGATCATGCAGGGCATGATGACGCTGATGTGGTTCGAGGACCAACCCACGGTCGCGTACACCGAAGGCGTGAGTACCGGCAAGGTGCATGACGCTCCGGCCCTGGTCGAACGGATGCGGGGGGCCTACGATCTTGCGCTGGGCGACGCACTGCCGCTCCGAGAATCACTTGCCCTGATGCGGGCTACAGCGAAGGAATACGGACATCATGACTGAGCGCACCATCCGGACCGCCTCCACCCTGAGCGGATGGCGCAAGTCGTCGTACAGCGACAACCAGGGGGGCAGCTGCGTCGAGGTGCTGGACGGCTATCCCTCAGGCGTCCCCGTCCGAGACTCCAAGACCCCGCACGGCCCTGCGTTGCTCTTCCCGGCGGCTGGCTGGTCATCGTTCGTCACGGCCGTCAAGGACGGCGAGTTTCCCGCCTGAACCCCCAAGAACTCCCGGCCCCTGTCATGTCAGGGGTCTCGTCACCTGCCGACGGCGGCCCTGGAACCGCCGGACCAGAACCGGTACGACTCCCCCAGCCCGGCTGGACACTCGGGGCTTAGCCGCACACCGAGATGCTTCTCGTCTGGATCTCGCTGCACGGCACTCCTCGACCGGGACCGGGACTATCTGCACGTCCACACGGAGCTGTGGATCGCCTTGCGGTACAGGCGAGCACTCAGAGCAAACCCCACCGGGCGCATCACCGGACTCGGCGGAACCGATCAGGCCGGCAGCGGGCGTCAGTACGACGCGATGCCGAGCCCCTTCTCGACGAACTCGAAGACGTCCGTGTACGGGTCGCGGTGAGCTTTCGCGATGTAGTCGGGGTGCTCGGCATTCATGTCGAGAGCGTTCTTCTTGGCATCGGCGAAGCGGCTCTCGATCTGCTTCGGGATGACGGACTTGATGCCGCCGGGCACCTGGTGCCAGTCAGAGGGAAGCCGTTGTTCGGCCATTCCGCAGACCCCGCCGAAGGTCCCCGTGACGGACTTCAGGTGCAGCACGCGCCAGATCTCGAAGCACGGGTGCGAGTAGGCGACCTCCACGCCGGCCTTGGCCGCCCGGGACAGCGCCGTCTCCACCCCTTCGTGCTGATCCCTGTCGAACAGGCACCAGACCTGAGGCCACAGCGCCTTGGCCAGGCCGGCCCGCTTGGCCTCCCTGTTCTTCTCACGCAGCAAGGCGATCGCCTTTTCGACGAGGATCAGCGGCTTGCGCTGCGACCCCTCGTCCGACGCGTTGGCGATCTGGACGTCAACGGTGGTCCCCGGTTGCTTGAGCGTGCCGAGCTGCCGGACGGCTTTGATGTACTCCGGCTCGGTGACCTTGCCCTCGGTGAAGACGTACACGACCCGGCTGCGCCCGCGGCCGTAGGCCTTGCCCGATGTGAGGGACGCGTTCCCCTTGGTGCTCCTCGCCATCAGACGTGCTCCGCACTCTCGGTGCCCTCGTCCCGCACTGCCCCCAAGCGGCGGACGATCTGCCCGGCCAGGAGCGACGGAACGCCGCCGAACGCACCTTCCAGGTAGGACTTCGCCAGGTCTTCGTGGGCGCCCGGCGACATGGAGCTCAAGGGATAGAGCTCGGTGGCACCGTCCTCGTCCTTCTCCGTGAACCAGACCTGCCCGGCGTCGAGGAGCCGTTCTCCCGTCGGCGTGCTGAGCACCGTCGCCTCATGGGAGGTGAACACAAGCTGGGCGGCGTTCGGATTGGACAGCGGGTCCTTGAAGAGGCGGATGACCTCTGCGGCGAACCGAGGGTGCAGACTGGCGTCGAGTTCGTCGAGGAGCAGGACCGCTCCGTCGTCGAGGGCCAGGAGCATAGGGCCCAGGAGAGCGAACCAGGAACGGGTACCGAGGGACTCCCGCTGCCAGTCGAGTGCGACCTCACCCGACGCCGTGCGGTGCAGCAGCCGGACCTTGCCGATGCCGTTCACGGACGGTTCGACCACGGCGTCCGTAATGCCGAGGTCGGCGACGCGCAGGAGCTCCTTGATGCGGTATCCCTGCTCACCTGTGAGTTTCGAGGCCGTGAAGTCCTCGCGTTGCGCACGCTCCGTCTCCGGGCCGATGGACCACAGGTTTCGGAACCAGTGGAAGAGCGGAGACAGCTGCGGATGATTGTCCGTGCCCGCCGTCGAGAGCAGCAGGGCGTTGGGGCGGGTCCGGCGGACCAGCTGGGCGCGGTCCTTCACGCGGCTGCTCGGCCACCTGTAGACGTCGGACCGTGAGGCGTCCCGGTCCATCCACTCCTGCTGATGACCCAGTGGATAGCTGTGCACCCATTCGGACTCGACGCGCTGTTCGCCCAGCTCGAATCCGTAGGTCCAGCGAACGCCGTCGATGGCCACATCGACCTCGAAGAAGGTCGGCTCGGCGATGCTCTTCGCGTCCAGTGCGAAGACCTCGCGGGGGATGCCCTGGTACGAAGCCCACTGCGCGTAGGAGTTGAGGACGGCCGTCCGCATCGAGGCGAGACCGTCGAGTACGTTCGACTTGCCTGAGGCGTTCGCTCCGAAGATGCCTACCAGAGGAAATACGGAGACAGACCCGTCGGCCAGCTCCACCTCTCGGGCGACTGATCGTCCTTCGTTCGATGTAGCGACGAAGGACAGCTCCTGCTCGTCACGAAGCGACCTGAAGTTCGCAACACGGAACCTCAGCAGCACGGCGTCCTCCTCTCGCATGTTCTCGCGGTCAGACTAATGGCCGGCACCGGCATCCGGGCGTCTGAGAACCGGCCTCGGCCTCCCGAAACATACCGCTCTCGCCTTGATCGGGTTGCCGAACGGCTGATCATTCCAGAGCCCGCCCTCACTCGTACCGCCGCCGGGATGTGCCCTCAGGAGGGCGTGCTCAGCATCACCCTGGACAGCTCCATGACTGACGGGTAACTTTTGACCATGGCTGAGCAAGCGCTTAGCCGGTGACGAAGCCGAACCAGCCGACCAGGGAGGCACCCCGTGCGCCGTACGGTATTCAACGAGGACCACGAGGCGTTCCGGGAGACCATCCGCGCCTTCATCGCGGCCGAGGTCGTGCCGGTGTACGACGAGTGGTTCGCCGCCGGCGTGGTGCCGCGCGAGTTCTACGGCAAGCTCGGTGAGCTGGGTGTCTTCGGCATCACGGTGGACGAGGAGTACGACGGCGCGGGTATCGACTCGCACAAGTACGAGGCCGTCATCTATGAGGAGACCGCCCGCGCGGGCGTCTCCTTCGGCGGCTCCGGGGTGCACACCCTGCTCGGCCTGCCCTACATCAAGATGCTCGCCACCGACGAGCAGAAGAAGCGCTGGCTGCCGAAGTTCACCACCGGCGAGGAGATGTGGGCCCTGGCGATGACCGAGCCGGGCACCGGCTCCGACGTCGCGGGCATGAAGACCACCGCCAAGCTCTCCGAGGACGGCACGCACTACGTCCTCAACGGCGCCAAGACCTTCATCACCGGCGGGGTGCACGCCGACCGGGTCATCGTCTGCGCCCGCACCTCCGCCCCGCGCGAGGACGACCGCCGCTTCGGCATCTCGCTCTTCGCCGTCGACACCAAGTCCGCCGGCTACTCGGTGGGCCGCAAGCTCGACAAGCTCGGCCTGCGCACCTCCGACACCGCCGAGCTGGCGTTCGTCGATGTCGAGGTCCCGGCCGAGGACCTGCTCGGCGAGGAGAACAAGGGCTTCGGCTACCTCGGCACCAACCTGGCCTCCGAGCGCTGGGGCATCGCCTTCGGCGCGTACGCGCAGGCCGCGGCCGCCGTCCGGTTCGCCAAGGAGTACGTGCTGGACCGCACCGTCTTCGGCAAGACCGTCGCCTCGTTCCAGAACACCAAGTTCGAGCTGGCCGCCTGCCAGGCCGAGGTCGACGCGGCCCAGGCCGTCGCCGACCGCGCGCTCGAAGCACTGGACCAGGGCGAGCTGACCGCCGCCGAGGCCGCCTCCGCGAAGCTGTTCTGCACCGAGGTCGCGCACCGCGTCATCGACCGCTGCCTCCAGCTGCACGGCGGCTACGGCTTCATGAACGAGTACCCGATCGCCCGCCTGTACGCGGACAACCGGGTCAACCGCATCTACGGCGGCACCAGCGAGGTCATGAAGTCGATCATCGCCAAGTCCATGGGCCTTTAGAGCGGCTACGTTCTTCTCCATGAGCACAGCACACGACCCCCTGCTCGATCTGCTCCAGCTGCTCGACCTGGAGCAGATCGAGCGGGACATCTTCCGGGGCACGAGCCGTTCGGCGCTCGTGCCCCGTGTCTTCGGCGGACAGGTCGCGGCCCAGGCACTGGTCGCCGCGGGCCGCACCGTCCCGGCCGACCGGACCGCCCACTCACTGCACTCGTACTTCCTGCGGGCGGGCGACCCGGGCGCGCCGATCGTCTACAGCGTCGACCGGATCCGGGACGGGCGCTCCTTCACCACCCGGCGGGTCGTCGCCGTCCAGCACGGGCAGCCGATCTTCCACCTCTCCGCGTCCTTCCAGACGTACGAGGAGGGCCTGGAGCACCAGGCGGACATGCCGGCCGCACCCGACCCGGAGACGCTGCCCACGGCCGCCGAGATGCTGCCGCGCCACGCGCACCGGTTCAGCGATCCGGGTGTCGTGGACCGGCTGATCGAGGCACGGGCCGCGGTCGATCTGCGGTACGTGGACGCCCCGCCGTTCGGCACCGTCGGCCAGCCGCGCGAGCCGCGTTCGCAGGTGTGGTTCCGTACCAACGGCAAGCTGGCGGACGACCCGCTGCTGCACGTCTGCATGGCCACGTACGTCTCCGACATGACACTGCTCGACTCGGTGCTCCTCGCCCACGGGCGCGGCGGCTGGGCGGTCGGTGACGTGGTGGGCGCGAGCCTGGACCACGCGATGTGGTTCCACCGGCCGTTCCGGGCCGACGAGTGGCTGCTGTACGACCAGGAGTCGCCGTCCGCGTCCGGCGGGCGCGGGCTGGGCCAGGCCCGTATCTACACGCAGGACGGCCGGCTGGCGATCACCGTCATCCAGGAGGGCGTCGTCCGGGTCCCCCGCGGACACTGAACGGGACGCCGCGCGGCAACACAGGACACTGTGCGGCAGCTCCGACATATTACGTAGGTCCGACATACTCGCCATCATGAGTGACGAGAAATCAGCCGGCGGCGAGTCCACGTTCACCGTCATCGTCGCCGCGGCCGCCAATCTCGGGATCGCCGTGGCGAAGGCCGTCGCGGGGCTGATCAGCGGATCGAGCGCGATGCTCTCCGAGGCGGCCCACTCGGTCGCCGACACCGTCACCGAACTGCTGCTGCTCACCGCGCTCAAGCGCAGCGAGAAGCCCGCCGACGAGGAACACCCGCTGGGGTACGGCCCCGAACGGTACATCTGGGCGATGCTCGCCTCCGTCGCCACCTTCGTCGGCGGCGCGGTCTTCTCGGTCTACGACGGCGTCCACACCCTGGTCGAGGGCGAGAACCTCGGCGATCCGCTCGTCTCGTACATCGTGCTGGGCGTGGCCTTCCTGCTGGAGGGCTACTCGCTGCGTACCGGGCTGCGGCAGGTGCGCCGGGAGGCCGTCCGGCTGGACACCCCCGCCACCCGCTACTTCCGGCACACCCCGGACACCGCGGTCAAGGCCGTCGTCATGGAGGACTCGGCGGCGCTGGTGGGTCTGCTGCTGGCCGCGGGCGGGCTGCTCGGGGGCCAGTTGTCGGGCTCCGGGGTCTGGGACGGTGTCGCGTCGATCCTGATCGGCGCGCTGCTCGTGTACGTGGCCTGGGTGCTCGGCCGGTCCAACGCCCAGCTGCTGATCGGCCGGCCGGTGTCGCAGTCGATGCGGGAGGGGGTGCGGGATGAACTGCTGACCGTGCCGCACATCATCGACGTACTGGAGCTGACCACGCTCATCCAGGGGCCGGACGAGATCCTGATCGCCGCCAAGATCGACTTCCGGGACGTGGCCAGTGCCGAGCAGGTCGAGTGGGCCTGCGAGGAGGCCGAGCAGCAGTTGCGGGAGCGGTATCCGTCGATCCAGCGGGTCTATCTGGACCCGACGCCGGGGCTGGAGCAGCGGCGCCGGGCCCGCGCCGCCGGGCGAAACCCCCTCACCGGGCCCGGTGAGGACGAAGGGCCCGGTGAGGACGGAGAGCCCGGTGGGGATGAAGGGGCAGGGTGAGGACGAAGGGTGGGGTGAGCGGGGGCCGGCCCCCCCACGGTCACCAGGTCGTGGCCAGTGCGGCGGCCGCTGCCGCCAGTACGACGAGCGCGGCGTTCAGACCGGTCTCCCGGGCCTCGCCCCGGGACAGGTGCAGGCCCGCCGCCATCACCTGGAGCACGGCCAGGCCGATCGCGGCCGCCATCGCGAGGCCGGGCACGATGCCCGTGAGCGGCGGCAGTACGAGGCCGGCGGCACCGAGGATCTCGACGGCGCCGATGACCCGGACCAGCCGCATCGGAACCGTGTCCACCCAGCCCATCATGGGCGCCAGCCGCTCCTTGGACTGCACGGCCTTCTTGCCGCCGGCGTACAGGTAGAAGACCCCCAGGAGTCCGGCGACGATCCAGTAAGCGATCTCCATCTGCGTCCTCCGTCATGGTTACGACTTGTTCGTAGCCACATGGTCGGTGACTATGAGGACGCTTACAAAAGGCACACCGGTGTGCGTTGCGAACAGGGGGCGCCATGTCGAAGTACCGCAGCACCTGCCTCATCCGCGGCGACGGCGGCCGGGCGATCCGGGGCATCCTGGACCGCGTCGGCGACAAGTGGACCCTGCTGGTGGTGGCCACCCTCGACGGCGAGCGGATGCGCTTCACCGAGCTCCAGCAGCGCATCCCGGGCATCTCGCAGCGGATGCTCACGCGTACGGTCCGGCACCTGGAGCGCGACGGTCTGGTGACCCGCACGGCGTTCCCCGAGGTCCCGCCGCGCGTCGAGTACGAGCTCACCGCGACGGGACGCACCCTGATCGGGCCCGCCGTGAAGCTGGCCGAGTGGGCCGTCGACAACAACCCCGGGATCGAGCGGAGCCAGGCCTCCTACGACGCGCGGAAACCCTGAGGCGTCGCAGGAGGAAGCCCGGCCCCGTCCTCCCCGCGCGGGCGTCGCGGCGCGGGAAGCCCCGTCCTCCCCGCGCAGGAGTCGCGGCGCCCCCGGCTCAGAGCAGTCCGGCCGCGTCCAGCAGGTAGTCCGTCATCGGGTCGTAGAACCGCGGGTCCAGCACGTGGTCGTCCAGCGGGACGGCCACCTGGAGGGTTCCCTCGGACTCCCCCAGGAACAGCGCGGGGTCGTTGCAGTCCGCGTATCCGATGGCGTCGAGGCCGCGCTGCGCCGCACACCCGGCCCAGCCGTGGTCGGCGACGACCAGGTCGGGCATGGGGCGGCCCTCCCGCTCCAGGCCGTCCAGGATCGCCGCCATCGGGGCCGGGGAGTGGGTGTGCCAGAGGGTCGCGCCGCGCTCCTGCACGGCGACCTCCGCGAACTGGAAGACCATGCCCTCGTCCGCCATCAGCCCGGACGGGATCCGGACGATCTCGCAGCCGGCCGCCCCCAGGGCGGTCGCCGTCTGTCGGTGGACGTCCAGCAGACCGCCCGGGTGCCCGGTGGCGAACAGCACCCGCTCGGAGCCGTCGGCCGCCTTGCGCAGCCGGGCCGCCGCGCGGTCCAGGGCGGCGACGGTCAGCTCGGGGTCGATGGTGTCCTGGCCGAACCGGTGCTCCGGGTCGTCGCTGACCCCGCACCGCTCGGCCATCACGGCCAGCACGTCCTGCTCGTCGCGCCACCGGTCGCCGAGCTCCAGGCCCAGCCAGAAGTGGCGGTCGCCGTTGGCGAGCTTGCGGTAGTGGGAGAGGTTGTTGTCGCGCGGGGTCGCGACGTCTCCGGCTATACGCGTACGGACGAGATGTTCGACGAGGGCGGCGCGGCTGGGTATCGGCATGAACCCATTGTGCCGTCAGGTGTGCGCTGTGTGCCGTTCGTATGAAGCGGTCGGCGATTCCGGGCCCGGGAACGCGGGGCGGATGCCGCCGCAGCGGCGGCCGGAGGCCGCCGGTGGTGCGGGTCCGGAGCCGCGGGACGGCCTCCTCGGGATGTTGGGTGACTGTTAACCCGCGTGTGACCTGGAACTTCCCGCTCCATCCGGACGGGATCATGAAATAGGTCCAGACCACTCCCGGAGGAATTCCGGACCACTCCCCGCGCGCCCGGCCGACGTCTCACTCCCCGATCATCGGCGAATGGTCTATACCTTTGGCGCTAGGGTGGGTCCCCAGATACCGGGACATGCACAGCCGTGGGGGGCTTTATGACCGTCCATCACTTACCTCAACCTCCGTCCGACCAAGAGCTCTACTGGTACTTCGGACCACAGCGCCGCTGGGTACTGATCAGCTCCTCGTTCGCCTTCGTGCTCACGGCGGCGGCCATGTTCACCTTCGCCCTGCGCACCCCGGCCCTGTGGGCCTTTCTCGCGGTGCTCTCCCTGAACGTCGTCGCCCTCGCGCTCTCGTCGGTCAACAGCCTGCGCCAGCGCCGGCTCACCCGGCGCTCGCACGAAGTGCTCGTGCACGCCTGGGACCCGGCCGAACTGCCGAGCGTCGACCTCTACCTGCCGACCTGCGGGGAACCCCTGCCGGTCCTGGACAACGCCTACCGGGCCGTCGCGGACCTGGACTGGCCCGGCGCGCTGACCGTCTGGGTGCTGGATGACGCGGACAGCCCCGAAGTGGCCGCCCTGGCGGCCGAGTTCGGCTACCGCTACGTCGTACGGCCCGACCGGGGGCATCTGAAGAAGGCGGGCAACCTCAATCACGCGCTCACCCTGAGCAGCGCTCAGTACATCGCCATCCTGGACGCGGACTTCGCGCCCCGGCCCGACTTCCTGCGCCATCTCGTGCCGTACCTGGCCGACCCGGGCGTCGGCATCGTGCAGAGCCCGCAGTGTTTCGACACCGACGAGACGATGGAGTGGATCCAGCGCGCCGCCGGATCGGCCCAGGAGTGGTTCTTCCGCTGGATCCAGCCGTCCCGCGACGCGAGCGACGCGGCGATCTGCTGCGGCAGCAACGCGGTCTACCGGCGCAGCGCCATCGATCTGGCCGGCGGCTTCGCCCGGCTCGACCACAGCGAGGACCTGTACACCGGACTCGCCCTGTACGAGCAGGGGTTCCGGACCCTGTACGTGCCGGTGCTGGTGGCCAAGGGCACCTCGCCGGACAACCTCGCCTCCTTCCTCAACCAGCAGTACCGCTGGGCGATGGGCAATCTGCATCTGATCGGGACCCCGGTCCTCAAGCGGATGGGCGCCCCCTGGCGGATGCGGCTCTGCTTCCACGAGGGCGTCGTCGGCTACCTGACGACGGTGGTGAACACCTTCGCGGCCCCGCTGCCGCCGCTGGTGATGATGTGCTGGTACCCGGATCAGATCCGGCCCTGGCACGTGCTGCCGCTGCTCGCGCCGCTGTGGCTGTGGCACGTGCTGCTGCCGCGGATCAGCCGGACCCGCTGGCGGATCGAGGTGATCCGGGCCAACGTCCTGATGAGCGTGGCCGCCGGAGCCGCCTTCCTGCACACCCTGCGCGGCCACAGCGCGGCGTGGGTGCCCACCGGGGCCGGCGGCGGGAAGCCGGGCACGATGGCGCGGCGCGTGGTGCTCGTCTCGCTCGGCTGGCTCTGCTGCACCACCGGCGCGGCGGCGGGCGGACTCGCCCTGGCCGTCGCCCGCAACGGCTGGGAGCCCAACTGGGGGCTCGGCCTCTATCTGCTGGTGCAGCTCCAGATCAACGTCCCCCTGATCAGGGACCTGTTGACCGGACTGCGCCCGGCCGCCGCCCCTCGGCGGCCCGCACCGGCCCGGCGGCGCACCCGCTCCGTGCTGCCCCGCCGCTGGCCCGAAACGCTCGCCGTGACGGTCACGCTCCTGCTCACCGCTCTGCTCGCGTCCGGCTGGGTCGATCCGATGCTGCCCTGGCTGAGCTGAAAGGCCCTCGTACGATGCCCACCCTCGCCCCTTCCGCTCCGCGGCCCGGGAGCAGCGCCACCCCCGGATCACCGTCCGGTGGCGCCGGACCCGGCGCCCCGGGTTCCCGCCGGTCCGCGTTCCGCCCCGACATCGAGGGGCTGCGCGCGTTCGCGGTCCTCTCGGTCCTCGCCTTCCACGCGTCCGTACCCGCCCTGGCCGGCGGGTTCGTCGGCGTGGACGTCTTCTTCGTCATATCCGGCTACCTGATCACCGGACTGCTGGTGCGGGAGGCCGTCACCACCGGCCGGATCCGGCTGGGCGAGTTCTTCGCCCGCCGGGCCCGCCGGCTGCTGCCCTCGGCCGCCGTGGTGCTGGTCGCGGTCGCGGTCGCCGGGGCCTGGCTGACCGTCCCGCTGCGCCGCACGGATCTGGAGAACGACGTCGTGGCGTCGGCCCTGTCCGTCGCCAACTGGCGTTTCGTCCAGCAGCAGACCGACTATCTGGCCGCCGGGCAGGACGAGAGCCCGCTGCTGCACTTCTGGTCGCTGGCGGTGGAGGAGCAGTTCTATCTGTGCTGGGCCCCGCTGCTCGCCGTGCTCGCGGTCCTCGCCGCACGTTCGGCGCGCCGGGGGCGTGCGCTGCGGCCGGCGGCGCTCGCCCTCACCGCCCTGCTGACGCTCGGCACCTTCGCCCTCTCGCTGCGCTGGACAGGCGACTCCGTCTCGCTGGCGTACCTCGGAACGCCTTCGCGCGTCTGGCAGTTCGGCGTCGGCGCGCTGCTGGCCCTGCTGCCGTGGCATCTGCTGCGCGGGCCGCGCCCGCTGCGACTGCTGTGCGGCTGGGCGGGGGCGGCGGCGCTCGTGTGGTGCGTGCTGCGGTACGACGCCTCGACGCCGTACCCCGGATACGCGGCGCTCGTCCCGACCCTGGCCACGGCCGCGGTCATCCTGGCCGGGACACCCGGACGGCGCCCGGACGGGGCGGCCGGGCCGACCAGGTACGGGGTGGGGCGGCTGCTGTCGATGCGGGCTCCCGGGGCGGTCGGCAGGCTCTCGTACACCCTGTACCTCTGGCACTGGCCGGTGCTCGTCCTGGCCGAGGCCCGCTTCGGCGCCCTCGGCTGGCCCGCGAGAACGGCGCTGACGCTGGCCTCGGTGCTGCCCGCCCTGGCGACCGCGCGCTGGGTGGAACGGCCGCTGCGGCACAGCCGTACGCTCTCCGAACTGCCCAGGCGGGGCCTGTCGTTGGGGCTCGCGGCGGTGGTCGTGCCGGTGGCCCTGGCGCTGGTGGTGGGCACCACCACGCTGCATCTGCTGGGCCCGGCAGCCCCGGTGGACGCGAAGGGGCTGCCGCCGGGGGCGGCCGACGGCCCCTCGCTGCTGACGCGGACCGGTGCGCCGCCCGCCGGTGGCCCCGTGGTGCCGAGCCCCGTGCAGGCCCGCGAGAGCTTCCCGCCGGACGGGGCGTGCGAGGTGGCGCCGCCGGTGACGAGCAGCCCGCCCTGCCTGTTCGGGGCGGTGGACAGCCCGCACCGGGTCGTCCTGCTCGGCGACTCGCACGCCGGGCAGTGGTTCTCGCCGTTGCTCTCCCTCGCGGCCAAGCGCGGCTGGGCCCTCCAGGAGCTGGTGAAGCAGGGCTGCCCGCTCCCCGAACTGTCGGTGGTGAACCCGCAGTTGGGGCGCACGTACCACGAGTGCGACAGCTGGCGGGCCGACAGCCTGGCCCGGCTGCGCAAGGGGCCGAAGCCCGAGCTGATCGTGATCGGCTCCCTGAACCGCTACACCGATGACCAGAAACTGCTGCTCAGGGGCTGGGAGAAGACCCTGAAGCCGCTGCGCGCGCTCGGGGTGCCGGTGGTCTACATCGAGGACACTCCGGTGCCGGGGACCGACGTCCCGGCGTGCGTCTCCGGGCACCTCACGGACCCGGAGGCCTGCGCCTTCGGCCGGGAGGAGGCGCGGTGGCCCGATCCGCTGGCGCGGAAGGCGGCGGCCGGCGCGCTGCCCGGGGTGCGGACCGTGGAGGTGAACTCGGTGCTGTGCCCGGCCGCCGGGCCCACCTGCCCGGCGGTCCTGGACCGGATCCTGCTCTACCGGGACGACGCCCATCTGACCGATGTCGCGGCCGTGGTGCTGGCGCCCCGGCTCGAACGGCTACTCATGCGGACGGGCGCACCGGCGGCGGACGGCTGGACCCGGCTGCTGCACGAGGACTTCGACGGCCCCGCGGGCAGCCGCCCGGCCGCCTCCCGGTGGCGGTACGACCGCGGCACCTGCTATCCGGGCTGCCCGGCCCCGCGGTGGGGCACCGGGGAGATCGAGACGATGACGGACTCCACGGACAACGTCCGCCTCGACGGGAAGGGGGCGCTGGAGATCGTGCCCACCCGGCGCGAGGGGCGGTGGTACTCGGGCCGTATCGAGTCCCGGCGCTCCGACTTCGCCCCGCCGCCCGGCGGCGTCCTGCGGATCGAGGCGTCGATCGCCCTGCCGGACGTCACGGGTGCGGCGGCGGCCGGCTACTGGCCGGCCTTCTGGACCATGGGCGCCGAGCTGCGCGACGGGTACACGGGGTGGCCGGCCACCGGTGAACTCGACGTGATGGAGTCCGTCAACGGCCGGGACGCCGTCTTCGCCACCATGCACTGCGGCACCCTGGACGGCGGTCCCTGCCAGGAGCCGGTGGGGCTCACCTCGCCCCGGCAGAAGTGCTCCGGCTGTCGCGGCGCGTTCCACTCGTACGCCGTGGAGGTCGACACCGCGCCCGGCGCCGAGGAGGTCCGCTGGTATCTGGACGGCCGGGTGTTCCACCGGGTGAAGGCGTCCGGCATGGACGCGGCCACCTGGGACCGGGCGGTGAAGCAGGGACAGTTCCTGATCCTGAACGTGGCGGTGGGCGGCGCGCTGCCGGCCGCCGACGGCGCCACGCCGGGCCCCGCGACGGAGCCGGGTCACCCGATGCGGGTGGCGGAGGTCAGCGTGTCGGTCCGGGAGCCGGCCGGGTCGCGTAGGTGATCCGCTTCAGGTGGTAGTACTGCGCCGTGCAGGGGGCCGGCCAGATACTGCGGCCGTGGTGGCCGAAGGGGTCGCGCATCTGCCCCACCGAGGCCGGTACGTACGGCAGGACCTCGGCGCCCCGGGCCACCTCCTTGCGCAGCAGCCGGTCCTGGCGGTCCCAGTGCCGGGCCCGTACGCCCATGTCGTGCGCGAGGCCGGTCAGCGGCACGGCCAGCCCCACGCAGACCGCCGCGCAGAGCACCGCCGCCGTTCCCGTGACGAGGGGAACGGCGGCGGTGCCCCGCCCCCGGACGCGCAGGGCGTCACCGAGCAGGGCGCCGAGTGCGACGAGCAGCAGCACGAACAGGAACAGGTAGTCGTTCCAGGTGCGGGTGCCATACGTCATCATGTTGTGCTCGAAGGCGGGGAGGGTGACGAGGGTGCAGAGGTATCCGGACACCAGGAACGCCGCCACCGCGGCCAGGGCCGGGAGGAGCGGCCGGCCGCGCAGCGGTCCGTCGCCGGCCGGGTCGCCCCCGCGCAGCAGCAGGCCGAGCAGGACGCCGACGGCGAGTGCGCCGAGGTAGGTCCAGGTGGTGAGGACGGTCCCCAGGATGTCGCCGAAGGTCCCCAGCGCGTCGGCCAGCGACCCGGTGTCGGCGATTGACGTGGCGCCGGTGCGGAACCGCTGACGGCGGTCGCGGGACCCCGGCGAGGTGTAGATGATGATCATCCCCGCCACCACGGCGGCCAGCGCGACGCCGCACCACAGGCGGGTGCGGTCGCGGGCGGGGCCCGGCCGCGACCGGAGGCTGAGCAGCAGGGCCGTGCAGAGCAGGACGCCCGACACGATCGCGGTCCCTTCCGAGAGGGTCCCGACGAAGAGCCCGGCCACGACGGCGACGCACAGCGTGAGGATCCGCCCGCGCCGCGACCGGGCCCGCAGCAGCGGGATCACCGCGGCGGCGGCCAGGGCCGGGGCGACGGTGTGCGAGACGGAGGAGGCCGGCCAGTAGAACGTCTTGTACGTGTTGGGGGTGGCGAAGAAGAACACCACCACGGTCATCGACGCGACGAGCAGCGGCACTCCGCGCGGCGCGGTCCGCCCGGCGCCGCGCAGCGCGGCCGGGACCAGCGCCCACACCACGGCCAGGATCAGCAGCCCGCTGACCGTGGCGTACCACTGCTGGCCCGCCACGCCCCCGGCCCCGTAGAGCGCGACCATCAGCGCGTTGGCGATGCGCCCGTTGTCGTGCAGGTAGAACTTCCCGATCATGCCGGAGACGCCTTCGTCCCGCAGTACGGGCAGGAAGCACCAGTCGTCGCCGCCCGGCCGCACCAGCCGCCCGATCCAGAAGGACGCGCCCAGCAGGGCGAGCGGGAACACGGTGAGGACGGCCGCCCAGAGCGGGATGCGGGATCTCGGGGCCCGTACGCCGTCCGGCCGGTGGGACGCGTTCCCCGCCCCGGGCGGGGTGTCCGCTGTTCCCGATGCTTCCGCGCTCATGGAGGTGCCGGTTCCCTTCGTGCGGTGCCGTTGTGTACGTGTGCCGTGCCGGTGCCGTGGGAGGTCAGTCGCCGGAGCGGCCGGCCCGGGAGTCGGCCAGCGGTTCCGGTTGCCGGGACACGGCCGCACCGGAGGTGATCGCCCACCGGGCGAGCAGGAAGGAGAACGGGGTGGCGAGAATTCCGGCGGTGAGCGCGGCGATGTTCTTTCCCATGCCCAGATGGCTCACGCCGACATAGAGCAGCACCCCGGACAGGACGAGATTGACGAGGCTCGACAGCGGAAAGCGGACGAAGGCCCGCCAGGTCGGACTGGTCCGGCAGGTGATGTAGGAATTGAGCAGGAAGGAGCCGACAATGCTGACGCAGTAGCCGATGACGTGGGCGCTCAGATACGGAATCCAGTGGTTGAGCGTCGCGTACACGGACAGATAGACCGCCGTATTGACGACCCCGATCATGGCGAAGGTGATGAATTGGCGCACGGTCCGGGAACGGCCCGATCCAAAGGCACTCGCGCCGCCGCCCCTCACCCGTAACGGCATCTCGGGTGCGGCGGGTGTGGCGGGAGCGGGCCGCTCGCTGGTTTCCCGGATCAGGTAGTGGGGGCGGTTCTTCGTCTCGCAGTAGATGCGGCCGACGTATTCACCGACGATTCCGAGCGTGGCCAGCTGGATCCCGCCGAGCGCCACGACGGCGGTGAGCAGGGTGGTGTAGCCGGGCACCCCCACTCCGTTGCGCGCCACCTCCACGATGATCCACAGGGCGTACCCCATCGCCGCCAGGGCCAGCAGGAGGCCGGCGTAGACGGCCAGCCGCAGGGGGCGGTTGTTGAAGGAGATCAGCCCGTCGATGCCGTAGTTGAGCAGCCGCCTGCCGCCCCACTTCGAGCGCCCCGCCACCCGCTGGGCGTTGTGGTAGGTGAAGCTGGTGGTGTCGAAGCCGATCCAGGAGAAGATCCCCTTGGAGAACCGGTTGGACTCGGGGAGCGCGAGCACACTGTCCACCGCGCGGCGGGACAGCAGCCGGAAGTCGCCCTCGCCGTCGACCACCGACACGTCCATGAAGTGCCCCATGGCGCGGTAGTAGGAGCGGCTGGCGAACGAACGCAGGGCGCCCTCGCCCTCGCGGTCGCGCCGGGCGATCACCTGGTCGTATCCGTGCCCGCTCAACTCCATCATCCGGGGCAGGAGTTCGGGCGGGTGCTGGAGATCGGCGTCCATGAGCACCACAAAATCCCCGCGGGACATACGGAGTCCGGCGAGCATGGCGGCCTCCTTGCCGAAATTGCGGCTGAAGGCGGTGTACCGGACCCGTTCGTCGACGGCGGCCAGGTGGATCAGTTCGGCACGGGTGAGATCTTCGCTGCCGTCGTCGACATAGCAGACCTCGAAGCTCTTCCCAGTGGGTTCGAGGGCGGCGACCAGCGCGCGGTGAAACACCTTGACGGCCTCGTCCTCGTTATAGCAAGGGACGACGATCGATACCTGGCAGCTTTTCATTCAATTCCCCATCAGGCGCGGACGCGACCGTCCCGAAGCCTATGTCCGCACCCTGCCGAAACAACTCAGGCGAAAGGGAGTCGCGGGGAAAAGTCTGTACGGATTCACACCCGGTGGTCCGGGGTGTGCTTTCCGGCGGCCTATTCCGGAATACCGTCCGGCGACGGCCGCGCGCCGCCCGCCGCGTCGAACGCGCCCCGGGCCAGCCGGTGCAGCAGCGCCGCCGTGTCCGTGCGGTCGGGCAGGGCGCCGGGGCGGCCCAGGTGCGGGGTGGAGTTCAGCAGGCCGAAGACGGCGTGCACCGCGGCGCGCGCCTCGTGTTCGGGGAGATCCGGGTAGAGGTCGCGGACGACGCCGACCCACACCTCGACGTACTGCCGCTGGAGCCGGCGCACCCGCTTGCGGTCGGTGTCCCGCAGGCGGTCCAGCTCCCGGTCGTGCAGGGTGATCAGGGGGCGGTCGTCGAGGGCGAAGTCGATGTGGCCCTCGATGAGCGCGTCCAGGAGTGCTTCCCGTGACCCGCCGCGGGAGGCCGCGTCCTCGGACACGCGCAGCTCCCCGCCGGCCAGCAGCCGCTCGCTGATGCCGACCAGCAGCTCGGCGAGCATCGCGTCCTTGCCGGGGAAGTGGCGGTAGAGGCCGGGGCCGCTGATACCGACGGCGGCGCCTATCTCGTCGACGCCGACGCCGTGGAAGCCGCGCTCGGCGAAGAGGCGCGCGGCCTCCTTGAGGATCTGCTCACGGCGGGTGGGAGCCGCGACGCGGGCGGCGGCATGGGTGCTCATGACCAGTCATTCTAGACAGGGGGGTTAGCGCTCGTTAACCTGTAGTGACGTTAACGATCACTAACACCGCGGTACGGGCAAGGGGGCTCGACAGGATGCAGCAGGCACCGGTGCTGGCGAGCGCGGCCGATCCCGCCTCCGAGGCCTGGCAGGCCAACGAGGCGGCGCATCACGCGCTCACCGACGAGCTGCGCAAGCGGCTCGCCACGGCCAGGCTCGGCGGGGGTGAGAAGGCCCGCGCCCGGCATGTGGCGCGCGGCAAGCTGCTGCCCAGGGAGCGGGTGGACACCCTGCTCGATCCGGGCTCCCCCTTCCTGGAGCTGGCCCCGCTGGCGGCCGAGGGGCTGTACGGGGGATCGGCACCGGCCGCCGGGGTGATCGCCGGGATCGGGCGGGTCAGCGGCCGGGAGTGCGTGATCGTCGCCAATGACGCCACGGTCAAGGGCGGCACGTACTACCCGATGACCGTGAAGAAGCACCTGCGGGCCCAGGAGGTGGCGCTGGAGAACCGGCTCCCCTGCCTGTACCTGGTGGACTCGGGCGGCGCCTTCCTGCCGATGCAGGACGAGGTGTTCCCCGACCGGGAGCACTTCGGGCGGATCTTCTACAACCAGGCCCGGATGTCAGGGGCCGGCATCCCGCAGATCGCGGCGGTCCTCGGGTCCTGCACGGCCGGCGGGGCGTACGTCCCCGCGATGAGCGACGAGGCCGTGATCGTCCGGAACCAGGGGACGATCTTCCTGGGCGGGCCGCCGCTGGTGAAGGCCGCGACCGGTGAGGTCGTGACGGCCGAGGAGCTGGGCGGCGGCGAGGTCCACTCCCGTACGTCCGGGGTCACCGACCACCTCGCCGAGGACGACGCGCACGCGCTGCGGATCGTACGCGACATCGTGGCCACCCTCCCGGACCGGGGCGCGCTGCCCTGGTCCGTGCGGCCGGCCGACGAGCCGGCGGTCGATCCCGCCGGTCTGTACGGGGCCGTGCCCGTCGACTCCCGCACCCCGTACGACGTACGCGAGGTGATCGCCCGGGTCGTCGACGGTTCGCGCTTCGCGGAGTTCAAGGCCGAGTACGGGACGACGCTGATCACCGGCTTCGCGCACATCCACGGCCACCCGGTCGGGATCGTCGCCAACAACGGCATCCTGTTCTCCGAGTCCGCCCAGAAGGGCGCGCACTTCATCGAGCTGTGCGACCAGCGCGGCATCCCGCTGGTCTTCCTCCAGAACATCTCCGGATTCATGGTGGGCCGCGACTACGAGGCCGGCGGCATCGCCAAGCACGGCGCCAAGATGGTCACCGCCGTCGCCTGCACCCGGGTGCCGAAGCTGACCGTGGTGGTCGGCGGGTCCTACGGCGCGGGCAACTACTCGATGTGCGGCCGGGCCTACAGCCCCCGCTTCCTGTGGATGTGGCCCAACGCCAAGATCTCCGTCATGGGCGGCGAGCAGGCCGCGTCCGTCCTCGCCACGGTCAAGCGCGACCAGCTGGGCGACGACTGGAGCGCCGAGGACGAGGAGTCCTTCAAGGCCCCGATCCGCGAGCAGTACGAGACCCAGGGCAACGCGTACTACGCCACCGCCCGGCTCTGGGACGACGGCGTGATCGACCCGATGGAGACCCGGCAGGTGCTGGGGCTCGCCCTGACCGCCTGCGCCAACGCCCCGTTGGGCGATGCCGGTTTCGGCGTCTTCCGGATGTGAGGAACACATGACGATGTTCGACACCGTTCTCGTCGCCAACCGCGGCGAGATCGCGGTCCGGGTCATCCGGACCCTGCGCGAGCTGGGGGTGCGCTCGGTCGCCGTCTTCAGCGACGCGGACGCGGACGCCCGGCATGTCCGGGAGGCCGATACGGCGGTACGGATCGGCCCCGCCCCGGCGTCCGAGAGCTATCTCTCGGCGGACCGGCTGCTGGAGGCGGCCCGCCGCACGGGCACGCAGGCCGTCCACCCCGGCTACGGCTTCCTCGCCGAGAACGCGGGCTTCGCCCAGGCGTGCGCGGAAGCGGGTCTGGTCTTCATCGGCCCGCCCGCCGCCGCCATCGCGCTGATGGGCGACAAGATCAGGGCCAAGGAGACGGTCGCCGCGGCCGGCGTCCCGGTCGTACCCGGCTCCACCGGAAGCGACCTGACCGACGGCCAACTGGCCGACGCGGCGAACGAGATCGGCATGCCGGTGCTGCTGAAGCCCTCGGCGGGCGGCGGCGGCAAGGGCATGCGGCTGGTCCGTGACGAGGCGCTCCTCGCGGACGAGATCGCGGCGGCCCGGCGCGAGGCGCGCGCCTCCTTCGGCGACGACACCCTGCTCGTGGAGCGGTGGATCGACCGGCCGCGCCACATCGAGATCCAGGTGCTGGCGGACGGGCACGGCAACGTGGTGCACCTCGGCGAGCGCGAGTGCTCGCTCCAGCGCCGCCACCAGAAGATCATCGAGGAGGCGCCGTCCGTCCTGCTCGACGGGGAGACGCGGGCGGCGATGGGGGAGGCGGCCGTGCAGGCCGCCCGCTCCTGCGGGTACGTCGGCGCGGGCACGGTGGAGTTCATCGTCCCGGGCAACGACCCGTCCTCGTACTACTTCATGGAGATGAACACCCGCCTCCAGGTGGAGCACCCGGTGACCGAGCTGGTCACCGGCCTCGACCTGGTGGAGTGGCAGCTACGCGTCGCGGCCGGTGAGCAACTCCCGTACGAACAGAACGACATCACGCTCACCGGGCACGCCGTCGAGGCCCGGATCTGCGCCGAGGACCCGGCGCGCGGCTTCCTGCCCTCGGGCGGCACCGTGCTGGCGCTGCACGAGCCGCGGGGCGGCGGGGTGCGGACGGACTCGGGGCTGAGTGAGGGCGGCGAGGTCGGCAGCCTGTACGACCCGATGCTGTCGAAGGTGATCGCGTACGGCCCCGACCGGGCGACGGCCCTGCGCCGGCTGCGGGCGGCGCTCGCGGACACGGTGGTCCTGGGCGTCCCGACGAACGCGGGCTTCCTGCGCCGGCTCCTGGGCCACCCGGCCGTGGTGGCGGGCGATCTCGACACCGGCCTGGTGGAGCGCGAGGTGGACGCGCTGGTGCCGGACGGGGTGCCGGAGGAGGTGTACGCGGCCGCCGCGCTGCTGCGGCAGCACTCCCCCGCCGCGGCCGGCCCGCGGGCCTGGGCCGACCCGTTCTCGGCCGGTGACGGCTGGCGCCTGGGCGGCACCCCGGCCCGGACGCTGCGGCACTTCCACATCCCCGGCCACGACCCGGTCCAGGTGGGCCTGCGTCCGTGCGGCACGGGCACCGAGCTGACCTTCGGCCACGTCGGCGAGGGCGCACGGCCACCGGCCCCCGACTCGGGCACCTGCGGACCGCTGGGCCCGCTGCCCGGCAGCGCCGAGACGGCCCGGCTCATCGCGGCGGACGGACACCGCGTCACCCTGGAACTGGCCGGTGTCACCCACACATTCGCCCACGCCGCGTCCCCGGAGGGCCGCTGGCTCGGCCGGGACGGCGACACCTGGCACGTCCGGGACCACGACCCGGTGGAGGCGTCGCTGACCGGCGGCGCCCGCTCCGGGGCGGACACCCTCGCCGCACCCATGCCCGGCACCGTCACGGTGGTGAAGGTGGCCGTCGGAGACGAAGTGGTGGCCGGGCAGAGCCTGCTGGTGGTGGAGGCGATGAAGATGGAGCACGTCATCTCCGCCCCGCACGCCGGCACCGTCACCGAACTCGACGTCACCGCCGGGACCACGGTCGCCATGGACCAGGTACTGGCCGTGGTCACCCCCGTGGCCGCCGCCGGGGAGGAAGCATGACGACCACCCGCACCCTGCCGATGACCGTGGCCGCGCCCGACCTGCCGGCCCGGATCCGAATCCACGAGGTCGGCGCCCGCGACGGACTCCAGAACGAGAAGACGGTCGTGCCGACCGGGGTGAAGGCGGAGTTCATCCGCCGGCTCGCCGTCGCCGGGCTCTCCACGATCGAGGCGACGAGCTTCGTCCACCCCAAGTGGGTGCCCCAACTGGCCGACGCCGAGCAGCTGTTCCCGCTGCTCGGTGACATAGGGGACGTGGGCGACGTGGCGCTCCCGGTCCTGGTGCCGAACGAACGGGGCCTGGACCGGGCCCTGGCGCTCGGGGCCCGCCGGATCGCCGTCTTCGGCTCCGCCACGGAGACGTTCGCGGCCCGCAATCTCAACCGCACCGTCGACGAGTCGCTCGCCATGTTCGAGCCGGTCGTGGCCCGCGCCAAGGCGGACAGGGTGCATGTGCGCGGGTACCTGTCGATGTGCTTCGGAGACCCGTGGGAGGGGGCCGTCCCCGTCGCCCAGGTCGTCCGGGTGGCCAGGGCGCTGATGGACCTCGGCTGCGACGAACTCTCGCTCGGCGACACCATCGGCGTCGCCACGCCGGGCCACGTACGGGCGCTGCTGTCCGCGCTGAACGAGTCGGGGGTGCCCACCGACACGATCGGGGTGCACTTCCACGACACGTACGGACAGGCCCTGTCCAACACCCTGGCCGCCCTCCAGCACGGCGTCACCACCGTGGACGCCTCCGCGGGCGGCCTCGGCGGCTGCCCGTACGCGAAGAGCGCGACCGGAAATCTCGCCACCGAGGATCTCGTGTGGATGCTCGACGGCCTCGGCGTCGAAACCGGGGTCGACCTCGACGCGCTCACCGCCACCAGCGTGTGGCTCGCCGAACAACTGGGCCGGCCCAGCCCGTCCCGCACCGTCCGCGCCCTCTCCCACAAGGAGCAGTGATCCCCCGATGTCCCTGGACCACCGGCTGACCGCCGAGCACGAGCAACTGCGCCGTACCGTCGAGGAGTTCGCGCACGACGTGGTCGCACCGAAGATCGGCGACTTCTACGAGCGCCATGAGTTCCCGTACGAGATCGTGCGGGAGATGGGGCGGATGGGCCTGTTCGGGCTGCCGTTCCCGGAGGAGTACGGCGGGATGGGCGGCGACTACCTCGCCCTCGGTATCGCGCTGGAGGAGCTGGCACGGGTCGACTCGTCGGTGGCGATCACCCTGGAGGCCGGGGTCTCGCTCGGCGCGATGCCGGTGTTCCGCTTCGGCACCGAGGAGCAGAAGCGGCGGTGGCTGCCGAGGCTCTGCTCGGGCGAGGCGCTCGGCGCGTTCGGCCTGACCGAGCCGGACGCCGGTTCGGACGCGGGCGGCACCCGGACGACGGCCGTGCGCGACGAGGCGAGCGGCGAGTGGGTGATCAACGGCTCCAAGTGCTTCATCACCAACTCCGGTACGGACATCACCGAGTTGGTGACGGTCACCGCGGTGACCGGCCGCAAGGAGAACGGCGCCCCGCGCATCTCCTCGATCATCGTGCCCTCCGGCACCCCCGGCTTCACGGTCGCCGCCCCGTACTCCAAGGTCGGCTGGAACGCCTCGGACACCCGCGAGCTGTCCTTCACCGACGTCCGCGTCCCGCTGGAGAACCTGCTGGGCGAGGAGGGCCGCGGCTACGCGCAGTTCCTGCGCATCCTGGACGAGGGCCGGATCGCCATCGCGGCCCTGTCCACGGGCCTCGCGCAGGGCTGCGTGGACGAGTCGGTGAAGTACGCCGCCGAGCGCCACGCCTTCGGCAAGCCGATCGGCGCCAACCAGGCGATCCAGTTCAAGATCGCGGACATGGAGACGCGGGCGCACATGGCCCGCATCGGCTGGCGCGACGCGGCCTCACGGCTGCTGGCGGACGAGCCGTTCAAGAAGGAGGCGGCGATCGCGAAGCTGTACTCCTCGACCGTGGCGGTGGACAACGCCCGCGAGGCGACCCAGATCCACGGCGGCTACGGCTTCATGAACGAGTACCCGGTGGCCCGGATGTGGCGCGACTCCAAGATCCTGGAGATCGGCGAGGGCACGAGCGAGGTACAGCGGATGCTGATCGCGCGGGAACTGGGGCTGCCGGCCTGACGGGGGGGGCGGGAGGAATGGCCTCGGGGGCCGGGCCCGCCCGGCCCCCGAGGCCCGGCAGACCCGGCTGAACCTTCACACCTCGCTCTCCGGAGCCACGTAGTCGGGGCACAGCGAGTGCCCGCACTCACACGGCGGCCAGCGAAGCGCGGCGCCGGGCACGAGGTCAGCGCCTTCCGCCTCGATATCGGACTTCGGAATGACGAGGACACCGTCCGTACCGAACTCGTTCGTCAGTCGGGACAGAGCCCTCCGCCCCTTGCTGCCGCTTGTCATTCGCCCATCCCTTTCAGCCCGTGAAGTACGCGCTCCACGAGCACTGTCGTCAGTGGGGTGTACAGCCGAGGAACGGACTCGGGCGTCAGGCGCCAGCAGCCCCTGTGTGGACGACGACTGCCGGATCGCTATCGCTCATATCGATCGGGCGCATGTCCGCAGCTCCTTTACTCATGTACATGAGTTACGTCTTCAAGGATGCCCAACTCCTGCACATGAGTCAAGCGGGGTAGCGGCCAGGCCTTCGCGCGGCCTGGGTCATTGACCGCCCGTCACTCTCCGGCCGGAATGCGGTAGTCGAGTACAAACTGATCTGCCGCCATGACCGTGTCGCACACCTCGACGACGCGACCCGACGCCGCCTGAGCGCTTCGGGTGAGGTGGAGGACAGGCGAACCAGGGCTCAGACTCAGCGCCACAGTCTCCTCTTTGGTGGCAAGGCGGGCACGCACGGTCTCGGTGAACTCCATCAACGTGTGACCGTGGTCCTCAAGTCGCGCATAGATGCCACCGCCGCCAGTGTTCTCCGCGAACAGTTCCGGAATGTCCTTCGCGAGGTCCCACGGCAGATAGGAGATCGCCACCTCCGTGGGCGTTCCGTCACTGAGATACAGACGGCGGCGCGCAAGGACCTGACTCCCCGGGGGCAGGCCCAGCCGTTCCGAGATGTCACTGGGCGCTTTCACTGGGCCGATGAAGAGAACCGCTACCGCAGGGGCTTTACCCGCCTGTTCGGCTTCGGCAAGGTATGCGGCTTTACCCGCCCTGCGGTGCGAACGTCGGAAGCGGTCCGAGGACTTACGAAGCACTGGCGGCTGACTCTTCACGAACGAGCCCTTGCCGTGATGCGTATCGATCAGACCCATCGGCCGCAGTTCGGCTACCGCCTTGCGCGCCGTTCCCTGCGAAACCGCGTAACGGGCCATCAGCACTGATTCACTGGGCACCTTGTCCCCTGGCGCCATCGTCCCGGCCCTGATCTGCTGCGCCAGATCGTCGGCAATCTGCAGGTACCGGGGCTTGCCGGAGTCACTGGGAGCCGTGGTCGCCATGTTGTTCCTTCCCTCCTATGCTCCTCTACATAAGTACGCTACCCAGGAAGGTATCCGCATGTCGCTTCACTCGGTCTCCGTAGCCGGCGTCGTCGTCCGCGAGGACGGCCGCGTGCTGGTGATCCGCCGGGCCGACAACGGAGCGTGGGAGGCTCCGGGTGGCGTGTTGGAGCTCGACGAGCGGCCGGAGGACGGCGTCTGCCGCGAGGTGCTGGAGGAGACCGGGGTGAAGGTCGACCCCGTGCGCCTGAGCGGCGTATACAAGAACATGGAGCGCGCGATCGTGGCGCTGGTCTTCCTGTGCCGTCCGGTCGGAGGCGAGGAGCAGACCTCGGCCGAGACGTCCGAGGTTCGCTGGTTCACTCGCGAGGAAGTCCGGAGCCGAATGGCCGAGGCGTACGCCGTGCGCGTACTCGACGCGCTCGACAGCACCGCACCTCCCGTGCGCGCGCACGACGGACATCGGCTGAGGTAGAGGCCGGGGCTCGGGGCGAACCGAAAGCGAGTCACAGTGATCTCCACGCAGGTGTGGTCGGATGCCCGACGATTGTGGGACCACCACCTGATGCACCACGATCCGCGCCCCTGCTCGGTGGCGGTCGGCCTCGGGAGTCATGACCTCGGGGTCGCCGATGCGGCCGTGAGCCTCTACCGGCGCGGCATGACGCGCCTCATCGTCTTCACCGGCGCCACCAGCCGCACCACACGTGCGCGTATGCCGCGCGGTGAGGCCGTGCACTACCGGGAGCGGGCACTCGAACTCGGCGTCCCCGGCAGCGCGGTACTTGTCGAACCGCGCGCTCGCAACACGGGCGAGAACATCCGCTTCTCCCGAGCGCTGCTCGAAGAGGCCGGCGTGGACGTCTCGTCCGTGCTGCTGATCAGCAAGCCGTACGAGGAACGGCGCGCCTATGCCACGGCGCGCAAGCTGTGGCCGGGCGTCGAGTTCGTGAGCGCGTCGGACCCGATCACGTTCGAGGAGTACCTGGCCTCCATCCAGGACGACCGCCTGGTCATCGACATGCTGGTCGGCACATTGCAGCGCCTGCTGATCTATCCGGCCCAGGGCTTCATGGCCGCCGATCCGGTTCCCGGCGAGGTGGCCGCCGCCTATGAACGGCTGCGCCGAGCGGGCTTCACGAGCCGGCTCGTGACGGACGGGGCCGACGTCGGCCGCTGAGCGCGGGAGAGCGATGTTCCGGCAGGTGCCGGCCTCGCGGGCACCCGGCCGGGCCGGTCGCACAGAAGGTTAGGCTAACCTTCCTCCGGACCGGCTCAAGGCCGGTCTCCGGCTCGTACGAAAGTGGAACCTGTCATGCGCACTGCCCGAGCGTCCCGCCCCACCCGCCGCGGCCTGTTGGCCATGGGCGGTGCCGTAGGTCTCGGTGCCGTGCTCGCGGCCTGTGGTGACAGCGGCTCGAAGGACTCCGGTTCCGCCGGCTCCGAGGGTGCCGACGCCGGGCCGTGGAGCTTCAAGGACGACCGTGGCACGAGTGCCGAGGCCAAGTCCGTCCCGAAGAACATCGTCGCCTTCACCGGTGTCGCCGCCGCGCTCCACGACTACGGCGTCGAGGTCAAGGCCGTCTTCGGTCCGACGAAGACCAAGGACGGCAAGGCCGATGTGCAGGCCGGCGACCTGGACATCGGCAAGGTCGAGATCCTCGGCAACGTCTGGGGCGAGTTCAACGTCGAGAAGTACGCGGCGCTCGGCCCGGACCTGCTGGTCACCGCGATGTGGGAGAAGGACGCCCTCTGGTACGTGCCGGACCAGTCCAAGGACAAGATCCTCAAGCTGGCCCCGAGCGTCGCGCTGTGGGCGGCGCAGACCACGATCCCCAAGGCCATCCAGCGCCACGAGGACCTCGCCGCCTCGCTCGGCGCCGACGTGAAGGCCAAGGCGGTCACGGACGCCAGGGCCCGCTTCGAGAAGGCCGCGGCCCGGCTGCGCGCCGCCGCGAAGTCCAAGCCGAACCTCAAGGTCCTGATCGGCTCGGCCAGCCAGGACCTCTTCTACGTCACGCTCGCGAAGACCAGCGCGGACACCCTGTACTTCCAGGAGCTGGGGGTTAAGTTCGTCGAGCCGAAGGTGAACTCTGCGGGCTTCTTCGAGGAGCTGAGCTGGGAGAACGTCGACAAGTACCAGGCCGACATCATCATGATGGACAACCGGTCCTCCGCCCTCCAGCCCGACGCCCTGACGTCCAAGCCGACCTGGACGCAGCTTCCCGCCGTCAAGGCCGGTCAGGTCGTCCCCCGTACCACCGAGCCGATCTTCAGCTACGACAAGTGCGCGCCGATCCTCGAAGACCTGGCGAAGGCCATCGAGGACGCCAAGAAGGCCGCCTGACGCCGGAATCAGTCGTTCCGGTCGACAACGGGAGCAGAATCAAGCCCGTCCGGCGATTGAGGACGACTGACGACTGTTCGAGCCCGTCCGGCGATCGAGGACAAGACCCCCGACCGCCGGACGGCCGATCACCTCATGTCACCCCGCCGCAGCCGGCTCCGCCGGCCACGGCACCTGCGGCGACTTGTAGTAGTCGATCCCCATCGCGGTGAACCTCGGCCCGAGCGCGGCCAGCCGCAGCTTGTACGTGTCCCAGTCGTGCGTCGCCGCCGGGGACCAGCCCAGCTCCGCCGCCCCGGGCAGCCGCGGGAACGCCATCGCGTCGATGTCGTCGCTGTCCGTCAGCGTCTCCGCCCAGATCGGCGCCTCGACACCCAGGACCGCGTCCGCCGGAGCGCCGGAGAGATACGTCGCCGGGTCCCAGTCGTAGGAGCGCTGAACCTCGACCAGACCGGCCCACTTCAGGCCCAGTTCGGTCTGGTCGTTGTACTTCATGTCCAGGTACACCCGGTCGGCCGGCGACAGCACCAGCTTGGTGCCGTTCTTCGCGGCGTCCGCCACCTGCTGACGGTCCGCGGCGCTCGTCTTGTCGTAGCCCCAGTACTGGGCGACCGCGCCCTTGACCGGCGTGGCCCCGGTGATCTGGTGCCAGCCCATCACGGTCTTGCCGTACGTGCCGACGACGGCCTGCGCCTTGTTCATGATCTTCGCGTAGTCCTCGTGGCTGGTGGAGTGCGCCTCGTCACCGCCGATGTGGACGTACCTGCCGGGGGTCAGCGCGGCGACTTCACCGATGACGTCGTCGATGAAGTCGTACGTGACGTCCTTGTCCGCGCACAGCGAGCTGAAACCGACCTCGATGCCGGTGTAGAGCGGGGGCGCGACGCCGTCGCAGTTCAGCTCCGCGTACGAGGCGAGGGCGGCGTTGGTGTGGCTGGGCATATCGATCTCCGGCACCACCTCCAGGTAGCGGGAGGCCGCGTAGTTCACGATCTCCTTGTACTGGCTCTTGGTGTAGTAGCCGCCCTTCCCGCCGCCGACCTCCGTCGAGCCGCCGTACGTGGCCAGCTTCGGCCAGGAGTCGATGGCGATCCGCCAGCCCTGGTCGTCGGAGAGGTGCAGGTGGAACGTGTTGATCTTGTACAGCGCGATCTGGTCGATGTAGCGCTTGACCTCGGCGACCGAGAAGAAGTGCCGCGAGACGTCGAGCATCGCGCCCCGGTAGGCGTAGCGCGGCGCATCGGTGAGGCTGCCGCCCGCGACGCTCCACGGCCCCTTCTGGCGGCTGTCCGCCTCGATCCGGGCCGGCAGCAGCTGACGCAGCGTCTGGACGCCGTGGAAGAGCCCTGCCGGCTTGCGGGCGGTGATGGTGACGGAACCGCGTCCGGACGTCAGGGTGTACCCCTCCGCGCCCAGCGCGCTGTCGCGGGAGCCGAGCCGGAGCCGGATGCCGTCGGCGCCGTCCTTGTCCGTGACCGGCAGGGCGTATCCGGTGGAGGGGCGCAGCACGCCCGCCAGGTACTCGCCGATCTTGCGGGCCTCGCCGGACGAGCCGTCGACCCGGATCCTGGTTCCGTCGTTGAGGGAGTACGGGGAGCCCCCCGGTCTCACCGAGGCGGCGGCGGGCACGATCTGGCCGAGCGGACGCGGCGTCCGGGCCGCGGGATCGCTGCCGACCGCGGACGCCGTGGGCGCCGCGCACGCGGTGGAGACACCGGCCGCCGTGACGAGTAGCAGCGAGCCGAGAAGACGGGGCAGAGCACGGGGAAGCGCACTGCGCCGCGCGGTGTGCAGTCTCACAAGCCGGGTCCCTTTCTACGGGTTCACATCTGCGGATCTCCTGACCAACCGAACCGTCGCCATGCGTACCGCTTACCCAATGGATGGTCAAGGTGTAGACCACTTCCCCGCGTTGCCCCTGACAGAACGTGGCCGACGATCCGGGGCTTATGGCCGAATTCATCCCGGCGGCCCCGTCGACCCAGCGGGGCGGCGAGCGGCACGGGACCGACTCGGGGGACGGCTCGGGGGCGCCTCGGGGGGCGCCTCGGGGACGGCTCAGGGGTGACTCAGGGGGCCCGAAACCCTCGCGGAACACAGAAAGTGGGCCACTTGCCTCCAGTCCTGCCCGATATCGGGCAGAATTGTTGCGCTGCGGCCCCTTCCGCCGCAGTATCGACGAGTGCTCGAACGCCGCTCGTCGTACGACGACCTCATTGACCACCTGGTGCGCAGCACCGCGCTCCAGCGCGGCGAGGCCTCCCGGGTGATCCTCGACGTGCTGGCGTACTTCGACGAGACGACCGAGGACTTCGTCCGCCGCCGCCACCGCGAACTGCAGTCCGGCGGCCTGGTCAACGCGGAGATCTTCGAACGCATCGCGGCCGAACTGCCGCACCGGGCGGTCGCACCGCCGGAGCTCTCGCTCCGGCAGCTGCGCCGCATCGTCTACGGCTGAGACCGGTCCGCGGCCGGGCACCCACTCACTTGTACGTCCACTTGCTTGTACGTCGTCGGATTCACGGAGGGGCAGAGACGCTATGTGCGGAATCGTCGGTTATATCGGAAAGCGTGATGTGGCTCCGCTGCTGCTGGAAGGGCTGCAGCGGCTGGAGTACCGGGGTTACGACTCCGCGGGCATCGTGATCACCGGCAAGCCGGCGGCCGGGAAGCCCGCCGCGCTGAAGATGGTCAAGGCCAAGGGCCGGGTCCGCGAGCTGGAGGCCCGCGTCCCCAAGCGGTTCAGCGGCACCACCGGCATCGCCCACACCCGCTGGGCCACCCACGGCGCCCCGAGCGACGAGAACGCCCACCCGCACCTGGACGCCGGCAACAAGGTCGCCGTCGTCCACAACGGGATCATCGACAACGCCTCCGAGCTCCGCACCCGGCTGGAGGCCGAGGGCGTCGTCTTCCTCTCCGAGACCGACACCGAGGTGCTGGTCCACCTGATCGCCCGCTCGGAGGCGGACACCCTGGAGGAGAAGGTCCGCGAGGCCCTGCGCTCGGTCGAGGGCACGTACGGCATCGCCGTGATGCACGCCGACTTCAACGACCGCATCGTCGTGGCCCGCAACGGCTCCCCGGTCGTCCTCGGCATCGGCGAGAAGGAGATGTTCGTCGCCTCGGACGTCGCCGCCCTGGTCGCCCACACGCGCCAGGTCGTCACCCTCGACGACGGCGAGATGGCCACCCTCAAGGCCGACGACTTCCGTACGTACACGACGGAGGGCTCGACCACGACGGCCACGCCGACCACCGTGGAGTGGGAGGCCGAGTCGTACGACATGGGTGGCCACGACACGTACATGCACAAGGAGATCTCGGAGCAGGCCGAGGCCGTCGACCGGGTGCTGCGCGGGCGGATCGACGACCGCTTCGCCACCGTCCACCTGGGCGGCCTCAACCTGGACGCCCGCGAGGCGCGCGGGGTCCGCCGGATCAAGATCCTGGGCTGCGGCACCTCGTACCACGCGGGCCAGATCGGCGCCCAGCTGATCGAGGAGCTCGCCCGCATCCCCGCGGACGCCGAGCCCGCCTCCGAGTTCCGCTACCGCAACCCGGTGGTGGACCCCGACACGCTGTACGTCGCGGTCTCCCAGTCCGGCGAGACGTACGACGTGCTGGCCGCCGTCCAGGAGCTCAAGCGCAAGGGCGCGCGGGTGCTCGGTGTGGTCAACGTGGTCGGTTCCGCGATCGCCCGGGAGGCCGACGGCGGTACGTACGTGCACGCCGGCCCCGAGGTGTGCGTCGTCTCCACCAAGTGCTTCACCAACACCGTCGTCGCGTTCGCGCTGCTCGCCCTGCACCTGGGCCGGATCCGGGACCTGTCGGTCGCCGACGGCAAGCGGATCATCGCGGGGCTGCGCCGGCTGCCCGCCCAGATCAGCGAGATCCTCGACAACGAGGACGAGATCAAGAAGCTGGCCGCTCAGTACGCGGACGCCAAGTCGATGATGTTCATCGGCCGGGTGCGCGGCTACCCCGTCGCCCGGGAGGCCTCGCTGAAGCTCAAGGAGGTCTCGTACATCCACGCCGAGGCCTACCCGGCCTCCGAGCTGAAGCACGGACCGCTCGCGCTGATCGAGCCCGCGATGCCGACCGTGGCGATCGTGCCGGACGACGACCTGCTGGAGAAGAACCGCGCCGCAATGGAGGAGATCAAGGCCCGCAGCGGCCGCATCCTCGCCGTCGCCCACCAGGTGCAGGAGAAGGCCGACCACACCATCGTCGTACCGAAGAACGAGAACGAGCTGGACCCGATCCTGATGGGCATCCCGCTCCAGCTCTTCGCCTACCACACGGCGCTCGCCATGGGCCGGGACATCGACAAGCCGCGCAACCTGGCGAAGTCCGTCACCGTCGAGTAGCGGTCCGCCCGTGACCGGCGGAGAGCGGCCCCGCACCCACCTGGCGTGGGTGCGGGGCCACTCTCCGTCGCGGGCGCCCCTCACATGTCCCATGCGATCGCGCGACCGTGCTGTTCCGCCGTGACTTTTATGCGCCCTTCACAAGCGCACAATCCACGTCTTCGGATCGGCAGTCTGTTTCATCCCGCTGTTTTCGTAGTCGAGTTGACGCCACCCGGCTCCGGAACGGCGGCCGGAACGAGACCGCCCGCCCCCGATGTTCCGGACGGCGGGCGGACAGTGCCTCGAAAGAGTGCGGGAAGAACGGGCTACGGGATGACGACGACCGGGCGCTGGGCGCGCCGCGCCAGCCGGCCCGCCACCGAGCCGAAGATCCGGCCGACGATTCCCTGCGTGGAACCCACCACGATCGCGTCGGCCGAGTACTCCCGGCCGACCTCCTCCAGCTCGTGGCAGATGTCCCCGCCGCGCTCGACGAGGACCCACGGCACCTCGGTGAGGTAGTCCGCGCAGGCGAGCTCCAGGCCGAGCACCTCGGTGCGGTGATCGGGCACATCGACGAACACGGGCGGCTCGCAGCCTGCCCAGACGGTGGTCGGCAGCCGGTTGGCGACATGGACGATGATCAGACCGGAACCCGATCTTCGGGCCATGCCGATGGCGTAGGCGAGGGCTCGCTCACTGGAGGTCGAGCCGTCGAAGCCGACGACGACCCCGTGCCGGAACGCGGGATCGCAGGAATGACGTGTTTCTTCGGCCGCCTGCGGGCCCGACTCGGGGTCGGCTACCTGCTTGCGGTCCGCGGGTTCGGGGATTTCGTGACCGGCCATCGGTGTCTCGGCGAAGAGAGTCCTCGTGAGGAGAGCGACTTGGGGAGCTGCGTCAGTGGGCGGTGTGGTGGTGTCCGGGAATCATCTTCCCAACCCCTTACCCCCAAGGGTACGGCGCCACTCCTCCACAGCCCAGACCCGCGCAAAGCGCGCGCGACGTTTCACGGAGCATGCCCGAGACCGCCCCGTATGGCAATGCCGGCTGCGCCGTACACCGACGTCACAGGAGCCGTGCGGCCGCGATCAGGGACCGGCGGGGGCCGGACCGGCCGGCCGGCTCCGCCGCCCCGCGGCGCACCGTCCACGGGCCCCTGATCGGGTTCCCCGACCCTCGGTACCGAGGGTCGGCGCCGCCGGACGGCTCCGGAGGGCGCTCCCGCTCCCGAACGCGCCCCGCCCGCCCGTCCGGAACCCGCCGCACGATCGGGCGCCGACGCGGCCCGCGGTCGGCGTCCGGCCACCCTTCAGCCCCGATCGCCCCAACTCCGGACCGGCCGAGGGGGCGTATGGAGGCGGCCGCCCCTTCGGGGCGTGCGCCGGTTGAACGAATGATTTCCGCACACGCGACCGTATGTTTTCAGCCAACTTCGTTCGCCAGTTGATTCCTTGTCGAATTGGCCGATCAACCCCCTTGCCAGCAGGCAGGAAGAGACCGCGCGGTACGCTTCCACCCAACGGGGACGGGCCATGAACGCCAGGCGTACTTCCCTGCGCGACTCACGAGTGAAACGCTTCGTGATCGAATGCTTCCCGCCAGGTTGCCTTGTCGACATAAAGCCGGTTGGTGAACTTGTCACGAGGGCACCACGGGACGCAGTAGATTCGATCTTGGGTGTCGAAGGCTGGGGACTCGTGCACGACCGAGGGGACATGTGCAGGTGCGACAGGCCCGTAAGGACCAGGAAGACGCGAACACCGAGGGGGGCTTAGCGTCATGAGCCAGGACTCCGCCACCGCAACGGAGGCTGTACGGAAGCTGAGCGGGCGCCGGCGCCGAGAGGTCGTGGCCGTACTGCTGTTCAGCGGTGGCCCCATCTTCGAGAGCTCCATTCCGCTCTCCGTATTCGGTATCGACCGCCAGGACGCGGGAGTTCCGCGCTACCGGCTACTCGTGTGCAGCGGCGAAGAAGGGCCGCTGCGCACCACAGGGGGACTCGAACTCACCGCGCCCTACGGGCTGGAGGCGATCAGCAGGGCCGGCACCGTCGTGGTGCCCGCCTGGCGCTCCATCACCTCGCCACCGCCCGTGGAGGCACTGGACGCGCTGCGCCGCGCCCACGAGGAGGGCGCCAGAATCGTCGGGCTGTGCACGGGGGCCTTCGTCCTCGCCGCGGCCGGACTGCTCGACGGCCGCCCGGCGACCACGCACTGGATGTACGCACCGACGCTGGCCAAGCGCTATCCGTCGGTCCACGTCGATCCGCGCGAACTGTTCGTCGACGACGGCGACGTGCTCACCTCCGCGGGCACAGCGGCCGGCATCGATCTCTGCCTGCACATAGTGCGCTCGGACCACGGCACGGAGGCCGCCGGGGCACTCGCCCGCCGGCTCGTCGTGCCGCCGCGGCGCAGTGGCGGACAGGAGCGCTACCTCGACAGGTCTTTACCTGAGGAGATCGGCTCCGACCCGCTCGCCGAGGTCGTGGCCTGGGCACTGGAGCATCTGCACGAGCAGTTCGACGTGGAGACGCTCGCCGCGCGCGCCTACATGAGCCGGCGGACCTTCGACCGGAGGTTCCGTTCGCTCACCGGCAGCGCACCGCTCCAGTGGCTCATCACCCAGCGGGTGCTGCAGGCGCAGCGACTGCTGGAGACGTCCGACTACTCGGTCGACGAGGTCGCGGGCCGCTGCGGCTTCCGCTCGCCGGTCGCGCTGCGCGGACACTTCCGGCGTCAGCTGGGCTCCTCCCCCGCCGCGTACCGGGCCGCCTACCGGGCCCGCCGTCCGCAGGGCGGAGGTCCGGAGCCGGTCGCCGCGGTCACCGAGGCCGTGGTGCCCGCCCAGGGCAGCCCCGCGAGCCGCCGTGCCCCGGTTCCCGCTCCGGTGGGTCCGTCCACGGCCGAACCGGGCCGCGGGGAGCACGGGAGTCCGGGCTCCGAGGCGTACGCCTCGGGCCGCCCGGCCCTGCCGGGACAGCGGAGCGCCCCGTAGGGTGGGGCGCATGAACGACCGCATGGTGTGGATCGACTGCGAGATGACCGGGCTCTCGTTGACGGAAGACGCACTCATCGAGGTGGCCGCACTGGTCACCGACTCGGAGTTGAACGTGCTCGGCGAAGGGGTGGACATCGTGATCCGCCCGCCGGACGCGGCGCTGGAGACCATGCCCGAGGTGGTGCGGCAGATGCACACCGCCTCGGGCCTGCTCGACGAGCTGGCCGGGGGCACCACCCTGGCCGACGCCGAGGAGAAGGTCCTGGCCTATGTCCGCGAGCACGTGAAGGAGCCCGGCAAGGCCCCGCTCTGCGGGAACACGGTCGGCACCGACCGCGGCTTCCTGCTGCGGGACATGCCGTCGCTGGAGGGCTACCTCCACTACCGGATCGTCGATGTCTCCTCGGTCAAGGAGCTGGCCCGCCGCTGGTTCCCGAGGGCGTATTTCAACAGTCCGGAGAAGAACGGCAACCACCGCGCACTCGCCGACATCCGTGACTCCATCACGGAGATGCGGTACTACCGCGAGGCGGTCTTCGTCCCCCAGCCGGGGCCGGACTCCGAGCGCGCGAAGTCGATCGCTGCGCGCGTGTCGCAGCCCTCGGCCTAGGTCCTTGGGAAAGCCGCTGGTCACGGCCCTTTCGGGGGCCAGGACCGGCGGCAGAACAATGAGGGCGCGAGCACCCTCTCAGACCCTGTACACTTTTTCTCGGCCGGTCGGAAACGCCCGGACATGGTGGGTATAGCTCAGACGGTAGAGCACCTGGTTGTGGTCCAGGATGTCGCGGGTTCGAGTCCCGTTACTCACCCTGAATGATCGAGGGCCGATTCGCGAGAGCGGATCGGCCCTCCGTCATGTGCGGGGCTTGGGGGACGGGCCGGTCCGTGGCGCCCGGCTTCGACGTCCGCGCCTCGCGCCTCGCGCGGCGCAGCCCGGCGCCGTGATCGGTTCCGGCAAGCTCGGCCTGCCCCGAGAACGCCGCCGTCGTGTTCGCCCCGGGTGTCGACATGATCAACGTCGCCCGTGAGGCGATGCTGTCCATCGGCTGCATCCAGGCGCAGAAATGCAACACCGGCAAGTGCCCCACCGGCATCGCCGCCCAGGCCCGTGGCTGGTGCGCAGCGTCGACGCACCCCTGGTTGCCGAATCCGGAGGGTCCAGCCGATCGGGGGCGCACGCCCCCATGGCTGCGACGTGCCCCTCCGGGCGGCAGCCTCCGACCGGACGGGCAGCCGCCACGAGGAACGTCGGCTGTTGTCCGAACGGGGTGCCCCGTGGCCGTACTATGAGGCCATCAGGGGGCTCTGATACGGGAGTTGAGACTGACAGTCGAGATCGTGGCGGCTGACGTGAAGGCGGCAACGTACGCAATTACGAGCAGCGTAGACCAGCGCCCCGGTCAGGACCCCCGAGCGGATCTGCGGTGTATTGACCCGCATGGGGACGGCATAGTAGGTATGCCACCATTTAGTTCCTTTGCGCCCCTCTGTGCGGAGCGCAGGGCAATGCCCGGCTGCGGGTGAAGGCTGAGACCGGAAGAGCTGCCTGCTGAACCTGCGGTTCGCGGATGCGGCGCTCCATGACGAGGAAGCGTGGTTTTGGTGAGGCGTTTCAAGTTTCGCGCGGTTGTGACTGGCTGTGTACTGCTTGCCATTGTGAGCATGTCCGGATGCGGGAAAGTCGACACCGCCATGAAGGCGGCGAAAATCGCCCAACACCCGAACGATCTGAAGCTGCCGGGATTTCTGCACGACATTCCGGACTTTTTTAACCATATTGCAGAGAAGGTGACCCCGAAGGATCAGCACATCAAGGCAAACTTCAAGATCGGGGAGTCCGCGGATCGACGGGTCGGCCTCGACGGCGAGCGCCCCATGCCGACTACGCCGCAGACCTTCCGTGATCATGGAGTTGTCTACGCTCTGTGACCCTCGGAAGCTCATGGCTACGGAGGCACCTTCTTTGATCTCCCCCGCCTTGACCAACTCGGCCCACGCCCTGAAGCAGTCCGCGGTGAGATCTGCCCCTGCCCTTCCACGTCAACGACAGCTGCTACACGCCGTCGCTACCGAGTGAGAAAGGGGTGATTCGCGGCATCCCCACACAGGACAGGGCGGGCACGCGGTGAGGCAGAGATCGGCTGCAGCGGCCACTGGTCTGGCTCTAGGGTGTCCACATCAGTGTGATCAGGTGTCAGTTAGGGGTGGTCTGATGGATATTCCTCTGGTGGATGCGGTGGCGGCGGTACGCAACGAATTGCTCGCGGCGGCGGCGCAGGTCGGTGAGGATCCGCGGATGGTGTTCGCGGTGGGGCCGGTGGGGATGGAGTTCGAGGTCGAGCTGCGGGCGGACGCGAAGGCGAAGGCCGGCTTCAAGCTTTGGGCGGTCGGCGCTGAGACCGAGGCAGGAGTGTCGCGCGGGCGCACGCACCGGGTGTCGTTCACCCTCACCCCGAAGACCGCGGCCGGCGGGGATTTGCTGGTGCATACGACGCAACCGCGCCAGTCCGGGCCCGGAGACTCCACGCAGCGGATCGAGGACTGAGCCGAAGCCGGCCCGAGGCAACTGTTCCGGTCCCTGGGCGTGGGGCCTCAGGCGAGACCGTGGAGGGCTGAGATGGAGCGGGAACGTGTGGCTGGGGTGACTGGGCTGGGTGGGCTTGGTTCGGGGTATGCGGTGGGCGGGCGGCTGGTGTTGACCTCCGCTCACGTTGTCGGTCCCACCGGAACCCAGGCGAGGGTCTTTCACCCCGCCGGCAGAGGAGAGGCGAGCGGGAGGGTCGTGTGGCGTGGCACCCCAGGTGCCCATGATGACGCTGCTCTGGTCCTGGTCGACGATGATCCGTACTGGCAGCCGCCGGTGGAACCAGTGAGGTGGGGCCGGTTGGCGACGGACCAAACGGGCATCGCCTGCGATAGCTGGGGCATGCCGGATGTCGCGCAGCGTGACGGCAAGGCAGTTGAGGCTGCGCAGCTGGAAGGAAAGTTGAATCCGGGCAGTGGATTCGTGGGCAACCAGTACGTGATGGACCTGCTTCAGCAGCCCCCGCGGTGGTCACCCGATGGGACCTCGCCGTGGGGTGGCATGTCGGGCGCGGCGGTATTCTGCGACCGGCTGCTGATCGGGGTGGTGGCCTCGGACCGCGCACACTCCGGCGGTGGGCAGCTGAACGTCGTACCCGCCTACGTCCTCCACGCCAAGAAGGAGCCGGCCTTTCGGGCCACGCTCGCCGAGCACGGCGCCGGAGCGGATCACGGCCTGGAGGCAGCGGAACTTCAGCTTCTTACCGACTCCGCCCAGGTACCCGGCCGAAGCGGGAGTCTGTCCTCGCCCGCGGCGCTGCTCGATGCCCGGCACCAGACCGTGCCCTTCCACGGCCGCGAAGAGCTCCTCGGGGAACTGGAGAACTGGTGCAACGCCGAGGACGCGTTCGGGGCCAGGCTGCTGCACGGGCCGGGAGGCCAGGGCAAAACCCGTCTCGCACACCGCCTCGCTGCCCAACTGGCCCCCGACGGCTGGGTCGTCTTGTGGCCGAAGGCGAACGCCGCCGTGAACCAGCTGACGGATGTGCGGCACGTTTCCAAGCCGCTACTGGTCATCCTTGATTACGCCGAAGCCCGCGTCGAACAGCTCGCCGCCCTGGTGGAGGCCGCCTCCGACCACACTGCAACCTCCCCTCTCAGGCTCCTGCTGCTCGCCCGCGCCAAGGGTGAGTGGTGGGGCCGGGCAATCAGCGCTGCCCGACTGGACGACCCCACAAAACCTCCCACTCACTTCCTCGACCCGCTGGAGGACAGCCCGGACGACCGGGCCGACCACTACAGCAACGCGGCCGGCGCCATGGCCCGCGCACTGTCGCGGAACCACTGTCCGGCCGGACACGACTGGCTCAAGAATGCGGCCGGCCTGCGGCCGCCGACGCTGGACCAATCCCCCTACAGCAACGTCCTCACCCTCCAGATGACCGCCCTCGTCGACCTCCTCGACACCATCGATCCTCCCGGAGCCACCGACGCCGTCGGAGACCACCCGAGCGATGTTTCTCCGGCTGCGGATGTCGAAGACCGGCTGCTGAGACACGAAAGCCGATACTGGAAGCAGAACGCAGACTCCCAGGGCCTCACCCCCCAGCCCCTGAGCCTTTCTACGCTGGAGACGGCGCTGGCCGCCGCCCACCTTGTCGGCGCCGCCGACCGCGAACAAGCCGACCGACTGTGGCAACGGCTTCCCGTGCTGAAGGATCAGCCTCGCGACTGTCGCAACCGAGTCACCACCTGGATCTCCGCCCTCTACCCCCCTCCAGCAGGCACTCAGCTGCCCTGGGGCACGCTCCAACCCGACCGACTCGCCGAACGCCACGTCGGCCACATCCTGCGGGATAACCCTGCCCTCGCCGAGCAACTCCTCAAGGAAGCCGACCAAACCCAGGTCGATCGGCTGCTCACCGTCTACAGCCGCGCCGCAGCCCACCCCGTCTTCCGAGAGAGACTTGCCGGACAACTCACTGCCCTCTGCAGAAGCCGCCTTGATCTCGGCGCCTCGGTCATAGCCACCGCGACCCGCACCGACCATCCCGATCCCCTCATCACCGCCCTCACTAAGGCCATCAGCGACCCCGACACCTCCCTCGCTGATCTCGAAACCCTCAGTACGCAGCTCCCGAGGAGCAGCCAACGCCTAGCCGCCCCAGCGGTGCACCTCAGCCAAGCCCTCACCCGCCGGTACCGGGCGATCCTTGCCGAGGCAGGCCTCAAGGCCTGCCTCAAACGCAACACCTACAACACCTACCTGCGCGACCTCGCCACATCCCTGCACTACCTGTCCATGCGGCTGGGGGAGGCGGGACGGCGGAAGGAAGCCCTGGCCGCCATCGAGGAAGCCGTCAGGATCCGCCGCGGCCTGGTCAGACTCAGCCTCAGGGGCAGCCGCAACCGCAACGCCTACCTACAGGATCTCGCCCAGTCCCTGAACAACCTGTCCGCCGATCTGAGCATGGCGGGACGGGAGAACGAAAGCCGAGCCGCCAGCAGAAAATCCAACACGATCCGCAAGAGCCTGGAAAAGGCCGACCCCAACGCATACCTGCCCGACATCGCCGAGTCCCTGAACAACCTCTCCATCCGGCAGCGGCACGTGGGACAGCGGGACGACCGCCTATACGCCGTCAAAAGAGCCATCGAGCACTACCGTGGCCTGGCCGAGGCCAACCCCACCGCCTACCTGCCCAAGCTCGCCATGTCCCTGAACAACCTGTCCAACCGCCTGGGTGAGGTGGGACGGCGGAAGGAAGCCCTGGCCGCCATCGAGGAAGCCGTCAGGATCCGCCGCGGCCTGGCCGAGGCCAACCCCGACGCCTACCTGCCCGACCTCGCTCTGTCCCTGAACAACCTCTCCATCCAGCAGTGGAAGGGCGGACAGCGGGACGACGGCCTGGCCGCCATCAAAGAAGCCACCGAGCACTACCGTGGCCTGGCCAAGGCCAACCCCGACGCCTACCTGCCCGACCTCGCCGAGTCCGTGTACGTCCTCGCCGTCCGGCAGGGGCAGGGCGGACAACGGGACGACGGCCTGGCCGCCATCGAAGAGGCCGTCAAAATACACCGTCACCTGGCCAGGACCAATCCACCTCTCTTCGAAGCCGATCTAAAGAAATCTCTAGAAGTGGAAGCCCGACTCAAAGATCTCGGACAGTAGAGTCCGGCCTTTCTGTCGGCGACCAACACCTTGACGCCGGCAAACCGACCTCGGCGAGCAGCGCACACGGCTGGCCTTGAGCGCCGCGTACTCGCACTTCCCTCGCGCCACCGAGTTGAGAGCGATCTGGACGCATATACGCGCCCGAGACGCCCCTCTTCACGCCCACTTCGCTCTCAATTCTCTGCCGGCACCGTTGGGGGCGGGGCTTGATCGCCTCGCGCCGGTCGCGCCGCCGCCGCCGCCCCCGCCCCCGCCCCCGCCCCCGCCCCCGCCTCACGAGGAGTCCCGGACCACCAGTTCCGTCGGGAGCACGATCTGCGGCCGGTCGTCGCTCTCGCCCGCGATCATGTCGAGGAGCACCCGGGTCATCGTGCGCCCCATCTCCTCGATCGGCTGGCGCACGCTCGTCAGCGCCGGGTCCATGTGCCGGGCCACGGCCGAGTCGTCGAAGCCGATGAGGGCCACGTCGTCCGGGATGCGCCGGCCTGCCTCGCGGAGCACCTGGCGGGCGCCCGCCGCCATCAGGTCGGACGCGGCGAAGACCGCGTCCACGTCCGGGCGGCGGTCGAGCAGTTCGCGCATGGCCCGCACGCCGCCCTCCTCGGAGAAGTCGGCGAGGGCGACCAGCCGCTCGTCCGGTTCGAGCCCGGCCTCGGAGACCGCCTGGCGGTACCCGTCCAGGCGCCGCTGGGAAGCGTAGACGTCCAGTCGGCCGGTGATGGTGGCGATGGAGCGGCGGCCCCGGGAGACGAGGTGCTCGACGGCGCCGCGGGCGCCCTCGAAGTTGTCGGAGTCGACCGAGGGCAGCGGCTCGGTCGCGGACCTGCGGCCGTTCATCACGGCGGGCATGCCGAGCTGTTCCAGCAGGTCGGGCAGCGGGTCGTCGGCGTGCACGGAGACCAGCAGCACGCCGTCCACGCGGTGGGCGGTCAGATACTGTGCGAGTCTTCGGCGTTCGCGGTCGCTGCCGACGAGGGTGAGCAGCAGCTGCATCTCGGTGTCGGCCAGCGCCGCGCCGACCCCGCGGACGATGTCGGAGAAGTAGGGCTCCGCGAAGAAGCGGCTCTCCGACTCCGGCACCACGAGCGCGATGGCGTCCGTACGGTTCCCGGCCAGGGCGCGGGCGGCGCGGTTGGGTACGTAGCCCAGTTCGGCGACGGCAGCCTCCACCGCCTCCCGGGTGTGCGCGCTGACCCGCGGTGAGCCGTTGATGACCCGTGAGGCCGTGCCGCGACCCACTCCCGCCCGTGCCGCGACTTCCTCTAGCGTGGGCCGGCCCCCGCTCCGTACTCGCGCTGCCGTCATGGCTGCCTCCCGTTCGCGGTCAATTTCTCACAGTCGGATAACCAAACCAAGTCCTGGTGTTGGCTCTCTTGACACTCGACGGGACCGGTCGGCCGCTCCCCAGCCCCCACAGCGTGGGAGCGCTCCCACTCTACGCGCGTGGTCAAGGGGCCCCCGCAGGTCCCGGAGGCGGGGCGGAGAAAGGGGACGCGGACATGCCTGAGACCCGGCACGGGGCCGGGTCTCAGGGGTGGTGCGGGATCAGGACAGGCCGCCCGGCGGCAGGGCGTGGCGGCGGATCACGTCGGCGTACCAGTGGGCGCTCGCCTTGGGGATGCGGCGCTGGGAGGCATAGTCGACGTACACGGTGCCGAAGCGCTTCGAATAGCCGTACGCCCACTCGAAGTTGTCCATCAGCGACCACAGGAAGTAGCCGCGGACGTCGGCGCCGTCGGCCACCGCGCGCCGCACGGCGTCGAGGTGCCCGTGCAGGTACTCGATCCGCTCGGGGTCCTCCACCCGCCCCTCGGGCGAGACGTAGTCGTCGAACGCCGCGCCGTTCTCCGTGACCATCAGGGGCAGTCCCGGGTGGTCCCGGGTGACGTCCATGAGGAGGTTGTAGAGCCCGTCGGGGTCGATCGACCAGTTCATCGCGGTGCGCTCCTTCCCCTCGGCGAGGTGGAAGGCGACGTGCTCGGAGCCGGGCCACGGGGAGTGGTCGCTGGCGCCGTGGCCGTCGTTGCGCGTGTCACCGGAGCCCGCCTCGGGCGTGGAGACCAGCGTCGGCGTGTAGTAGTTGACGCCGAGGACGTCGACCGGGCGGGAGATGGCCGCCAGGTCGCCGTCCTGGACCAGCTTCGACCAGTCCACCAGGTGCCCGGTGTCGGCGATCAGGTCCTCGGGGTACTCGCCGCGCAGCATCGGCCCGGTGAAGATCCGGTTGCCCACCGCGTCGATCCGGCGGGCCGCGTCGGCGTCGGCCGCGCTCGTGGTGAGCGGGCGGACCTGGTGGAGGTTGAGGGTGACCGAGGTCTGCGCGGCAGCGGGGAGTTGACCGCGCAGAACCTCGATCGCCCGGCCATGGGCGAGGTTGAGGTGATGGGCCGCCCGCAGGGCGGAGGCGGGCTCGGTGCGGCCCGGAGCGTGCACGCCGGAGCCGTATCCGAGGAAGGCCGAGCACCACGGCTCGTTGAAGGTGGTCCAGGTCGCGACGCGGTCGCCGAGCGCGCCCGCCATGATCGCGGCGTAGTCGGCGAACCGGTCCGCGGTCACCCGCTGCGGCCAGCCGCCGGCGTCCTCCAGCTCCTGGGGCAGGTCCCAGTGGTAGAGGGTGGCGACCGGGGCGATGCCGGCTTCGAGCAGCTCGTCGACGAGCTTGCGGTAGAAGTCCAGACCGCGTTCGACGGCCGGGCCGCGCCCGGTGGGCTGTACCCGGGACCAGGAGATGGAGAAACGGTACGCCTTCAGCCCGAGCTGCTTCATCAGCGCAACGTCGTCGCGGTACAGGTGGTAGTGATCGGCGGCGATGTCTCCGGTGTCGCCGTTGCGGACCTTGCCCGGCGTACGGCTGAAGGTGTCCCAGATGGAGGGGGTGCGGCCGTCCTCGGCCGCGGCGCCCTCGACCTGGTAGGCGGCGGTGGCCGCCCCCCAGACGAAGCCTGTCGGGAATCTCGTTGCCTCGGGCGCCTGCTTCGGGGCGATGTCGGGTCGTACAGCAGTCATGCGGGAGCGCTCCCAGGAGTGGACGGACAGGGGCAGGGGGAGGTGGAACTCCGGAACCCGCACGGCCCGCGGTCAGGTACGGGCCGTACGGGGCTTCCGGGAAACGGCAGTTGACGGGGTGTTAGCCCTTGACTGCGCCGGACATGATCCCGCCGACGATCTGCTTGCCGAAGATGACGAACACCGCGAGCAGCGGCAGCGTGCTGATCAGCGCGCCGGCCATCACGATGCTCTCGTCGGGGGTGTAGGAGGCCTTCAGCTGACCGAGGGCCACCTGAAGGGTGGGGTTCTGCTGAGTCAGTGCGAGGTAGGGCCAGAAGAAGTCGTTCCACGCCTGGACGAAGGTGAGCATGCCCAGCACCATCATCGCGGGGCGGGCCACCGGGAGCACGACGCTTCGCACGATACGGAAGTTGCTCGCACCGTCGATCTTGGCGGCCTCGATGAGCTCGTACGGCAGCGCCTCGATCAGGTACTGCCGCATGAAGAACACGCCGAACGCGCTGACCAGGGTCGGGAAGATAACCGACTCCAGGCTTCCGCTCCAGCCGAGATCGGCCATCATCATGAACAGCGGGACGACGCTGAGCTGCGGCGGGATCGTCAGGGTCGCGATGACCGCGGTCATCAGTGCCCCGCGGCCGCGGAAGCGCATCTTGGCGAAGGCGTAGCCGGCCAGGGTGCAGAAGAAGAGCGTCGCCAGCGTGATGCAGCCGGAGACGATGAAGCTGTTGACTATCGCCTTGCCCAGATGCGCCTGGGTCCAGGCGGCCTCCAGGTTGTGGAACAGCCGCCCGCCGGGCACGAACGGCGGGGTGGAGGCCAAGACCTCGTCCTGGGTGTGGGACGCGGCCACCAGGGTCCAGTACAGCGGCAGCAGCGAGCCGATACCGACGACGGTCAGCGCGATGTAGGCGAACGGACCGCCCTTCAGCTGCTGCCCCGCACCGGGCTTGAAGCGGCTCGGACGCTTCGGCGCACGGTGCGCGGTGCGCGCCGGGAGGGCGGACCCCGAAACTTTGGTGGGGCTGGTGATGGTCATGGATATCGCTCCCGGTCAGACCGCGGATTTGCGTACGAAGCGGCCGATGAGCCAGTTGACCGCGGCGATGAGCAGCAGGAGGACGAGCATCGCCCAGGCCACTGCGGCGGCCGGGCCGAGATGCCCCAGGCTCCAGCCGTAGTTGAAGAGGTAGATGCTGAGGGTCTCGTACTGGTTCTCGTTGCCGCCGGTCGCGCCGAGGGGGCCGCCCTCCAGCAGCAGCGGCTCGCCGAACAGCTGCATCGAACCGATGGTCGAGATGACGATCGTGAACAGAATCGTGGGCCGCAGCGAGGGGATGGTCACCTTGAGGAACTGCTGCCAGCGCGAGGCGCCGTCGAGCGAGGCCGCCTCGTACAGGTCCGACGGAACCGCCTGCATCGCGGCGAGGTAGATCAGCGTGTTGTAGCCGGTCCAGCGCCAGATCACGATGACGGAGATGGCGATCTTGGACGTCCAGTGGCCGTTGGCCCAGTTGGTGTCACCGAAGCCGACGAAGTCCAGCGCCCAGTTCAGCAGACCGCCGTCGGCCCGGAAGACCAGGGCGAAGACGAGGGCCGCGGAGGCCACCGAGGTGGCGTACGGGGTGAGGATGACCGTGCGCCAGAAGGTGCTGGCCCGGAGCTTGTAGTTCAACAGGTGCGCCAGGCCCAGGGCCACGAGCAGCTGCGGGACCGTCGACATGACACCGATCAGGAAGGTGTTGCTGACAGCCGTCCAGAACTCCGAGTCGTGCAGGATCTTGTCGAAGTTGTCCCAGCCGACCCATTCCATCTTGTTCATGCCGGTCATCTCGACCCGGTGCAGGGCGATCCAGCCGGTGTAGATCAGCGGATAGAGCCCGAAGGCGCCGAAGACGAGGAAGAACGGGGCTATGTAGGCGTACGGCGACGCCTTGTCGTCGAACCGCCAGATGCGGCTCCGCCACGTCTGCCGGCGGATGCTCACTGGCTTCTTCGGGGGTGGCGGGGCGTATGCGTCCCGGGTGGGAGACGAGGTGGCCACGGGCGGGATTCCTTCCCTGGAGTGCTTGAGTTACCCGGGTACGAGGCAGGGCCCAGGACGCGTGCGGTGGGCTTCCACGGGGCGGCCGGGAGGTACCCGGTCGCCCCGTGCAAGCCCATCGGCAGACGTGTCCCGCCCGGCCCTGCACCCGCGGGACGGTGACGCGCAGGTGCGGGCGGCCCGGGGCCGCCCGCCGCTGCGAACGTCAGCCGATCACCTTGTCGATCTTCTCCGTCGCCGCGTCCCACGCCTTGTCGGGCTCGGTTCCGCGCTGCTCCATGTTGTTGATCTGGGTGGAGATGGCTTCCTTGATGGCGGCGTCCTTCGGGCCGATGACGGCCTCGGGGATGGACTTGGCCTCGTCGGCGTAGACCTGCCCGATCGGTGCGTCGCTGAAGTACGGGAGCGTGGCGCCCTTCACGTCGGCCAGCTCGTACGCGCCCTCGTTGGACGGGAAGACACCGATCGCCTTGAAGACGGCGGCCTGCTGCTCGGGGGCGGTCAGCCACTTGACGAGCTTGCCTGCCTCCTCGACGTTCTTGCCCGACTTGGGCACACCGAGGAACGATCCGCCCCAGTTGGCGGCGGCCGAACCGGGGGCGGTGGTGATGTCCCACTTGCCCTTGTTGGCGTCACCGGCGGCGATCGAGATCTGACCGGCCATCCAGGCGGGGCAGACCACGGTGGCCACCGTGCTCTTGCGCAGACCGGCCTTCCACGGGTCACCGAACTGGGCGAGGCCCTGGGTCAGTCCCTTGTCCGCGGCCTCGGCCGCCAGGTTCCAGCCCTGCTTGACGCTGGGGCTGTCCTTGTAGATCGCCTTGCCGCTCTCGTCGTAGTACTGCTTCGAGTTCGAGCTGACGACGGCGTTGAACATCGCGCTGGCGGAGTCCATGAAGTACGTCTTCGCAGGCGCCTGCTTCTTGAACTCCTCACCGAGCTTGAGGTAGTCCTCCCAGCCCCCGGCGAGCTTGGCGGCGACTTCCTTGCGGTCAGTCGGCAGGCCGGCCTTCTTGAAGAGCTCGGTGTTGTAGCAGAGCGACATCGGGCCGATGTCGGTACCCGCGCCGATCACCTTGCCGTCGGTCGTGGTGGCCTGCTTCGCCTTCCAGGACACCCACTCCTTGACGTCGATGACCTTGCTCAGGTCGGCGAACTGGTCCGCCTTGGTGTCGACGAGCTCCTTGATGCGTCCGACCTCGAGGCCCTGGACATCGGCCAGTCCACTGCCCGAGTTCAGCTGCTGGAGCAGCTTCGGGTAGTAGTCCTCCTCCTTGGCGGTGGTCTCTTCCTTCACCGTGATGTTCGGGTGCAGCTCGTGGTACTTCGCGAAGAGGCCGGCTTCCTTGTAGCCGAACTGCCCGTAGTCGGCGACGGTCAGCGTGATCTTCCCGTTCGCATCGGCGCCCGTGCTGTCCGAATCGTCCGAGTCGCTGCTGCAGCCGGTCAGCAACAGGGCCGTGGCTGTCAGGCCCGTGGTGGCCAGGACCGCGACTCTGCGGCTCCGACCGGCGGCGGTGCGGGTGATACGCATTCCACTACTCCTTGTTCCAGGGTGGGACTGGCGTTCTGACTGCGTGGCATACGCGCTGGTGGGTGCGGGTGCCGGATGGTTCAGGGGGGAGGACACGGGCAGTGCCGTTCGCACGAGAAATCCTCCTGCGATGTGGGAGCGCTCCCATGCGTCGATGTCGGAAGGTTCCTGCCTGAGAGGGGTGGGTGTCAAGAGTTGAAGGCGCTTCCGTTGCGCGAGCGTGTCCTGCAAGTCACGAGACCGTGTCCGGCCAAGGGCTTGCCAAAGCGCGTGGACAGGTGATGCGGAATCTTCCATTCCCGAATTCCCGCAGGTGACAGGCTTGTTGGGGCAGGATTACGACGCCGGCGCCGGGAAGCCGCGATGATCTCCCCGGATTTCCGCCGACCCCCCGAAACGCCCTCCACCGGTCCCGATTTCCCCGGACCGCCCGCCGGAAGGTGAACGGGAGACCGCGCTACGGGGGTACTGGGGAGCGCTCTCGCGTTCTTTCCCCGAACCCGGGGGGGGCCTGGATCCTGCCGTGGGGCGTGCGGCGGGCGGGAGTTCCCTGCGGAGGGTCAGGTGGCGCGCAGGCGGGCCAGGGTCTGTTCCAGCTCCGCCTCGGCGGCCCGGCCCGCCGATTCCGCGTCGCCCGCCACGACCGCCGCGACCAGGGCCCGGTGTGCCGCGTCGCCGTGGTGCGGGTCGTCGCGGCGCAGGCCGGTCAGCTCCACCAGGTCGATGAGCGCCTGCCGCAGCACGGGGACGAACTCACCGAAGAGATCGGTGAGTACGGGGTTGTGGGCGGCCGCCACCACGGCCCGGTGCAGGGCGATGTCCGCGTCCACGAACCCGTCGTCCGGCCCGGCGCCCGCCGCCCGCCGCGCCGTGAGTGCCGCGTCCAGGGCGGCCAGGTCCTCGTCTGTGCGCCGCCGGGCGGCCAGCCGGGCGGCCTGGACCTCGATCAGCATGCGCACCTCGTGGACGTCGGCGACGGCGGCCCGGCGCAGCCGGTCCGGCCAGTCCCGCGCCGCGTGGTCGGCGATGACGAAGACGCCGGCTCCCTGGCGGGACTGGAGCAGGCCGAGCGCGGCGAGTGTGCGCACCGCCTCGCGGACGGTGGAGCGGCCCACGCCCAGCGTCTTGGCGAGGGTGGTCTCGCCGGGGATCTTCGTGCCGACCGGCCAGTGCCCCTCGGTGATCTGCGCGCGCAGATGGCTCGTGGCCTGTTCGACCAGAGGGCTGGGGCGGAGCGGACCGAGCGAGGACACGGGATTCACCTGTCAGGTTGTCTGAGGACTTGGTTTCTGGCTACTGTACCGATCATGACGTACGGCGGTTTCCTTCTTCTCGGCTGCCGCGGCGGGGCCTGAAGCGATCGGCACCCCGCCGCGGGGTGCCGTGCTGTGCCGGTCGCGTCCGGCGATGCGAGAAGAGACCGCGTTCATGTCCGAGTTCACGTCCGACGTGCTGTCCCCGATGCACGGCTTCCCCACGATCCGCACCCCGCGCGGGCCCGTACCCGAGGCCGCGCCCCACTGGAACCGGCAGCGCTCCAGCTCCATGCCGTCACACCGCTACCGTTCCGCCTTCGACCGCGTCGACATCCCGCTGACCGGGCGCACCTGGCCGCAGGCCCGGATCGAGCGGGCCCCGCTCTGGGTGCCCGTCGATCTGCGGGACGGCAACCAGGCGCTGGCCGAGCCGATGGACACCCCGCGCAAGCGCCGGATGTTCGATCTGCTGGTCGCGATGGGGTTCAAGGAGATCGAGGTCGGCTACCCGTCCGCGAGCCGAACCGACTTCGACTTCGTCCGGCACCTGGCTCGGAGCGGGGCCGTGCCGGACGACGTGACGGTGGTCGTCTTCACCCCGGCCAAGGCTGATCTGATCGAACGGACCTTCGAGTCCGTCGCGGGCCTGGACCGGGTGGTCGTCCACCTCTACATCCCGACCGCCCCTGTCTGGCGGGACGTCGTCCTGAAACGCGACCGGGCCGAGGTGCACGGCGTGGTGCTGGACGCCGCGCGGCAGATGGAGCGGCTGGCGCGGGCCAGGCCGGGGGCGGACATCCGGTTCGAGTTCTCGCCCGAGGTCTTCATCCTGACCGAACCGGACTACGTGCTGGAGATCTGCAACAGCCTCACCGAGGTCTGGGACGCCTCACCGGACCGGCCGGTGATCCACAACCTGCCGGCCACGGTGGAGATCGCGACGCCCAACGTGTACGCGGACCAGATCGAGTACACGCACCGCCATCTGGACCGGCGCGACGCGGTGATCCTCTCCGTCCACCCGCACAACGACCGGGGTACGGGGGTGGCGTGCGCGGAGCTCGCGGTGCTGGCGGGGGCGCAGCGGGTGGAGGGCTGCCTGTTCGGCAACGGGGAGCGCACCGGCAATGTCGACCTGGTCAACCTGGCCCTGAACCTGCACGCCCAGGGCGTCGATCCGATGATCGACTTCTCGGACATCGACGAGATCCGCCGCACGGTCGAGCACTGCAACCGGCTGCCGGTGCCGCCGCGCCATCCGTACGGCGGCGACCTGGTGTACACCGCGTTCTCCGGTACCCACCAGGACGCGATCAGCAAGGGCTTCGCGCACCACGAGAGCAGCGGTTGCGAGCTGTGGTCGGTGCCGTACCTGCCGATCGACCCGGCGGACGTGGGGCGCAGTTACGAGGCCGTCATCCGGGTCAACAGCCAGTCGGGCAAGGGCGGCATCGCCCATCTGCTGCGCGGCAGCCACGGCGTGGACCTGCCGGCCCGGATGCGGGCGGACTTCTCCCGTACGGTGCAGGACGCGACGGACGACAGCGGTCTGGAGGCCACGCCGAAGGATCTGTGGGAGCTGTTCGAGGCGACGTATCTGGTCCCGGGGCGGGACGGGGCGATCGCCCTGACGTCCTGGTCGGCGGAGCGCGATCCGGCCGGTGGCCACCGGTTCGTCTGCACGCTGCGGGTGGACGGGCGCGAGGGCGACTACGAGGGCACGGGCAGCGGCACGGTGTCCGCGTTCACGCACGCTCTGGCGGCCGCGGGCGTGGAGGTCACGATCCTCGACTTCTCGGAGCACGGGGCGGACGCGGCGTGGTCCACGGTGACGTCGTACGCGGAGTGCCGGGTCGGCGGTGAGGTGCGCTGGGGGGCGGGCCAGGACGCCTCCGCGCTCGCGTCGTCGGTGGCGGCGGTGCTGTCCGCGGTGAACCGGGCGCGGTAGCCCGGCTGCCGCGGTAGCCCGGCTGCCGCGGCTTCCGCCCGCGGGAATGGGGGCGCACCCCGGCCGGATGTGGGGGGAGTGGGGACCGGCCGGGATGCGCGGGGGGTGGTGGCTACTTGTAGGCTCCGAACGCCTTCGTGAAGGCGAGCGGCTCCTGCGCGATCGAGCTGCACGAGGCGTCGGCGGACGGCTTCGCGCCGCCCTCGCACTCCTTGTCCCGGGTGCCCGACCACATCGCGAGCCAGCCGAGGCCCTTGTCCTGGGCGAACTCGACCAGTTGCGTGGCGTCCTCGACCTTGAAGATCTCGGTGCTGACGTCGTTGACGCCGATCATCGGGGTGACCGCGACGGCCTTCCAGGCATCCGCGTCGGAGAGCCCGAGCACGCCCTTGACCTGGGCCTGGGTGGCGGTGGCCGCCTGGATCGCGTACGTGCCCATGTCGCCGCTGTACGAGGCGCCGTAGTCCATCGCCATGATGTTGACCGCCCCGACGTCCACGCCGTTCTTCTTCGCGTCGGCGACCAGGTCCACACCGGGCTGGGTCAGGCCCTCGGGCATCGCCGGCAGGGTGAAGGAGACGTCCAGGCCGGGGTGGGACTTCTGGAGCTGGGCGATGGCCTGCGAGCGGCGGGAGTTGGCCGCGGTGTCGGGCAGCGCGCCGCCCTCGATGTCGAAGTCGACCTTGGTCAGCTTGTACGTGTCCACGACCTTGCCGTAGGCCGTGGCCAGGTCGGCGGCCGAGGTGCAGTTCAGCGCCAGCTCGGAGCCGGACGCGCCGCCGAAGGAGACCCGGACGTCGCCGCCCGCCGCGCGCAGGCCGTCGATCTGGGAGGCGACCTGGTCGTCCCCGAGGCCGGTGACACCGCCCCAGAGCGGGGCGCAGCTGCCGCCGGAGGTGATGAAGGCGAGGTTGAACTGCTTGACGCCGGTCTTGGTGGCGGTGCCGGTCAGGTCGAAGGCAGGGTAGAGCGAGGTGTCGACGTACGGGGCGAAGCCCGCCCCGCTCGCGGTGCCGCCGCTGCCGCCCGCGTCGGTGCTGGTGGGGGTCGGCGTGGGGGCCGGTGTCCCGGTCGGCGGGGCCGTGGGGGTGGCCGAGCCGGTGGGGGCGGGGGTCGCGGTCCCGGTGGGGCGGCCGCTGGGCTCCGGGGTGGCCCCGGTGTCGACGGAGCAGGTGGCGTCGTCGATGAGGCAGCCGGTGGGGTCGGCCGCCTTGTCGTCCGAGCTGGTGACGAAGCCGATGGTGACGGACTTGCCGGGGGCCAGCTCCTTGTCCCAGCTCGCCGGCGTGACCGTGACGTGGCTGCCGCTGACGGTGTGCTCGCCGTTCCACAGCGAGCTCAGCTTCGTGCCCGCGGGCAGGTCGAACTCCAGGGTCCAGCCGGACTTCGCCTTGTCGGTGTCGTTGGTGACGACGTACTGCCCGGTGTAACCGCCCGTCCAGCCGCTGGTCCTGGTGTAGGCGGCGCCGACCGATGACGCCTGGGCCGTGCCGGTGAGGGCGAAGACCGCTGTGCCGATCACGGCCGCGGCGACGACCGCGCCGATCGCCTTGGCCCTGGTGCTCGCCGTGCGCCGGTGCGTGCTGGTGCCCATCGCGTTCCTGCCTCGTCATACGGAAGTGGGGGATGCGAGAGCACGCTAGCGACACCGAATCCGGCACATGCCGCAATTCGGGCCCGCGTTGATGTTCTTAGGGTGGGCTTAAGGAGCGCATCGGCCGCTCTAAAGGTTCGGGCCCGCTCCGGAGCGGAACCGGGGCCCCGCGTTCCGCCGGGTCACCGCGCGCCGCTGCCGCCCGACCCGGTGCCCGCGCCCCTTCGGCCGCTGCCCGTCGAGCGCGATCCAGACGCGCACCTCCGTGCCGCCGAGCACCGAGCGCCCGATCCGCACATCGCCGCCGGTGGACTCCGCGACCCGGCGGACGATGTCGAGGCCCAGCCCGGTCGAGCCCACCGCGTCCTTCGTACCGCCGCGGCCGCTGCCGCCGCGCGCCAGGGCGGCCCTGGGGTCCGCGATGCCGCCGCCGGCGTCCGAGACCAGCACGATCACCGCGTCGCCGCTGTGGTGCACGTCCACGGCGAAGGCGGTGCCCTCGGGGGTGTGCCGGAAGACGTTGCCCAGCAACGCGTCGAGTGCCGCGGCCAGTTCGGGGCGGGCCACCGGAATGCGTACCGTACGGTCCACTCCCGCGAGGCGCACCTCGCGGCCCTCGTCCTCGGCCAGCGCCGACCAGAAGTCCATGCGTTCCCGGATGACCTCGGAGGCGTCGCAGCCGGCTCCCGGCCCGCCGCCGCCCTGCCCCTGGGTCTGCGGGCGCTGCTCCCTGGCGGTCCTGATGATCGTGTCGACCTCGCGCTCCAACTGCTCGACGGCCGCCCGGGTCTGCTCGGCCGCCGGGCCCTCGCCGAGCGAGGCGGCGTTGAGCCGCAGGACGGTGAGCGGGGTGCGCAGCCGGTGCGAGAGGTCGGCGGCCAGCTCCCGTTCGTTGGCGAGGAGTTGGACGACCTGGTCGGCCATGGAGTTGAACGCGACGGCGGCGGAGTGCAGTTCGGTCGGCCCCTCCTCCGGAACCCGGGTCCCGAGCCGCCCCTCCCCCAGGTCCTGCGCGGCCCCCGCGAGCCGCCGGGCGGGCTCCACCATGCGTACGCCGAGCCGGTCGGCCACGGCGACCGAGCCGACGATCAGCGCGATGCCCACGCCCGCCAGCATCAGCCAGGCGGTGGCGACGCCGTTGGAGACCTCGTCCTCGGGCACGAACACCTCGACGACGGCGATGCCCCCGGAGCCGAGCGCGGTGGGCTGGAGCAGCGCGGAGCCGCCGGGCACCTCGGTGATGGAGGCGCGCCCCGACTCCCGTACGGTCTCCAGGTCCTCACGGGTGGCGCGCCGGCTGCCGATCTCCACCGCCCGGCTGCCGGCCTCGCCTGCCGCGGGTAGGTGGACGGCCATCCGGCCGGCGGCGCCGGGTTCGGTGGTGAGCACGGCCGTTTCGAGTTCGGCGCGGTCGGTGGTGATGGAGAGGGTGGGGCCGATCATCGCGGCCTGCCGTTCGGCGTCGGAGAAGGCGCGGTCGCGGGCCATCTCCTTGACGACGAGGCCGAGGGGTACGGCGAAGGCGACCACGACCATCACGGTGACGGCCAGGCAGACCTTGACCAGCGCCCATCTCATGCGGGCGGCTCCGGGGGCCCGGCGGGCGGCTGCAGCTTCACGCCGACGCCGCGCAGGGTGTGCAGATAGCGGGGCCGGGCGGCCGTCTCGCCCAGTTTCCGCCGGAGCCAGGAGAGATGGACGTCGATGGTCTGGTCGTCCCCGTACGACTGCTGCCAGACCTCGGCGAGGAGTTCCTTGCGCGCGACGACGACGCCGGGCCGGCCGGCGAGGAAGGTCAGCAGGTCGAACTCCCGCCGGGTGAGGTCGAGGTCCGCACCGTCGAGTTCGGCCCGGCGCCGCAGCGGGTCTATGGAGAGCCCGCCGACCCGGATGACGCGCGGGGAGGCCGCCCGGCCCTCCGCGGCCCGCGAGCGGCGCAGTACGGCGGCCATCCGCGCGGAGAGGTGCTCCACGGAGAACGGCTTGGTCAGGTAGTCGTCCGCGCCGTCGTTGAGCAGCCGGACGATCTCGCTCTCGTCGTCGCGGGCGGTCGCGATGATGACGGGCACGTCGGTGATGCCGCGCAGCATCTTCAGCGCCTCCGACCCGTCGAGGTCGGGCAGCCCGAGATCGAGGATGACCACGTCGAACCGGAAGTGGGCGACCTCGCGCAGCGCTTCGAGCGCGGTGCCGACACTCCGTACCGTGTGGGAGGCCTCGGTCAGGTGCCGGATGAGGGCGGAACGTACGAACTGGTCGTCCTCGACCACGAGCACACTTGGCATGGGCGGCACCGTACGCCATCCGGCATCCCCGGGTCCGGCCGGTGGCGGTACCGGTACACCGTGCGGGCCGGTGGTGCAGGATGTGCCGGATGCAACGAGGACTCGTACACGCGCTCGCGTGGTCGCTCGCCACCGGCGCGGCGGTCACGCTGTCGTGGTGGGGCGTGCACACCGTGATGGCGGGGACGGCGTACGACCCGCCGCGCGCGGTGCCGATCTCCGCGAGCGCCCGGGGCGAACGGGGCGGCCTGGGCGACCGGGCGGGCACGGAGACGCTGTCGTCCTCGACGCACCGCCCGGAACCGTCCCCGTCGCCCAGCAGCACGCCCCCCGCCACCCCGAAGCCGTCCGTGATCTCCTCCCCCGCGCGGTCGCACGCCCCCGCGAGCACGTCCCCGCCCTCGTCCCCGTCCGCCCCATCGGCCACTCCCGCGGGCACGGCGAAGGGCTACTCGACGGACGGCGGCCGGATCGTCTTCGAGCTGGGCGCGGACAGCGCGAAGCTGGTGTCCGCGACGCCGGAGCCGGGATGGTCGATGCGGGTCTGGACGAACTCGACCTGGATCCGGGTGAACTTCGCCCAGGACGACGGCACGACGGTCTCGGTGTTCTGCACCTGGAACGACCATCCGCCGCAGGTCGAGATCGTGAAGTGACCGTGGAACGGCAGCCCGCCCGGAGGCCGCGATCGTGAAGTGACGTGGAGCGGCAGCCCGCCCGGAGGTCACCCGACAGCTTCTCGGCGGCCCCTCGGCGGCCTCTCAGTCGAAGGCCGAGGCGGGCGGCGGCGGTGAGGGCCGGGCGCCGGCGTCGTGCACCGCGGCCGCGCCGCCGGTGAAGTCCGCGAGCGCACGCCCGTGTTCGACGCGCCCCGGATGCGGATCGGTCGCCACCCGGCGGGTCAGCTCCGCGACCTTCGGCTTCACGTCCGAGGCGAGCAGTACGGCGTTGCCGAAGCGGCGGCCGCGGAACACGGTCGGGTCGGCGGCGAGCGCGAGCTCGGGGAAGACGGTCGCGGCGGTGGCGATCTGGCCGCGCAGATGGGCCAGCGGGGGGCCGTCCGCGAGGTTGGCCACGTAGGTCCCGCCGGGCTTCAGGACGCGGCGCACCTCGGCGAGGAACTCGGTGCTGGTGAGGTGGGCGGGGGTCCGGGCCCCGCTGAAGACGTCGGCGATGACCAGGTCGGCCCAGTCGTCCTGGATCTTCCCGAGCCCGGCGCGGGCGTCGGTGGCGCGGACCCTGATCCTGGCCTGCGGGTCCAGCGGCAGTTCCCGGCGCACCAGCTGGACGAGGGCCGCGTCCACCTCGACGATCTGCTGGGTGGAGCGGGGGCGGGTCGCGGCGATGTAGCGGGCGAGCGTGAACGCCCCGCCGCCCAGGTGCACGACGTGCAGCGGCTGGCCGGCGGGCGCGGCCAGATCAGCGATGTGGCCGATCCTGCGCTGGTACTCGAAGGAGAGGTACGCCGGGTCGTCGAGGTCCACGTGGGACTGCGGCGCACCGTCGATCGTCAGCGTCCAGGCGTGCCTGCGCTCCCGGTCGGGCACCAGCTCGGCAAGGCCCCCGTCCACCGGCTCGGAGACGTTGCCGCCGGGGCGCTCGGCGCCGCGTGCCGCCTTGCGGTCGGTTCTGCGGTCCGCGCGCTGCTTGCGGTCGCCCGCTCCGCCGGCGGCTCCTCGACGTGCCACTACCGCTCGTACCTGCTCACTGCTCATCGGGTCCGGGACCGGCCGGGACCGGCCGGGACGGGCGGGTTCCGCTCACCCGCCCCGCGGCCATTATGGGCTCAGCGGCAGTTGTCGGCCGCCTCGATCATCCGGGCGGCCTGGTCGAGCGCGGCCCGCAGCACGGCGGGGTCGGTGACCGAGATGTCGTCGCCGGGGGGCAGCAGCCAGCCGCTGCCGGAGACGGGCGGCTCGGCGGGGATGCGCAGCCCGCGGCCGTCGGTCCGCGTACAGGCGCTGCCCGGTACGTCCCAGGCCTCGGCGGTGCCGGGCGGCACCAGGAAGCCGAGGGTGGCGCACGGGCCGTCGTGGAGGACCGGGCCGACGGCCTCCTGGTCGGCGCCGCGACGCAGGATGTCCACCGCCTCCAGGCCCTGACGGGCGGGGACGGTCACCAGGTCGCAGGGTTCCGCGCCGGGAGGCGGGCCCGGCGCGGCGGGCCCCTCGGCGGGTGCCACGGGGCCGGCCGTCGCGGCCGTCGCGGCCGTCGTCGCGGTTGTCCGCGAGCCGGTCGCCGGATCGAGATGCAACAAGGGACCTCTCCTCTCATCGCCGGGCGGAGCCGGACTCCGTCGCCACATGGACCAACGCGCCGACCGCGTCAACGGCTACGGCCCCACACCGCTGCAAAGGGTGGCAGTTCATGGCGGATCGTGGGCGAGATGCCCGATTCGTCAGCAAACGCAGTGTGTGTGCCTTGTCACAACAGGTACGTTCTTGCTCCGCCGGGACACCGGAGACAAACGCCCGGCTCGCGCCAGAGAGGGCCCGCCATGGTGTCGACACGGGCAGTTCCCAACCTCGCCTTCCGGCGGCTGCGCGGACAGCGCTCCGCCGGGGAGTTCGCTGCCGCGGTACGCAGGTCAGCCCGCGAGATCGGCGAGCAGGTCGCGTGCGACGCCCGGTACATCGGACGCGTGGAATCCGGCGAGATCCGCTGCCCGAACTACGCGTACGAGCGGGTCTTCCTGCACATGTTCCCCGGGGCGGACCTGGCGGACCTGGGCTTCTCGCCGCGTGAATCGGTACGCGGCCGGGGGGCCCGGCCCGCGGCGGACGTCCCTTCGCCCCCGACTTCCCCGCTGCTCGGCAGCGGCACCGACGAGGAGTGCGACGTGCTGCGTCGCGTATTCATGACGAGCGGCTCCACCACGATGGCGGCCGCGTCCCTGAGCCTGGGCCTCGGTGGCATGACCGCCTCCGTGTCCCTGCCCGCGCAGCGCCGGGTCGGCGAGGCGGAGGTGCACGCCGTCGAGAAGGCGGTGCGCCAGATCCGTCTGCTGGACGACCGGCACGGCGGTGACGGCCTCTACCGGCGGGCCGCCCAGCCGTTGCGCGCGGCGTACGCGCTGCTCGACTCCGGGACCGCGGCCCGGCGCTCCACGGCGGACCGGCTGCACAGCGGGGCCGGTGAGCTGGCCATCTCGGTGGGCTGGCTGGCCCATGACTCGGGCCGGTTCGAGGACGCCCGTTCGCACTACGCGGAGGCGCTGGCCACGGCGCGGGTGGCCGGGGACCATGCGCTGGAGGCGCACGCGTTCTGCAACGCGTCGTTCCTGGCCCGGGACACCGGGCGCTCGCGCGAGTCCGTGCGCGCCGCGGAGGCGGGACAGCGGGCCGCCCGGCCGCTGGGCTCACCCAGGCTGATGGCGCTGCTCTCGCTGCGGGAGGCGGGGGGCCGGGCGGGGCTCGGGGACCGTACCGGCTGCGAGCGGGCGATCGGCCGGGCGCACACCGCGTTCGGGCAGGGGCCGTCCGCCGCGGACCCGGAGTGGATGAGCTTCTTCCGGGAGGCGGAGCTGGAGATGCTGGAGGCGCAGTGCTGGTCGGCGCTGGGCGACTGGTCGCGGGCGGCGCGGCACGCACGGCGTGCGACGCGGCTTCAGGATCCGCACTTCACCCGGAACCTGGCGCTGTACCGGGCCGAGCTGACCACGGACCTGGCACGGGCGGGCCTCGCGGAGGAGGCGGCGGCCACGGGCCACCAGGTGCTGGACCTGCTGGACCAGGTCCGGTCCTCCCGGATCAGGGCGATGCTGGCCGGAGCGGTGGCGGTCCTGCGGCCGCGGGGCCGGGGATCGGTCGACATCACGGACTTCCTCGACCGCCACACGGCTTCCGGCACCAAGACGTAGGGCCTGGGTACGTAGGACCTGGGCCTGGGTCGCCCGGGGCGCGCGTGCGGGACCCGCTCACCCCTGGCCCACCCAGCCCGTCCGCGGCGCGTTCGCAAAATCCCACTCACCCCGGGCCCACCCAGCCTGTCCGGCGTTTGAGGACGGAACCCTCCGGCCGGACCGGGGCGCGAAAACCAGCCCTTCCGGCGTTTGAGGACGGAACCCTCTGCCCGGACCGGAGCGCGAAAACCAGCCCGCCCGGCGTTTGAGGGCAAAGGTGGTGACCCCGGACCGGGGTACAGGGTTCCGTCCTCAATCGCCGGACGGGCTGGAATCGTTACCCCGACCGCCAGGTACAGGGTTCCGTCCTCAAACGCCGGACGGGCTGGCGATAACCGGGGCATCCGGGACCGCATCCGGGACCGGGAACCCCGTCAGGGCTACCGCTCCAGGTGCCCCGTGTCGTTCCACCGCTCCAGGGCCGGCGCCCCGTACGCCCACCCCAGCACCGACAGCGACGTCGGATCCAGCCGGACGCGCGCCGCGAACGACACGTCCTCGCCCAGCCAGCGCGCCCCGAGCGCCCGCAGGATGTGGCCGTGGGCGAAGACCAGTACGTCGCGGTCGCGAGAGCGGGCCCACTCGACGATCTCGTCGGCACGGGCCGACAGCTCGGCCAGGGTCTCCCCCTCCGGCACCCCGTCGCGCCAGATGAACCAGTCCGGGCGGATCGCCTTGATCTCGGCCGGGGTCATCCCCTCGTACGCCCCGTAATCCCACTCCATCAGCGCGTCCCACCGCTCGGCCCGCGCGCCGAACCCCGCGAGCTCGCACGTCTCGGCGGCCCGTACGAGCGGGCTGGTCCGGACCTCGAGACCGGGCAGGTCCGCCCACGGCCCCCGGTGCAGCCGCTCGCCGAGCAGCTTGGCGCCCGCGCGCCCGGTGTCGAGCAGCGGGATGTCCGTCCTGCCGGTGTGATTGCCGTTGACGGACCATTCCGTCTGGCCGTGCCGGGCAAGCAGGATTCGCGGTGCCATGTGACGGCTCTCCCTGAAACTGAGACCTCTGATCCTGGATCTGAGATCTTGGACATCGACGGGGACGGAACCGTCCGGCACGCTACGGGGGAACGTTGGGAACGGATCGTCCGGATTTCCATCATCGCGCACCCGCCCGTGAGGCAACCTGGGGGCCCGCACCGGCGTCCCACCCATCGCAGACAAATCCGAACAGCTGAGGGGTGCCGAAGGGCACCCCTGGGGGAATCGCGGCCGACCCGCACCGTACGGTTGACCGTCCGCCGTCGGCCGCATGAACACATGATGGAGAACTTCCGGATGCCGCATGCCACCACCGCGCCCGCGCCGCGACCCCGGCCCCGCTGGTGGACCGAGCTGCCGCTGCTCGCCCTGGTGTACGCGGCGTACTCGGGCGGCAGACTGCTGGTGCGCGGCGACGTGTCGACGGCCGTCGACCACGGACTGCGCATCCTGCACCTGGAACAGTCGCTCCTCCTCAACTTCGAGCACCCCCTCAACCGGCTGCTCACCGCGCACTCCTCCATAGGGATACCCGCCGACTTCGCGTACGCGTCGCTGCACTACCTGGTCACCCCGGCCGTCCTCATATGGATGTTCCGGAGACACTCGGAGGCCTACCGCAGGGCCCGCACCTGGCTGATGACCTCCACCATGCTCGGCCTGATCGGCTTCACGCTGATGCCGACCTGCCCGCCGCGGCTGCTGGCCGCCGGGCACGGCTTCGTCGACACGATGGCGCAGTACAGCTCGTACGGCTGGTGGGGCACCGAGGCGAGCGCCCCGCGCGGCATGGGCGGAATGACCAACCAGTACGCGGCGATGCCGAGTCTGCACGTCGGCTGGGCGCTGTGGTGCGGGATCCTCATATGGCGCCACGCGCGGCACCCGCTCATACGCGCGGCCGGCATCGCGTACCCCCTGATCACCATCTTCGTGGTGATGGGCACGGCCAACCACTACTTCCTCGACGCCGTCGCCGGCGCCGCCGTGATGGGGCTCGGCGCCCTGGTGGCCCGGCCCGTGACCCGCCTCGCCAACCGGGTCGCCGACGCGGTCCTGACCCGCTTCGTACGGGTGAGCGCGGCCACGAAGTCCCCGGATGTCAGTGCCGGATGCAAGACTTCCGCGGGTGAGCGAATCCCCGGCCAGCGGACCTCCTCCGCAGATCCCACCGATGCCGCGGCACCGGCCGGTCCACCTGCCCCGGCCGACGTCCCCGCCTCCGCGGGAAGAGCCGCGGGCGGTGACGCTGCGGCAGCGGCTCGCTGAGCTGAGGGGCCCGGCCGTCGCACCGCGTCCGCTGGACGCCCGCGCACTGGCCGCCCTCGCCGCGAACCCCGGCTGCAAGCGGCGCGCCCTGCTCGACGGGGCAGGCGTCGACAAGGCCGTCCTCGCCACCGCGCTCGGTTCACCGGCCGCTTTCGGCCAGTCCCAGTTCGCCTTCATGCGGGGCAACGCCTTCGAGGCCAAGGTCAAGGCCGACGGCGGTACGGAGCTGATGCGCCTGCTCCACGAGCGGCTCGGCGGGCCCGGTGAGCCGCCGCACGACGTCGCGGTGCCCGATCTGACGGCCGCCGGCCCCGAGGGCCGCGCCGCGCGCACCGCGCTGGCCCTGCGGGAGGCGACGGGGGCGGGCGGCTGGGCGTTGCTGGACCACCCGATGCTGGCCCTGGAGGTGGCGGGCTCGCCCGCCTATCTGGAGCCGGACGCGGTGGTGGTCCACCCCGACGGCACCTGGACCGTCGTCGAGATCAAGTCCTTCCCCATGATCGACGGTTCCGCCGACGCGGCGAAGGTCGGCGCGGCCGCCCGCCAGTCCGCGGTCTACGTACTGGCGCTGGAGCGGATCGCCGAGGTCACCGACGGGGCGGAGGTCGGCCACCGGGTGCTGCTGGTCTGCCCGAAGGACTTCTCCAACCTGCCGGCCGCGTCCGTCGTCGACGTGCGCAAGCAGCGTGCGGTCACCCGCCGCCAGCTGACCAGGCTCACCCGGATCGAGGACATCGCGGCGGCCCTGCCCGAGGGCACCACGTTCGACCCCGAGCGCGCCCCCGAGGAGCTGGACAGCGCCGTCGAGTCGGTCGCGGCGGCCTACGCGCCGGAGTGCCTGGCCGCCTGCGAACTCGCCTTCCACTGCCGGGGCAGGGCCCGCGCGCAGGGCGCGGTGGAGGCGCTGGGGCGCAGCGTGCGGGGCGAGCTCGGCGGGCTGACCACGGTCGGCGCGGTGCTGGCCGCGGCCGCGGGCAAGGAGGGCGATCCGGCGGATCCGACGGTCTCCGCGCTGCGCCGCGCGGCGGCCCTGCGCGCCGAGGCGCTGGAAGGCGGTCCCGCATGTCACTGATCTCCACGCTGGCCCGGCTGGAGGCCGTGGAGAGCGGCCGCGCGCAGCCGCTGGCCACGGTCCGCCACCGCCGTCTCACCGACCGGCCGCTGGTCCTGGTGCCGCTCACCACCGCCGGTGAGGCGGGCGCCCCGCTCGGCGCCCTCGTGGGCAGCGACCGGGACGCGCCGCGGCTGCTGGTCGTGGCGCAGCCGCGCGACCGGGATCTGCGGTTCGCGTTCCTCGCGGAGCTGGCCGAGGCGGTCCTGCCGCACATCGAGTCGTACGCCGATGTGATCGAGCCCGCCGAACGCAGCGAGACCGACCCCGCGACCGGCAAGAAGGTCAAGGTCGAGACCGAGCTGTGCACGGACGCCGCGCAGCTGATCGTGCCGAGCCGGGCGGGCATCGAGTTCGTCCGGCTGCTCGGCCGCTCCATGCGGTTCCGGCGCACCGCCGAGGACGACCCCGACACCCCGTATCCGGCGCCCGCCCGGGTCCCGCTGCTGGGCCGCTGGCTCACGCACTACGGCGAGCGTGCCCGGGTGCCGGGCTCCTCGCTGCTGCTGGCCGGCACCGATCTGCTCGGCCGGCACTGGGCGACCGGCCAGTCCACCCTGGAGGACCAGCATCTGGGCGCCCTGCTGGCCTGGGTCGATCCGCCGGCCGGCGAGTCCGGGGCCGAGGCCGCGTTCCGCGCCGAGCTGGCCCGGGACCGCGAGGGACAGCTGCTGTGCCCGCCCGCCGGACCGGCCACCGACCCGGACTTCGACAACCGGCTGCTGGCCCCCGCGATCGAGAAGTACGACCGTGCGCGCACCTCGCTGGCCGCCGCCGAGGACGGGCTGGCGGCCGATGCCCGGCTCGCCGAACTGACCTCGGCCGAGCGGGAGATCAGAGCGCTGCTGGCGGGCGTGCTGCGGCCCACCTGGGACGCCGTGTGGCGGGGCCTTGACCTGCTGCGGGAGCTGCCCGAGGGAGCCAGGACCGAGGACCGCTGGACCCGCGACCGCTGGTCGTTCACCGGCCACCGCGACCGGGTGCGGTCCGGGGAGCCGCCGCAGCCGCGCCGGGACGACGCGGTGACGGCGGCCCGCAAGCTCGCCTCGCGGGAGACCGCCCAGGCGCAGCTGGAGGCCCAGGAGGCGCTGGACGATCCGCTGGTGCTGGCCGGCCGCCGGCTGGCGGGCGAGGCGTTCCTCGGGGAGGTGACCGGGGTGGAGATGACGTACACCGAGTCGAAGCGCCCCTCGCCGCGCCCGCTGGTCACCGTCCGCACCGACGAGCAGCCGCACCTGGCCGACGGCGTCAAGGTCTACCGCTCGCTGGACGGCAAGCCGCAGACCGCCGAGTTCGCCGGATACGGGCCGCCGGAGGAGGGCGCCGCGCCCGCGCTGGTGCTGCGGATCACCGACCGGATGGGCCGCGGCAGGGAACCGGCCCCCGGTTCGGTGCCGGAGCCCGGTGACCGGATCGCCTGGACCCTGTTCGAGCACGACCAGCGCGGCGGCCCGAAGCTGCCGGACGCGGAGGAGACCCCGTGGACCCACGGCGGTCCGCCCGGCTCCGGTGCGGCTGTCGAGAACCCAGACCCCGTGACCCCGGAGGACCTGCTGTGACCGACGGATTCGACCCGGGGGCCGCGGCGGGCCGGGCCACCGCCCAGATCCTGGACGACACGCTGAACGGCACGGCCCGCGGCATCGTGGTGGACTCCCCGCCGGGTGCGGGCAAGTCGACACTAGTAGTCCGAGCCGCGCTCGAACTCGCCGCGGCCGGGCGCCCGCTGATGGTCGTCGCGCAGACGAACGCCCAGGTCGACGACCTGGTGGTGCGGCTGGCCGAGAAGGACCCCGGACTGCCGGTCGGCCGGCTGCACAGCAGCGACTCCGACCCGTACGACAAGGTGCTGGACGGGCTGGCCAACGTACGGAAGTCGGCGAAGGCGGCGGATCTGGCGGGGCTCGACATCGTCATCTCGACGGCGGCCAAGTGGGCCCATGTGAAGAACGTCGAGCCGTGGGGGCACGCGATCGTCGACGAGGCGTACCAGATGCGCTCGGACGCGCTGCTGGCCGTCGCCGGACTCTTCGAACGGGCCCTGTTCGTGGGCGATCCGGGCCAGCTGGACCCGTTCTCGATCGTGGGCGCGGATCAGTGGGCGGGGCTGAGTTACGACCCGTCGGCGAGCGCGGTCTCCACCCTGCTGGCGCACAATCCGGAGCTGCCGCAGCGCCGGCTGCCGGTCTCCTGGCGGCTGCCCGCTTCGGCCGCGCAACTGGTCTCGGACGCGTTCTACCCGTACACCCCGTTCCGCAGCGGTACGGACCACGGGGACCGGCTGCTGTCGTTCGGCGTCGGGTCCGACGGCTCGGCGGCCGACCGGGTGCTGGACGAGGCCGCGGAGTCCGGCTGGGGCCTGCTGGAGCTTCCGGCCCGGCACACCCCGCGCACGGACCCCGAGGCGGTCCGGGCGGTGGCCGCGGTGGTGCGCCGGCTCCTGGACCGGGGCGGCGCGGCCACCAGTGAGCGTTCCCCGGACCCGGCTCCGGTCACGGCGGACCGGGTCGCGGTCGGCACGGCCCACCGCGACCAGGCCGCGGCGGTGCGGGCGGCGCTCGCGGAGCTGGGGGTGACGGGCGTGGCGGTGGACACGGCGAACCGGCTCCAGGGCCGCGAGTTCGACGTGACGGTGGTCCTGCACCCGCTCTCCGGCCGGCCGGACGCCACCGCGTTCCACCTGGAGACGGGCCGCCTGTGCGTACTGGCCTCCCGCCACCGCCACGCCTGCGTGGTGGTCTGCCGCGCGGGCGTCGCCGAGCTGCTGGACGAGCACCCGTCGACGGAGCCGGTCCAGCTGGGCGTCACGGTGAAGTTCCCGGACGGCTGGGAGGCGAATCACCGGGTGCTGGCGCACCTGGCGGAACACCGCGTGCGATGGGGGCGTTGAGTGCGGGGGCGCGTCGGGGCGCGGCTGCCGCGAGCGGATCGGCGCACGCCCCCGTGAGCGCCCTTGCGGCGGGTTGGACAATGGAGGGTGGCCGTCGGGCCCACCTGAGGAGGAACAACCACATGGCACAACCCGAGCGGAACGAGCGGCAGCGGCTGCGCCCCGCGCCCCTGCTCTTCGAGCCGTCGGCGGCGGTCGCCGATCCCGAGCACTTCTTCGACCTGGAGTCGATGGACGATCCGAAGGAGCTGCTGAGGCGTTCCACCGAACTGGCCCTGGCGTTCCGCGCCGCGACCGACCGGGCGGTCGAGTTCCAGGCGGTCGCGGCCGCTCAGCTGGCCGATCCGCGCCGGTTCGACCGGCTCACGACGGCGGATATCGCGCGGCGGGCGGAGTGGACCGAGGACTACGCGGCGAAGATGATCGAGTTCGGCCGAAGCCTGCTGAACGCCCCCACGCCCTGACGGGCCCTGCCGGGCCCCGCCGTCCCGGCTTCCCGACCGCGGACCGGCTCCCCCGCTGCCGGGTCCGGCGCCGGCTGGTGCCGGCCGATGCCGAGGCCGGTGCTGAGGCCGGTGCTGAGGCCGGTGCTGACTGTGGGTAGAACCACTGGCATATGCCTGGGGGCAAGATACTCCTCGTCACCCCAAGCTGTCCCGGTTTCCGGCAACTCTCGGAATCCGCTCGATCACTCCCGGTAGACCTGTGTGCATGACCGCATGGCTGCCAGACGAAACGACTCTGCATCACGGCGACGGCCCCTACCGGGAAGCCGACGTCTTCGCCGTCCTGCGCCGGCAGGCCGGTAATCAGACGGCTCAGGTGACGGCGGCCGGCGCCGCCTGGCTGGCCGGCGCCGCGGCGTATCCGCGCAGTGCCCTGACCCAGTGGGAGTCGCACCCCTCCGCTCCCGGGGTCCTGCCGTGCGGCTCGTCCTTCGACGTGGTGAACGTGCCCACGCTCTTCGGACGCCGGATGCTCGAACACCTCTGGTCGGACGGTCCGGGCTCCGGACCGGTCGCCACGCACCGCGGCCGGATGCTGCTGTTCGCCTCCCCCGGGACCGCCCAGCGGCTGCCCTCGTTGCTGGACTGGGAGGAGTGGGGGGCGGGTGCCGCGTCCCGGTCCGGAGGGGACCTGGCGGGGCAGGACGAGAGCGGCCGGAAGGTGCCCCCACTGCTCTGTCACGGCACCGGTGACGCGGTGACCGTGCCGCCCCTGACCTGCGAACCGAATGCCTCCGGACCCCGTTGGGTGGTCGCCCCCGACACCCGCAGCCCCTGGCTGCCGGGGCCCGACGTACTGCTCTGGGCATGTGTGCGGGTGGCCCGGTCGGTGCCCTCGTCGGGGCCTCGTATTTCGATTTTTCCTCCCGTCGATCAGGGTGCTAAGGTCTACGACGTCAGCAGGCGCCGCTAGCTCAGTTGGTTAGAGCAGCTGACTCTTAATCAGCGGGTCCGGGGTTCGAGTCCCTGGCGGCGCACAGACACAGGAAGCCCCCTCGCGAGAGCGAGGGGGCTTCTTCGTCGTGGCCGGCCCGCCGCCGCTACGTCCCGGTGGTGATCCGGACCGTCCAGGCGCCCGAGGGGGTCCGGTCGGCGACCTCGATCGTGGTGTGTCCGCCGGGGACGGAGAACGTCTCGCCGACCCGCAGCGGGGCGTCCGCGAGCGGCGGATAGACCGACCGGTCCCAGCAGGCGTCGGTGTCGGGGTGGGTGTCGATGACATCGACCGGCCCGCCGCCCGACGGGGTCTCGTTACGGATCCGGTAGAGCAGCACTCCCTCGCCGCAGGTCGAGCGGTCGTTGCCGGTGGCGCTGCGGGCCTCGATCGCCACGGCGCTGCCCTCGCCCGTTCTGATCACCGCGAGCCGGGTCCCGATGGACGCGCCGGGCGCGGGCACGGCCGCCATCGACTCCAGGGTGACGACCCGGTCGCTCTGGATGCAGGTCACCTGCCGGTCGTCCAGCCAGCCCAGCTTCCACTTGTGCCAGCCGAAGAGATCGGGCGCGAGTCCGAACTGGCTGCCCATCACGTCCCAGTCGCCCACGTAGGTGTCCCAGTCGCCCTTGCCGTCCGAGGGCCGGTGGTAGAGGTCGGGCAGGTCGAAGACGTGTCCGGTCTCGTGGGCCAGCACGTTGTGGTCCGGCGGGTGCTGTTCGAAGACGGTGACGACGCGCCTGATGTCCGTACCGTCGGCGTGCAGCGGCCGGTCGAAGTTGACGACCTTGGTGGCGTCCGAGTCGACGCCAGGGGCGTCCGGGTCGGCGACGAGATAGACGATGTCGTACTTCGAGAAGTCCACCTCGGGGTCGGCCGCGTCGATCGCGTCGTGCAGGTAGGCGTTGCGCCGGTCGTTGGACCAGTCACGCTTTATGCCGTACCAGACCGACGGCCTGGGCATCTGGATCCACTGCTTCTCTGGGTGCGGGCGCAGGGTGAACTTCCCGTACGAGGCGCGCTGGAAGAACCTGGTGGTGGCGGGGAAGTAGTCGGAGGTGAGCTCGGCGGGGGTGGTGACGGGCCGGGCGTCGGGGAACGAGAGGAAGACCATGACCGCGTCGAGCGGATGGTCGGGGCGCGGGTAGGCGTTGTTCCACTCGTCCAGGCCCAGCGAGTGGTGGGCCTGGGTCCGGGGCAGCGCACAGGCGTCGGCCGCACCGGTTGCGGCCACGGCGGGTCCCGCGACGAGCGATGTGGCGGCGACCGCCAGGAGGGAAATCAGCCCGGCCGTCACGGCGCGCGGACTCGGTCTCACCACTCCTCCGGGTCCGTGCTGACGCGGCACATCTACCTCCGGGTGCGGGGTGCGGACGCCTGGGATCTTCAGCACCCTCCCGACCACCCTGTGGCGATTCAGGCGTTACGTCCTGTTGAGCTGCCCCACTCGGGTCAGCGCCCCATCCGCGCGCCTCCTTCACAGACAGTCACAATCGATCACCGATGCAACGCGAGAGAACAGAGCCGCGCAGAAACGATCAGTCATGGGCAAACCGGATCTGCGCGCGAATGGCCCATGCGCATCGGGCGCGGGGTCCGGAACCGTCGGGGCGCTGGAACGGCCGAGCCGCCAGCCTCTATGCTTCACCTCGCTTTCCTCCGCGCTTTCCGCCCCTGACAACGGCGCTCCACGCGGCGGGCCAGTCCGACCAGACCTGTCCGGGACAGAACTGCATGGCGGGAGCGAATGGTGAGCGCAACCTCCGATGGGCCGAGGCCCCCGGCAGGCACAGCACCCTCTTCCCCACGACCATCGGTCACGGAGCGTCATCGGTCATGGCCCACCGAGGGGCCCGCCGAAGGGCCCCCGGAGGGCGTCACCGGGGAACGCGCCCCGGACGCCACCGATGACATCGCCGCGGACGCCGCTTCGGACGCCTCCCCGGAGGCGGCCGTCTCCGGGCCGCACGACTACCGGGCGGCCTTCCGGGCCGCCACGGTCCCGATGGCCGTCGTCGACCACGAGGGGCTGATCGTCACCGCGAACGAGGCCCTGGCCGCCCTGGTCGGCATCGCCGCACCGGCGCTCACCGCCCAGTCCGCCTCCGATCTGGTCGACCTCGCGGCGGACGCCCGCACCTGGCACGCGTACCGCGAGGTGCTGCACGGCCGGCGCTCCCGCTTCCGCTGCACCCGCCGGCTCAAGCACCCCGACGGGCGCTCGATGTGGGCCGAGATCACCGTCGTACCGATGCCCGCGACGGAGGCGGGAGCGGAGGCGGAGGCGGACCGGGACAGCGGCGGCGAAGGTGACAGCAGCCGCGACGGCGGCACACGGGGAACGGACGGCGGGAACCGCCCGCCCGGCCAGGTGCTGCTCTCCGTCGCGGACGTCAGCGACCGGCGCGAGCTCCAGAAGCGGCTGCGCCATCTCCAGATGCACGACCCGGTGACCCGGCTGCCCAACCGCACGCTGTTCTTCGAGCGGCTCTCCGCCGTCCTGGAGACCTCTCCGTACCAGGACGACACCCACCCAGGACGGGGCAGGATCGGGCTCTGCTACCTCGACCTGGACGGCTTCAAGGCCGTCAACGACACCCTGGGCCACCGGATCGGCGACCGGCTGCTCGCCGCCGTCGCCGCCCGGCTCACCGACTGCGCCGAGCGGGAGGGCCCGCACCCCACCGGTGCCCCTCTGGTGGCGCGCCTCGGCGGGGACGAGTTCGCGATCCTGGTCGAGGAGTCCACCGGTACGCAGCAGCTGACCGACCTCGCCCGCAGCGTGCTGGCCGCGCTCCAGAAGCCCTTCGACCTGGCCGGGCAGCGGCTCTCCGTCTCGGCGTCGATCGGCGTGGTCGAGCGGCCGGTCGCCGGCACCTCGGCCACCGGCCTGATGCAGGCGGCCGATACGACGCTGTACTGGGCGAAGGCCGACGGGAAGGCGCGCTGGACCGTCTTCGACCCGGAGCGCAACGCCCACCGGATGACTCGCCAGGCCCTCTCGTCCAACCTCCGCCCGGCCGTCGAACGCGGCGAGTTCACCATCGAGTACCAGCCGCTGGTCGGCATGGCCGACGGGGTCGTGCTCGGGGTGGAGGCGCTGGTCCGCTGGAACCACCCGCAGTTCGGCATGCTCTCGCCGAACCGGTTCGTCGCGATCGCCGAGGAGGACGGCTCGATCGTGCAGCTCGGCCGCTGGGTGCTGCGGGCGGCGTGCCGTCAGGCCAGGCGCTGGCAGCTCGACCACCCGGCCGAGCCGCCGCTGTTCATCAGCGTCAATGTCGCGGTCCGCCAGGTCTGGGACTCCGACCTGGTCACCGATGTGGCGGAGATCCTCGCGGAGACCGGGCTCGACCCGGCGCTGTTGCAGCTGGAGCTGACCGAGTCCGCGGTGATGGGATCGGCGGGCCGCCCGCTCCAGGCCCTCCAGTCGCTCAGCGACATGGGCGTCCGGATCGCCATCGACGACTTCGGGACCGGCTACTCCAACCTCGCCTACCTGAGCCGCCTGCCGGTCTCCGTACTGAAGCTGGACGGCGCCTTCGTGCGCGGCTTCCGCTACGAGGACGGCACGCACCCCAGCCCCGCCGACGAGACGATCGTCGAGGCCATGGTCCAGTTGGCGCACCGGCTGGGCCTGACCGTCACCGCGGAGTGCGTGGAGACGGCCGGCCAGGCGGAGCGGCTGCGCCGGATCGGCTGCGACACCGGGCAGGGCTGGCTCTACTCCCGGGCGGTCGCCCCCGAGCGCATCGCCGAACTGCTCGGCGCCCGCGCGCTGGAGGCCTGAGGCGGCGGCCGCCGCCCCCGGCGGTCAGCCGGCGTCCGGGTCAGGCCCCCGGCAGCCCGTACGCGTCCGCGATGAGTCCGTAGCTGTGCAGGCGGGCGTCGCCGCCGTGGGCGTTGGCGGTGATCATCAGCTCGTCGGCGCCGGTGCGCTTGGCCAGGTCGTCGAGGCCGGTGCGGACCTCGTCCGGGGTGCCGTGGACGATGTTGACGAGCCAGTTGTCGACGAACTCGCGCTCCATCGGGGTGAAGGCGTACGCCTCCGCCTCCTCGGGCGTCGGGACCAGTCCGGGGCGGCCGGAGCGCAGGCGGAGCATCGACAGGGCCCCGGTGAGGACCTGGCGGCGGGCCTCGCGCTCGTCGTCGGCGGCCAGGGCCGCGACGCCGATCAGGGCGTACGGGGCGTCCAGGACCGCGGACGGCTTGAAGGACTCCCGGTACAGCTCCAGGGCCGGCACGGTGTTCTGGGCCGAGAAGTGGTGGGCGAAGGCGAAGGGCAGGCCGAGCATGCCGGCCAGCCGGGCGCTGAAGCCGGAGGAGCCGAGCAGCCACAGGGGCGGGCGGGCCGGGGACTGGACGCCGCCCTCGGAGGTCGCCTGGACGGGGCCGGGGACCGCGTGGATGCGGGCGTAGGGGTGGCCGTCGGGGAAGTCGTCGTCCAGGAAGCGGGTCAGCTCGGCGAGCTGCTGCGGAAAGTCGTCCGCGCCCTCGTTCAGCCGGTCGGTGCGGCGCAGGGCGGCGGCGGTGGCGCCGTCGGTGCCGGGGGCGCGGCCGAGGCCGAGGTCGACGCGGCCGGGGGCCATGGCCTCCAGCGTGCCGAACTGCTCGGCGATGACGAGCGGGGCGTGGTTGGGCAGCATGACGCCGCCGGAGCCGAGCCGGATGCGTTCGGTGTGGGCGGCGGTGTGGGCCAGGATCACGGCCGGCGAGGAGGAGGCGACGCCGGGCATGGAGTGGTGTTCGGCGACCCAGTAGCGGTGGAAGCCGCGCCGCTCGGCGAGTTGCGCGATCTCGACCCCGGTGCGCAGGGCCTGGCTCGCGGTGCCGCCCTGGCCCACGGTCACCAGGTCGAGCACGGAGAGCGGAACGGGTGCCGTTCCCTCCGCCTTGCCACGGATCTCGTCGCCTCGAATCTCGTCCACGTCCTGACCTCTCCGATGGTGCTCGTAGTCCCTCGTACGTGCCTGGTACATGCCTCGTACGTCCCGAGAACACGAACAGGAGGATGGCTCCGTTTATTCCGGGGGCGGCTCGGGACCCGCCCCCGGGACCTACTGCCCGGAGGATCCGGATCCGCGGCCGTAGGCGTTCTGGCCGTGGGCGTACTTGCGTCCGCTCCCCCAGATCCCCCGGGCCGGCGGCGCGGCCGGGGCCGGCGGCGCCTCCCGGGCCGCGAAGAGCGTGCCCAGCCTCTCGGCCCAGGCGTGGCGGTCGGCCAGGCGCAGGGCCTCCCGGACGGCCACCTGGTTCGCGGTGAGGACCGGTTTGCCGAGCAGCTCCTCCAGCTCCGCGAGGTGGCTGACCGTGCGCAGGGCCGTGTCCGGCAGCAGTACCGCGTCCGCGTCCGGGCGGTCGGCCGCGGTGACCAGCTCCTTGAGCCGGTCCGGGCCCCACGACGCGGCCTCGGCCGCCGTGGCGGCACCGGCCGCGTGGGTGACGAGCACCTCGACGCCCTCGTCCTCCAGGAACGCGGTGAAGCGCGCGGCGATCTCCTCGGGGTACGTCGCGGCCACCGCGACCCGGGCGGCGCCCAGCTTCCGTACCGCGTGGACGAAGCCGATGGAGGTGCTGGAGACGGGCACGCCCAGCGCGCGGGCGACGGCCGCGGCCTGGGTGCGGGCTCCCTGCGGGCCGTACAGGAAGCTGCCGCCGTCGCAGGCCCAGACGACGGACTCGACCCCGGAGCGCTGTAGCTCCTCGGCACCGGCCGCGAGCCGTTCGGGGGTGCCCAGTGCCCGCAGGGCGCCCTCGCGGTAGGCGTCGTCGGGGCACTCGGTGTGGTTGACGACGAGTCTGATGGTGCTGTCGAGCAGGATCTCCATCCGCGGGAAGTCGTCCTCCGCGAAATGGCCCGGGTAGAGGAAACCGACGGTCGTCATGTCCACCCTTCCTGTGGTCCGGAACTCCCCCGCCTCTGTTCAAGTATTCCCCCATCCGCCCCGGCCATCGCCCTGACCTGTTGACGGGGGCGGGAGCGGCTGCGAGCGTGGTGGTGCGCCCACCTCGGCCGACGCGGGAGGAACCGTCCCCCATGCCGGAGCCCGTCCTGCTCGTCCTGGACGCCGATCCGCCGCCCCGGCTCGGCCGGCTGGCCGGACGGGTCCGGGTCCGCCATGCCGACGCGGCCACTCTGGCCGCGCAGCTCCCCCGTGCCGATGTCCTGCTGGTCTGGGACTTCACCTCCGACGCGGTGCGGGAGGCCTGGCCGGGTGACGGGCCGCGTCCGGTCTGGGTGCATACGGCGAGCGCGGGCGTGGACCGGCTGCTCTGCCCGGAGCTGGTGGAGTGCGACACCGTGGTGACCAACGCCCGGGGTGTCTTCGAGCAGCCGATCGCCGAGTACGTGGCGGGGCTGGTGCTGGCGTTCGCGAAGGACCTCCCCGGCACGCTGGAGCTCCAGCACCGGCGGCGGTGGCGCCACCGCGAGAGCGCCCCGGTCGCGGGCTCCCGCGCCGTGGTCGTCGGCGCCGGGCCGGTCGGGCGCGCCGTCACCCGGCTGCTGATGGCGCTGGGCGTCGAGGTGGCGCTGGTGGGACGCACGGCCCGGCGCACGATCCACGGAGCGGGCGATCTGGACCGGCTGGCGGCGCTGGCCGACTGGGTGATCTGCGCGGCGCCGCTGACCCCGCGGACGTACGGGATGTTCGACACCCGGTTCTTCGGGCTGATGCAGCCCTCGGCCCGGTTCATCAACGTGGGGCGCGGAGCGATGGTCGTCGAGAGCGATCTGGTGGACGCGCTGCGCAAGCGGTGGATCGCGGGGGCTGCACTCGATGTGTTCGAGCGGGAACCGCTCGGCCCGCGGAGCCCGCTCTGGGACGTGCCCGGTCTGATCGTGTCGCCCCACATGAGCGGTGACACGGTGGGCTGGCGGGACCGGCTGGGTGAGCAGTTCGTCGCGATGTACGAACGGTGGGCGGCCGGAGAGCCGTTGCCGAACGTGGTGGACAAGCGGCTCGGCTACATCCCGGGGACCGATCCGGGCGAGTGATCCCAACCCGGCCCGTTCGATACCGATTTCGCCACCTCATTACGGACATCTGCCGATAACACCCCGTCATCTGCCGCATCCCGCAAGGAAATACGCCCCGCACACATCTCGTCGCGCTCCGCCCAACTTCGGACACGGGAAGGTCACCCTCCGGCCGCTGTTCGGTTACATGCGGGCTCTTCCTGAATAGACGTACGGGAGCGGGCAGGCGTTCACCCTGTCCGGACTGTTCGACCCTTCCAGGAGACTGCGAACCATGGCTGACTTCCCGAACCTGTCCCGCCGGGGCTTTCTCAACCGATCGGCAGCCGTGGGCGGTCTGCTCGTCGTCCCCGGCCTGCTCACCGCTTGCAGCAAGACCGGCGCCGACTCCGCGGACGGCGAGGGAGCCCTCGCCAAGCTCCGCAAGCAGGGTTTCGTCCGGGTCGCGTACGCCGACGAGGCCCCGTACGGCTACATGGACGGCAAGCAGCTCAAGGGCGAGGCGCCCGCCCTGCACCGGGAGATCTTCAAGGCCCTGGGTGTCGACGAGCTGCGGCCCACCCTCTCCGAGTGGGACGGGCTGATCCCGGGCCTCCAGGCCAGCAAGTACGACGTGGTCAGCGCCGGTATGGCGATCACCCCCGAGCGCTGCGCCAACGCGCTCTTCTCGGAGCCCGAGTTCATCTCGCCGACCGCGATGATGGTGAAGAAGGGCAACCCGAAGAACATCACCGACCTGGCGTCCGCGAAGGCGGCCGGGGTCACGATCGGTGTGATGGCGGGTGCCGTCGAGGGCTCGTACGCCGAGGGCGCCGGAATCTCCAAGGGCAAGATCAAGACGCTGCAGAAGCCGCAGGACGGCGCGGACGCGGTCAAGGGCGGCCGGGTCGACGCGTTCCTGCTGACCGGCATCTCGCTGCGCTGGCTCGCCAAGACCAACGCGGGCACCGAGGTCACCGAGGCCTTCCTGCCCGAGCTCAAGGGCGAGAAGCAGTACAGCCCCGGCGGCGCCGTCTTCCGCAAGGGCAACGAGGAGCTGCGGGACGCCTTCAACCGCGAGCTGAAGAAGATCGTCTCCGACAAGTCGCGTTACGTGAGCCTGCTCCAGGACTACGGCTTCGGGGCCACCGAACTCCCGCCCGCCACCCTGAAGACGGCCGATCTGTGCAAGGGCTGACAGGGACGGAACCCACCGCATGAGTGATTTCTTCTCCGCCTTCATGGACGATCTCCCACAGTTGCGCTCGGGTCTGTGGGTGACCCTGGAGGCCACGATCCTGGGCGCGCTGCTGGCCCTGGTGCTGTCGTTCGTCCTCGGCCTGATGTCGATCAGCCGGCTGCTGCTGTCGCGCGGCGTCTCCCGTGTGGTCGTGGAGTTCTTCCGCGGCACCTCGCTGTACGTCCAGCTGTTCTGGTTCTACTACGCGATGCCGCCGCTCACGGGGTACGAACTGTCGCCGCTGCTCTGCGGCGTCCTCGCCTTCGGCCTCAACTACGGGGCGTACGGGGCCGAGGTGGTGCGCGGGGCGATCAACTCCGTGCCGCGCGCCCAGTACGAGGCGACCATCGCGCTGAACATGAGCCCGCTGCACCGGATGCGCAAGGTGATCCTCCCGCAGGCCTGGGTGCAGATGCTCCCCTCCCTCACCAACCTGCTGATCCAGCTGCTGAAGTGCACGCCGCTGCTGTGGCTCATCTCCGCGGCCGACCTGATGACCGCGGTCGAGAAGCTGCGCAGCCGTACGGGTGAGACCCTCACCGCGTACGTGACCCTGCTGGCCTGCTACTTCGTGCTGGCGTACGCGCTGACCCTGCTGATGAACCTGCTGGAGCGCTCCGCCAAACGCCGGCTCGGCATGGAGACCGGCGGGCGCAGCCTGCTGAAGTCCCGCAGCGCCGTGACGGCCGCGGCCGCCGGAGGTGCCCGGTGAACGAGGGATTCGACTGGAACGCCGTCGGCGAGGCCCTGCCCCTGCTCCTTCAGGGGTTCAAGGTCACCTTGCTGGCCACCCTGCTGGGCACCGTGGTCGCCGCGGTGCTCGGGCTGGCGATCGCGGTCGCCGGACGGGCTCCGAGCCGGTTCGTGACCGTGCCGGTGAAGGTGGTGATGGAGTTCATCCGCTCCACCCCGCTGCTGATCCAACTCGTCGGCGCGGCTGCCGTGTTCAGTTCGGTGGAGCCGCTGTACATCGGCATCGTGGTGCTGGGCGTCCACTACGCCACGTACACCTCCGAGGTGTACCGCGCCGGGATCGACAGCGTCCCGAAGGGGCAGTGGGAAGCCTGCCGGGCACTGTCGATGTCACCCCGGCGGACCTGGCAGGCCGTGATCCTGCCGCAGGCGGTGCGCAACGTACTGCCGGCCCTCGGGAACTACGCGATCCTGATGTTCAAGGAGACCCCGTTCCTCGCCGTGATCACGGTGCAGGAGATGGTCTTCAAAGCCCGTGAGTACGGGGCCGAGCACTTCGTGTACACCGAGGTGTTCACGCTCGCCGGGGTGCTCTTCCTGGTCGCGAGCTACCCGACCTCGCTGTTGATGAGAAAGCTGGAGAAGCGCCTTGGCCACTGAACCTCTCCCCCTGCAGAAGACCGCGGCCACGGCGCCCGAGGACGTCGTGGCGGCCCCCGGTTCCAAGGACGGCGGGCATCCGCTGGTCCGCTTCGACAAGGTGGTCAAGCAGTACGGCGACCATGTCGTCCTCGACCAGCTGGACTTCTCGGTCGAGCGCGGCGAGCACGTCACCCTGATCGGGCCCAGCGGCTCGGGCAAGACCACGATCCTGCGGCTGCTGATGACGCTGGAGAAGGTCAGCGACGGCGTGATCCGGATCAACGGCGACCCGCTGACGCACATGGTCGCGGCGGACGGCTCGCTGAAGCCGGCGTCCGAGAAGCATCTGCGCGAGGCGCGGAAGAAGATCGGAATGGTCTTCCAGCAGTTCAACCTCTTCCCCAACATGAAGGTGCTCCAGAACATCACCGAGGCGCCGGTCAACGTCCTGGGCATGGACCGCGAGAAGGCGGAGACCCGGGCCAAGGAGCTCCTCGACCTGGTCGGCCTCTCGGCGAAGATCGACGCCCACCCCTCCCAGCTCTCCGGCGGCCAGCAGCAGCGGGTCGCGATCGCGCGGGCGCTGGCGATGGAACCGGAGATCCTGCTCCTGGACGAGGTGACGTCCGCGCTCGACCCGGAGCTGGTGGCGGGTGTACTGGAGCTGCTGGGCGACATCGCCCGGAACACCGACATCACCATGCTCTGTGTGACCCACGAGATGAACTTCGCCCGGGACGTCTCGGAGAAGGTGCTGATGTTCGACGCCGGGCGGGTCGTGGAGTCGGGTTCGCCCGAAAAAATCTTCACCGATCCGGAGCACGAACGTACGCGCGAATTCCTCAACGCGGTGCTGTGACCTCGGCATCCGTCGATCGCCAATGACTCTGGCATATGCCAGGCGGGTGCACCCCAGCTCGCAGAGCCGGGGTGCACCACCGAGTCGTCAACACCCGCCCCTGAACCGGCCATTGGCGGCTATCGTGAGGGCAGAGCTTGCGGTCACAACCTGGTAGGGGGAAACCGTGGCGTTGAAGCCCGAACCGACCGCACCGTTCCATTCGGTGCAGTACGCCCTTCGTGTTCTCGAAACGGTCTCCAAGCACGGCAACGGTGTGGCGGACGACCAGATCGCCCGGGAGACGGGACTGCCCGTCGGGCATCTCGCCTCCCTCCTGCTGATGCTGCGCCGCGAGGGGTACGTCGAGCAGATCACCGACGGCGCGTATGTGATCGGCGCCTCGCTGTTGCTGCTCGGCTCCGGTGCGGCGCGCAGACAGGCCGTGGAGGTCCGGCTCCAGCAGGCGCTGGTCCAGCTGCGCGACTCGGTCGGCGCGGCGGTCTACCTCAGCCGGTACGTGGACGGCGAGATCCGCGTCACCCAGTGCGCCGACGGTCCGGGCACCCCGGCGGTCAACGAGTGGGTGGACTTCCGCTCCGCGGCGCACGCCTCGGCGATCGGCAAGTGCCTGCTGACCCAGCTGGACCAGAACGGGCGCCGCGACCACATCTCGCGGCACAAGACCGCGCGGCTGACGTCGCGGACCATCACGAGCGAGAAGGTCCTCTTCTCCAAGCTGGACAGCCAGCCGGCGACGGTCCCGGTGCTCGACCTCCAGGAGTACGCGGTCGGCACGGTGTGCGCGGCGGTCCCGCTGACCGCCGGGGCGTCGGCGGGATGCCTGGCGCTTTCGCTGCCGGTCGAGGACGCGCACCGGCTGCGCGAGGCGGCGGACACCCTGAACCGGCGCGCGGCACCGGTGCTGCTGTCCCTGGCCCTTTAGGACCTGTGCCGGACACGTGTCAGAGGCACCCCTGAGGACCAGGTATTATTTTCGAGTCAGCACGCGCCGCTAGCTCAGTTGGTTAGAGCAGCTGACTCTTAATCAGCGGGTCCGGGGTTCGAGTCCCTGGCGGCGCACAGACAACGCATGAGGCGGTCTCCGTTCCACGGAGGCCGCCTCATGCGTTTTCGGCATGCGTGTTCCCGGTACGAGATCCGTTCTCCCCGTATTAGGACACGCCCTGTCCGCTACCTCCGCCATCGTGGCGTACGAGCACCGGACACGTACAGCAGCCGAAGGAAGCGGGTCACATGCCGACGCGAAAGCCCGGGAACACCAGGACCGTCCTCGACAACCGCGCCCTCAACCGCGCCACCCTCGCCCGTCAGCACCTGCTCACGCGCAGCGGTGCGTCCGTGCCCGAGGCGGTGGCCCACCTGTGCGGCCTCCAGGCGCAGGAACCGCAGGAACCGTTCACCGGGCTGTGGTCGCGCCTGGCCGCGTTCGAGCCCGGACAGCTGGACGACGCGCTGACCGGCCGCGCGGTGGTGCGCACCCACCTGATGCGCCGCACCGTCCACCTCGTCACCCGCGACGACGCGCTCGCCTGGCGGGGCCGCCACGACGCCATGCTGCGCCAGCGGGTGCTGGGCACCTACCGGCGCGAACTGGCCGGCATCGACGTGGACGAGGTCGCCGCCGCCGGCCGCGCGGTCATGGCCGACGGGCAGCCCCGCACCATGGGCGAGCTCGTCCGCACGCTTGAGGACCGCTGGCCCGGCCCACCGCGCCGCGTCCTGGGCGAGCTGCTCGTGGCAGCGCTCATCCCCATGGCCCAGCTCCCGCCCCGCGGCCTCTGGCGCCAGACCTCCGGCGTACGCAACCTGCCGTTGGCCACCTGGCTGGGACGCGACATCGACCCCCTGCCCACCGGGGACGACGATCCCGTGGGGCAGCGGCTGCTGCGCCGCTACCTCGCCGCCCACGGGCCCGCCGCGAGCGCGGACCTGCGCGCCTGGTGCGGCCTCGCCGGTCTGCCCGCCGCGGTCGGAGCCGTCCGGGATGAACTCGTCGCCTTCCGCGACGAACGCGGCCGCGAACTGCTCGATCTGCCCGACGCGCCCCGCCCCCACCCCGACACCCCGGCCCCTGTCCGGTTCCTGCCGGCCTTCGACAACGCGATCCTCGGCTACCACGACCGCGGCCGCATCATCGACGCCCGCCACCTCGGCCTGTCCGTCGCGGGCCACCGCACGGTCCTCGTCGACGGCCGCGTCACCGCCACCTGGGCCGTACGCGACCATCTCCTGCGCATCAGCCCCCTGCGCCCCCTCACCGCCCCGGAGCAGGAGGCGGTCCGCGCCGAGGCCCAGGACCTGACCGCGTTCCTGGACGAGGACATCGAGCACGTGCGGCTCGACACCGAGGACTGACGGCCAACGACTGACGAGCAAGGACTGACGACCAAGGTATACAGATGTTTTACACATGCGTACTAGACGCATGTTTTAAACGCTCGTATATTTCCTGGCATGACAACACCTACGAGCACCGCCACCCCACCCGGCGAGCGCGCCGGCCGCAGGGAGTGGACCGCCTTCGTGGTCCTGCTGCTCCCCCTCCTCCTGGTCTCGATGGACGTGTCCGTCCTCTTCTTCGCCATCCCGTCCATCGACCGGGACCTCGCGCCCAGCGCCACCCAGCAGCTCTGGATCTTCGACGTGTACGGCTTCGCCCTCTCCGGACTGCTCATCACGATGGGCTCGCTCGGCGACCGGATCGGCCGCCGCAAGCTGCTGATGATCGGCGCCTTCGCCTTCAGCGCGGCCTCGGTCGGCGCCGCCTACGCCTCCAGCCCCGAGATGCTCATCGTGGCCCGCGCCCTGCTGGGGATCGGCGGGGCGACGCTGATGCCGTCGACGATGGGCCTGGTGCGCGACATGTTCCGCGACGAGCGGCAGCGCAGCCGGGCCATCGGCATCTGGTCCGGTGCCATGGCGGGCGGGATCGCGCTCGGCTCGGTGCTCAGCGGCGCCATGCTGGAGCACTTCTGGTGGGGTTCGGTCTTCCTGATCAACGTGCCGGCGATGGTGCTGCTGCTGGTCCTGGTGCCGGTGCTGGTGCCGGAGTTCAAGGACCCGCGCCCCGGGCGGTTCGACCTCCTCAGCGTGCCCCTGTCGATGGGTTCGGTGCTGCCGGTCGTCTACGGGGTCAAGGAGAGCGCCGCCCATGGCATGGACGCGCGCAACGGGCTGATCATCCTCGCCGGGCTCGCAGTCGGCTGGGTCTTCGTCCGCCGCCAGCGCGGCCGTAGCGACGCGATGATCAGCCGGGAGCTGTTCCGCGGCCGGGGCTTCGCCGCCGGGATCGGCCTGAACGCACTGGCGTCCTTCGCGATGATGGGCTCCGCCTTCTTCACCACCCAGTACCTCCAGTCGGTGCTCGGGATGGGCACGATGGAGGCCTCGCTGTGGAGCCTGGCACCGTCGCTGGCGGTCGGTGCGGCCGCTCCGGCGGCCACGGCCGTCGCCCAGCGGACCGAGCGCGGCCATGTCGTCTGCGCCGGGTTCGTCATCGCGGCGGCCGGATTCGGGATCCTCGCCCTGTCGGGCACCGACTCGCTGTGGCTGCTGCTCGTCGGATCGGCCGTGATGAGCAGTGGCATCGTGACCGTGATGGCGCTCGTCTCGGACCTGGCGCTGTCCAGCAGCCCGCCGGAGAAGGCCAGTTCGGCCGCCTCGCTGCTGGAGACCGGGCAGGAGTTCGGCGGCGCGATGGGGATGGCTCTCCTGGGTGCGGTGGCGACCGCGGTCTACACCGCCGAGATGCCGGACTCGGCGCCGGAGGTGGCCCGCAAGACGCTGCCGGGCGCGCTGTCCACCGGCGACGGTTCGCTGATCTCGGCCGGCAGGGAGGCCTTCGTGCACAGCATGCAGTTCGCGTCGGTCGCGGGGTCACTGCTCCTGCTGGCGGGCGCCGTCCTGGCCGTGACGCAGCTGCGGCGGGCGGTCCTCTCACGCCCGTCCGGCGTCTGAGGACAGCAGCGCGGTGCGCCCGTGCTCCTCGAACTCCTCGGTGAGGGCGGCCAGGTGTTCCTCCCCGAACGGTACGTACGTCCCCTCCCGGTCCCGGCACCACACAGCGGACCCGGACCAGAATCCCTCCAGGCGCAGCCCGACCCGGTGGACCTTGTTCGTCGCCGTCACCGGCATCGCGCGCACGATCCGTACGAACCGGGGCGCCATCTTCGTACCCAGGTCGGGCTGATCCCTGAGGAACGCGGCGAACGCGGCCGGATCGAAGCCGGCCCCGTCGCGCAGCGCCAGCGCCGCCATCACCTGGTCCCCCGCGACCGGGTCGGGCACGGCGTAGACCGCCACGGCCGCCGCGTCCGCCCAGCGGGCGAGGATGTTCTCGATCATCGCGGCCGCCAGGTTCTCGCTGTCGACCCGCAGCCGGTCCTCCGTACGGCCCGCGAAGTAGAGGAAGCCGTCGGGGTCGCGGAAGAAGAGGTCACCGGTCCAGTACCAGCCGCCGCGCATCCGGGCCGCGTCCGCCTCCTCGTTGCGCCAGTAGCCCTCGAACGGGGTCCGGCCGCGGTTGACCAGCTCCCCTATCGCGGCGGCGCCATTGAGCAGCTTCCCGCCCTCGTCGAAGACCGCGGCGACCCGCTCGCGGCCCGTTTCCGGGTCGACGACGGCGAGGTCGTCGCGGTCCGAGGCCCGGCCGATCGCGCCCGTCGGGGTGTCCGGGGTCCGCTGGATCGCCGCACCGCCCTCCGACGAGCCGTAGCCCTCGACCAGCCGCACCCCGAACCGCTCGCGGAAGCGGGCCGCGTCCACGGCGCCCGCCTCGGTGCCGAAGCCGATGCGCAGCGGGTGCTCCCGGTCGTCGGGGCGCTCGGGGGTGGCCAGCAGGTACTGCACGGCACGGCCGACATAGGTGAAGTACGTGGCCCCGTGGGCGCGTACGTCGTCCAGGAAGCCGGAGGCCGAGAAGCGGCGGCGCAGGGCGACGGCGGCGCCGCCGGCCAGTGCGGGTGCCCAGTCGGCGATCACCGCGTTGCCGTGGAACATCGGCATGCAGATGTAGTGGACGTCCTCGCGCCCGATGCCGAAGTGCTCGACGAGCGACTGTCCGGCCGCGGCGAGCCGCCCCTGGGTGCAGACGGCGGCCTTGGGCGCGCCGGTGGAGCCCGAGGTGAAGTAGAGAAGCATCCGCGTTCCGGGCGCGGGGCGGCGAAGGACGGCGTCGCCCGGCTCCGCCCCGGCGTAGGGGGCGAGCAGCGCGGCGTACGCCTCGGTGTCGGCGACCAGCACCCGGACGCCCGGCAGCTCCAGGCCGTCGAGCAGCGGCAGATGGGCGCGCTCGGTGATCAGCACCCGGCATTCGGTGTGCAGGATGTCACGGGCCAGTTCGGCGCCGCGACGGGTGGGGTTGATGCCGGCGACGGCGGCCCCGGACAGGGCCGCCGCGCTCAACCACAGCGGAAATTCAGGGGTGTTGTCCAGCAGCACCCCGAGGTGCGGTTCGCTGCCCGCCGGCAGCAGATCCGCCAGGAGCGCGGCCCGTGCGGCAGCGCCCGAGGCGACCTGGTGGTGGCTGAGGACGGTGTCCTCGTGCCTCAATCCGGGCCGGTGGTCGCCCCATTGGCGCTGTACGAGCTCCGCGACGGTGCCTGCGCTCCTCATGGCGCCGCACGGTAACTGACTACACGTCAGAACTGAACATCGGAGCACGAGTAGAACGCGTTGGCCGTGTCCGCGATGTTCCAGACGCTCAGGATGATGTGCTTCCCGGTCTTCTGGGTGGGGATGGTGCCCTGCTGGGTCAGCGTGGCCGGGGGCTGCTGGTTGCCGTACGGCACCGTCATGAACGGCTGCGACTCCAGGTCGGCGCGCTTGAGCGGCTTGGTGGGGTCCCAGCCGTTCTTGGTGATGTAGTAGCGGAAGTCCGTCGTGGCGTGCCGGGCGGTGAACTGCCAGCGGAAGCTGAAGCCCTGACCGGCGGTGACGTGGGTGGCGGGCCAGTTGCCGCCACGCGGGTCGTCGAGCTGCGCGAACTCGCCGTGTCCGCCGGAACAGATCGCGCCGTCGGCGGGGCCGGCCGCCGGGAAGCCCTTGGGGCCCTCGACGCTCTGCGGCTCCCACTGGATGTTGCCGCAGCCGGTCACCGTGCCGTTGGCGCAGAGCTTCTGACGGCTGATGGGGTTGTCGGTGTAGCCGTGGCTGCTGGCGCTGCTGGTCGCGAACATCGAGACGCCCGCTACCGCAAGGCCCACCAGGGCCGCACCTGTCTTCTTACGCATTGCTGAAGCTCCTCGGATACGTGGGGGAGGTTCCATGAGCACTGCTGCGCGCGTGTCGTGCGGTCTAGACCAAGGCCTAGATTATTGACGGATCATGAACATGTCCAGACCAATGGGAGTTCGATTCCGGTTGGCCCCGGAAGAGCCCGCCGAGCCGTCTCAGACACTGTCCCCACCACCGCGTCCGGTGTAGAAGGCCACGGTCAAGTCCTTCACCAGAGACTTCCGTTCGTAGTCGTCGAGTTCCACGAGCCCTCGGGCGGTCAGCCGGTTGACCGTGTCGTCCACGGCGTCCACCACCGAAGTCAGCACGCTGTCGCGGTGTTTGGCGTCGATGGCCGCGACCCGGCACCGCTGCATCGCCGCGGCCACCTCCGGCGCGTACTCGATTCCGGTCGGCTGCGCGGAGTACACCTCGACGCCGACCGGCTCGCAGTCCGCCTTCAGCATCCGGGTCAGCGCGTCGCCGACGGCCTCGGCGTTGCGCAGGGTGTGGGCGTCCTCGTGGAAGGCGTCGGCGGGCAGCTGGGAGAGGACCCGCGCCATCGCCGCCTCGACCTGCTCCCGCAGATACTCCTCGTGGTCGGCGATCCCCAGCGTCGCCCGCGCGGTGTCCTTGACCCGCCACACGACGAGGACGACGACCCGCAGCGCGGTGCCGTTGGCGTCCACCGCGGGCAGCGGTTCGCTGCGCCAGTGCCGCAGCCGTACGTCGACCCGGCGGCGCAGCAGCAGCGGGCTGACCCACATCAGTCCGGTGCGCCGCACGCTGCCGCGGTACCGGCCGAAGAGGGTGAGCACCCAGGCGTACCCGACCCGGCCTCGGGTCAGGCCGCCGAGCGCGAAGAGCACCGTGGTCAGCAGCAGGGCGAGTGCCGCCCAGGCGCCCAGGCCGATGCCGTCGTACGGCCGCGGGCCGAGCCCGAGCCGGGCCGGCACCCCGCCCGGCAGCGCACCCGTCCACCACAGGACCCCGCCCGCGGCGACGAGCCCGCCGAGACCGGCGAGCAGGGCGGCCCAGCCGGGCAGCGCGGGGCCGGGCCGTTCGTGCAGCCGCGGGTCGGCGACCGGTGCGGGCCGGGTGGAGGGCCGCACCTGCGGCGACCGCGGCACCGGCGGCCGCCGGAAACCGGCCGTCTGCTCGATCCCGGCCGCCCTCCGCACGACGGTCGCGGGCAGCGCGGCGGCGTCCGCGGCGACCTCGGGATCGTCACGGAAGAGCAGGTGCACCGGGATGGAAGCGGTGCGCTCGTTGGCGATGACCGAGTGATGCCGGCCGGAGTCCACCCGCACCTCGGTGCGGAGCTCGCCGGTGTCGGCGCCGCCGAAGGACAGCGAGAGGGAGGGCGCGGCGTCCCGGCGGGCCGGGGAGAGCTCCGGCCCGGGGAGGAACGGAGGACCCGCCAGGGCGGGTTGCCCCGGATGCCCCGGATGCCCCGGATGCCCCAGTTGTTCCAGTGGTTCCAGCCGTTCCAGTGGCTCCAGTGGCTCCAGCGGTTCCAGATCGTGCACGTCCTCGCGCACCTCCTCACGTACGTCCTCGCGCACCTCCTCACGTACGCCCGAATCGGTGGCCGCAGCAACGGCCGGGGCCGCGCCCGACACCGACACCGACGCCGAGGTCGCGCCGAACGCGGAGCCCCCGCGCTCGCCCTCGCCCGGCATCAGGTCGAGCACCAGATCGACCACGGACCCCGAACCGGGCCCCGACGCCGACCAGCCCAGAGGACGCCCGGTCACCGCGTCCGGACCCGGCCCGTCCGGACCCGGCGGGGCGTCCGCGCGGGCCGACGCGTCCGCGTCGCGCCCCGGCCGGTCCGGTACGGCCCACTCCCGCACCGGGAGCGCCCCGTACCTCTCCTCGCCGTTCTCCGGGTTCGCCCCGTTCTCCGAGGTCTCCCCGTTCTCCGGGTTCCCGGAGCTGTCCGACACCGTGGATCGCATTCCCGCCTCCGTCATGTGCGTCGTGATCACGCGAAGAGTCGCCGCCAGGTCTCCGGACCCGGATAGCCGTCGGCCTCCGCACCCCGCCAGCCCTGCGCCTTCTGGAAGGCCTCGACATTGCGCCGGTCCGCCTCGGTCCACCGGGGTCCGGGGCCCGACACGTAGTACTTGCCGTATCCCTTCTTCACCAACTGTTTCCCGAGCCTGTCGACATGGCTGTTGGACTGACCCGACCGGAAATAGCCCCGTCCGGGGAAGGCGGGCACGGCGGTCGAGCCGCCCTGGCCGGTTCCGCCCGCCGCGGGGATGTCGCGGCCGGTTGCGGTGGTGAGCAGGCGCCAGGTGTCGGGGCCGGGGATGCCGTCGGCCTCCTTGCCCTTCCAGCCCTGGGCCTTCTGGAACGCCTGGGTCGCCTGCTGGTCGGCGCTGCCCCAGGCGGGGCCGGGGCCGACCTTGTAGAAGCGCTTGCCGCCCCGCCCGACGAGCAGCTTGCCGAGCTGGGTGACGTAGGCGTTGTTCGCACCCGGACCGAACTTCCCGGCCCCCGGGAACGTCGTCGTCGAGCCGCTGCCGCCGGTTCCGGTGTTCAGCCCCTTGTAGCGGTACGCGACGTAGCTGCCCGAGTTGGACCAGTACGCCATGGGCGTCGTCTGCTTGCGGGTGTGCGGCGAGGTCTGCTCGTACGCCGTGTAATGGGTGTGCGTGGAGTCCGTCCAGCCGCCGAAGATCGTGACGTGCGAGCCCTTCGCGGGGTCGGCCGGGTTGTGGAAGAGCAGGATGTCGCCGGGCTGGAGATCCTCCCGGGCGATCCGCGTGCCGTACGAGGCGAGGCTGCCGGTCCACTCGTTGCCGGCCAGGTTCCAGGCCATCGACACATAGCCGGAGCAGTCCTGGCGGTACCCGTCCGACCAGTACTTGCTCATGCTGTACGGGACCTGCGCGGTGACCCACTTCTTCGCGCGGTTGATGATGTCGGCCCGGCTGGTCGTGCGCAGTACGGGCGCACTCGCCTGCGAGGCCGGCGGGCCGGAGGCCCCCGCGCCCTGCAACGGGCCCGGTCCGCCCTGCGGGCTCTCCGGTCCCGGGTCGGCCGGATCGGCCGCGTCCTCCGGTTCGGCCGGCATGACCAGGTCCGCCGGAACCGCTCCGGCGGCCGGAGCGGGAGCGGTCACCGGATCCGGATCGGCCACCAGGGCCGGATCGGTCACCGGGGCGGGGTCGGCCGCCGCGGTCGCCGCTTCCGCGAGACCGGCGCTCAGCACCACTCCGGCAGCGGTGACCAGCACCAGCGCGCGCCGCGCGCCGTGCGCGGCCGGATGTCCTCCCTGCCGCGTCGGCAGTGCCGCGGCTGCGGTTCGCCGTTGTACGGCGCACCCCGCACAGGTGCAGTCGATGGCGGGTACGTACTCCTCGAAGGCCGGCACAGTCATGCGATTCCCTCCGCAGTCGTCAAGATCTTTGGGCGCATCTGTACGGGCGTCAGTGTCTCAACTCTCCGGACATATCGCATTTTGACGGATAGAAGAGAAAAAACGACCATCCGACAGGCCGGGACAGCGGGGAAATGGTCGGGACCACCACCCCGGATCGGGTAGAGTTCTCCAGGTCAGCAGGCGCCGCTAGCTCAGTTGGTTAGAGCAGCTGACTCTTAATCAGCGGGTCCGGGGTTCGAGTCCCTGGCGGCGCACGCAAAGTCAAGGCCCCCTCACCACGCGTGAGGGGGCCTTGTCCGTTCTCCGGCATCTCGCACAGACACCTCACAGTGAATACCTTGCTCACGCACAGCTCACTCACACCCGACGGACAGTCACCGATTGGTCACCCGGCGGTGCGAGAGTGCTTCGCGGTCACCCCAGTTACCTCCCATTACGCCCCGGCGCCCCCTCGCCGCAAGGGCCCCACAAATCGTGCGTATGAGCGGTTAACCACCCGTTTCGCCCTTGCGGTCACCGCTCGGGTCGGCCAACCTGTCTGGGGCCACCGGCGCCAACCAGGCCGATGGCCGGAGCAGTTGGGGGCATGTGAGGGAGATGTTCCGGTTGTGCGCGTGGTGAGGTGGGGGCCTCGCACACGAGCAAATGCCGAACAGGCATCATGCAACCGGAAGGGTGCCGTTCCGTGTCTCAGGAAAGGTGGCCCGCCACTGAGCCGTCGGTCGCGTTCCAGGGGGGCACGCGGCAGGCGAAAGGACCGACCGACCACGCAGCCCGCCTGTGTGCAGGGGGATGAGCCATGACGTCGACGCCGCCAGGCGCCCGGCAGAACAACGACCCTTCCCGGACCACGCAGCTCCGGATACCCCCGCAGCTCCGGCCCGGGGGCCACCGGCGGCGCCCGAAGAAGGAGCTGCCGCGCTACGACTACGAGCACTACAGCCGGCTCGCCGGGCCACTGACCCAGCCCGATCCGGCCAAGCCGTACACCGTGCGCTACCGCTCGCTCCTCTCCCAGGAGCCGCACCGGATACGCGCGGCACTCCTGCTGGGCGCCGCGCCGCTCGTCTCGCTCGGCCTGTTCGCCTGGCTGATGCAGCCCGAGCACTGGACGCAGCGCGACCCGAACCTCAAGAACGACACGCTGCTGATCCTCGACATCGTGATGCTGGTGTCGATCGGTCTCATCGAGCTTTTCCGTACCCTGAATGTTCTCTCCAACGCACACGCCACACTTGTCGCACGTGATCCGGTGCCGGTCGTGCCGGAGAACGGCACCAGGGTCGCCTTCCTCACCTCCTTCGTCCCGGGCAAGGAGCCCCTGGAGATGGTGACGAAGACCCTGGAGGCCGCCGTCCGCATCCGCCACCGCGGACTGATGCACGTCTGGCTGCTCGACGAGGGCGACGACCCCGCCGTCAAGGAGGTCTGCCAACGCCTCGGGGTGCACCACTTCTCCCGCAAGGGCGTGGCGCGCTGGAACCAGGCCAAGGGCCCGCACCGCGCGAAGACCAAGCACGGCAACTACAACGCCTGGCTCGACGCGCACGGCGACACCTACGACTTCTTCGCATCCGTCGACACCGACCATGTCCCGATGCCCAACTATCTGGAGCGGATGCTCGGCTACTTCCGCGACCCGGACGTCGGCTTCGTCATCGGCCCGCAGGTGTACGGCAACTACGACACCTTCGTCACCAAGGCCGCCGAGTCGCAGCAGTTCCTCTTCCACGCGCTGATCCAGCGCGCGGGCAACCGCTACGGCGCCCCGATGTTCGTCGGCACCAGCAACGCGGTACGGATCTCGGCCCTCAAGCAGATCGGCGGTCTGTACGACTCGATCACCGAGGACATGGCGACCGGCTTCGAGATGCACCGCGCCCGCAACCCGCGCACCGGCCACAAGTGGCGCTCCGTGTACACCCCGGACGTACTGGCCGTGGGCGAGGGCCCGACCGCGTGGACCGACTTCTTCACCCAGCAGCTGCGCTGGTCGCGCGGGACGTACGAGACGATCCTCAAGCAGTACTGGAAGGGCGTCTACTCACTGCCCGTGGGCAAGCTCTTCAACTACACCATGATGATCATCTTCTACCCGATGTCCGCCATGAACTGGATCCTCGCGGCACTCAGTTGCGCGCTGTTCCTGGGGATGGGCGCCTCGGGTGTGCAGATCGACCCGGTCGTCTGGATGATGCTGTACGGCAACGCGTCCGCGCTCCAGATCGGCCTGTACATCTGGAACCGCCGGCACAACGTCTCGCCGCACGAGCCCGAGGGCTCCGGCGGCCTGGCCGGCATGATGATGTCCGCGCTCTCCGCGCCGATCTACGCGCGCTCGCTGATGGACGCCGTGCTGCGCCGCAAGAGCTCGTTCGTGGTCACGCCCAAGGGCGACTCCTCCAGCCCGGACACCCTCTTCGGGACCTTCCGCATCCATCTCTTCTTCATCCTGGTCTTCGGCGGCTCGATCGTGGCCTCGTTCGTTCTCGGCCACAGCCACCCGGCGATGCTCACCTGGGCCGCACTGGCGCTGCTGATCACCGCGGCGCCGATCTTCGGCTGGCGGTACACCGTGCGGGCGGAGAAGAAGAAGCGGCGCGCGGGACCACCGCCGCCGAGCGGCCCGCCCGCCCACGCCCGGCAGGAGAAGCCCGGCTGGGACGGCAACGAACAGACCATGCAGATCGCCCTTGGGGGACGTAAACCATGAAGTACCGTCCGAGCCGCCGTACCCGCCGCATGGCGATCAGTACGGCGGTGGTTCTCGCGCTCGCGGGAGCGAACGGGCCGTGGCTGTACCGCTTCAGCACCGAGCGCTACCACGACTACAAGATCAACAAGTCCGATTACAAGGCCGCCAACGGCCACTGGGACTTCCTGGACATCCCGTCCGAGTACAAGATCAACACGATCCACGCGGCGCTGCTGCACACCGGCAAGGTGCTGCTCGTCGCGGGCTCGGGCAACAACCAGAAGAACTTCGACGCGAAGAGCTTCCGGTCGGTGCTGTGGGACCCGAAGACCAGCGAGTTCAAGAACATACCCACGCCCAAGGACATGTTCTGCGCCGGTCACACCCAGCTGCCCGACGGGAAGCTGCTCATAGCCGGCGGTACGAAGCGGTACGAGAAGCTCAAGGGCGACGTCACCAAGGCGGGCGGCCTGATGATCGTCCACAACGAGGACCCGGACAAGCCGATCACGCTTCCGGCGGGCACCAGGTTCACCGGCAAGGGCAACGGCAAGACCTTCGTCACCAAGGACCCCGTCCTGGTGGAGAAGGCCAAAAAGGTCTTCGACAAGAACACCGGCGCGTTCCTGCGCAACGACCCCGGACTCGGCCGGATCTACGTCGAGGCGCAGAAGTCCGGCACGAAGTACGAGACGGGCACCGAGGACAACTACCGCATCGCGGGCCTGTCCGGCTCCGACACGCGCAACGTGTACGGGATCGCCCAGAAGCTCGCCCTCGACAAGAAGGACTTCCAGGGCATCCGGGAGGCCTTCGAGTTCGATCCGGTGGCGGAGAAGTACATCACCGTCGACCCGATGAACGAGGCCCGCTGGTACCCGACGCTGACCACGCTCAAGGACGGCAAGGTCCTCGCCCTCTCCGGCCTGGACGAGATCGGGCAGATCGTGCCCGGCAAGGACGAGGTCTACGACCCGAAGACCAAGAAGTGGGAGTACACCGGCATCATCCGGAAGTTCCCCACCTACCCGGCGGTCTTCCTCCTCGACGACGGCAAGCTCTTCTACTCCGGCTCGAACGCGGGCTACGGCCCCGCCGACGTCGGCCGGGCACCCGGCGTCTGGGACCTGGCGACGAACAAGTTCACCAAGATCCCCGGCCTGAGCGACCCGGACCAGATGGAGACCTCGGCGACGGTACGGCTCCCCCCGGCCCAGGACGAGAAGTTCATGGTGATCGGCGGCGGCGGTGTCGGCGAGTCCGACAAGTCCAGCGAGAAGTCCCGGCTGGTCGACCTCAAGGACGCCGATCCGAGGTTCAAGGACGGCGCCTCCCTGGACGAGGGCACCCGCTACCCGAGCGCGTCCCTGCTCCCCGACGACTCCCTGCTGGTCACCGGCGGCTCCGAGGACTACCGGGGCCGCAGCGGCTCCAACGTCCTCCAGGCCCGGCTGTACGACGCCGCCTCGGACACGTACAAGCGGGTCGCCGACCCGGCGGTGGGCCGCAACTACCACTCGGGGTCGGTGCTGCTGCCCGACGGCCGGGTCATGATCTTCGGCTCGGACTCGCTCTACTCCGACAAGGCGAACACCCGGCCGGGCGTCTTCGAGCAGCGCATCGAGATCTACACCCCGCCGTACCTGTACCGCGACTCACGGCCCGAGCTGACCGCCGGGCCGAAGAGCGTGAAGCGCGGCGGCACCGCGATGTTCACGACCAACCAGGCCTCGACGATCAAGTCGGCGAAGCTGATGCGGCCGAGCGCGGTCACCCATGTCACGGACACGGACCAGCGGTCGGTGGCGCTGGACCTGAAGCAGACGGACGGCGGGATCTCGGTGACGGTGCCGAAGAACCGGGCGCTGGTGCCGTCGGGCTGGTACATGCTCTTCGTCACCGACGACAAGGGCACACCGTCCGAGGGAACGTGGGTGGAGGTCCCGTAGGGCCTGTCGTCAGACTGCCGCGGCCACGTCGCGCGGCACCGGACAGGACCCCGTCCTATTCGGTGCCGCGGGCCAGGCCGAGGGCGTACTCGGGCCACCAGTCGCCGGCCTTCGGTCCGCCCCGGCAGTCGCCGTCGGACTCCCCCGGGCGCTTGATCCAGAGGTACGCGTCGACCAGCTCGTCGCCCGTGGACGTCGTCGGCGTCGCGCCGAGGGCCCGTCCCGGCGGATTGCACCAGCTCTTGGCGGGGTCGCCGCCGGTGTACGGGCCGTTGCCGTTGCGGCTGGTGTCGATGACGAACGGCTTGCCGCCCACCTTCGCCGACAGCCGCTTGCCGAAGTCCTCGCTGACCTCGGTGGTCTGGAAGTTCGAGACGTTCACCGCGAAGCCGTCGGCCGCGTCGATGCCCGCCTGCCGCAGCGGCTGGAAGAGCGCGTCCGGGGTGTGCCAGCCCGCGTTGCCCGCGTCCAGGTAGACGCGGGTGCCCGGCAGCCGCTTGAGCCGCTCCACCGCGCCCTTGAGCAGGTCGTAGCGCTCCTCGTGGAACTCCTGCGGGGTGCATCCGTCGACCAGGTGCAGCACCGCGTCCGGCTCCAGGACCACCGTGGCGCCGCGGTCACCGATGCCCTTGGCCACGCCGTCCAGCCAGTCGCGGTAGGCGTCGCCGTCGGCCGCGCCGCCCTTGGAGAACTGTCCGCAGTCGCGGTGCGGGATGTTGTAGAGGACGAGCAGCGCCTCGCGGCCGGCCTTCGCGGCGGCCTCCGTGAAGCCCTTCGCCTCGGCCTCCGGACTGTCCGGGCCGATCCATTCGCCGACCGGCTGCCGCGCGATCCTCCGGACCAGGGCGGCGTTCTCCGTGTTGCCGTCCTCGGTGTACCGGGCGACCTGCCGGGCGGCGTTCCCGTCGGGGTTGACCCAGTACGGATCGGTGCCCTTGGGCTGCTGGCCGATGGCCGCGGGGTTCTTCCCCGCACCGCCGGAGTCCTTGTCGCCGTCGCCGGAGGAGGAACATCCCGCGAGCAGCAGCGCGGCGCCGATCACGGCCACGCCCGCTCCCCGCATGCCGAACCGGCCGTTGTGGCTGCCGTACATCCACTCCCCCTCGGACGCGACGGCGGTGCGCTGTCGCATCGCCGCCCATCCTGGCACAGGGCCCGGAAGCGGCCCGGCCCCTCACGACTTCACCGAAGAGCCGTTACGGCGGGTTCACCACGCTCTGCCCGGCTTGACCGCGTGCGGAGCGTGACTGGTTATCGACGTGCTGTCAGACCCCAGGTGGGCGTGGGCGGTTCGGCGTCCTACAGTGGGCGTTCGGCGACCCCGGACGCCACCGACCTCCCGTGTCCGGGCCGGGCCACTCCCGCGGCCCGCGCCCCGCGGTCGAGGACCGGCCCGGCCGGCGCCCGGAGAAACCGGGCGGCCGGCCGGGCCGTGTACCGACGGGCTGACGGGCTGACGGCGGCGACGGGATCAGCCGCCGCTCCCGGCGCCCGCCTTCCCGCCCGCCTTCCCGCTCGTCTGCTCCGCCGGTTTCTCGCCGGTCAGATACGCCGAGACGACCACGTTCGCGGTGTACTCGTGCGAGGCACGGTCGTACGTACCGCCGCAGGTGATCAGCCGGAGCTCCGCCCGGCCGTCCTCGCGGGGGCCGTACGCCTTCTGGGCGTCGAAGCGTTCGCGGGTGAAGACCTGGACGTCGTCGATGGTGAACTCGGCGGTCGTGCCGTCGGTCCGGGTCACCTCGACCTTGGCGCCGGGGCGGGCGGCGCTGAGCCCGTAGAAGACGGCCGGTTTGGTCTCGGTGTCGACGTGGCCGACGAACAGCGCCGGCCCCTTGGCCCCAGGCTCGGTGCCACTGCCGTACCAGCCGACCGTCTGGGGCGTGTCGAAGGACGGCGGTGCGATCGCCCCGGCCTCGTCCAGGCCGCGGGACACGACGGGGGCCCGGACGCCGATCGACGGAATCTCCACGCTCCGCGGCGCGACGCCCTTGATCGGGTCGTGTGCCGGAGGCAGCGGTACGCCGAGCGGGCGTCCGACCGCGGCGACGTCCCCGGTGGTCGGGGCGGAGCCGATGCCGGAACCGTCGGTGATGCCGCGGCCCCAGAGCCACAGGCCCAGCAGGAGCACGGCCCAGGCCACCCCGGTGAGCAGCCTGCCGTGCCCCGGCGAGGAGTCCGAGGAGGACATGTCAGCCGGTGGCCGGGCGGCGGCGGCGCACGCTGCGGAAGGCGACCGCGACGGCGGCGACGGCGGCCAGGGCGAGGCCGATCACCGCGTGGACGGTGCCGGGGCCCTCCTGCTGGGCGGCCTGGTCCGCGAGTACGGCGGTGCCGCCGCCGCCCGCGCGGACCGGGGCGACGGGCATGGGCCGGCTGCGGTGGACGACGGTGACGACGGCGGACACCTTGGTGTGCTTGTCGTCCTTGCACACCGCCTGGACGTCGTAGTCGCCGGCCTCGGCGTCGGAGCGGATCCGGGCCTCGGCGAAGAGCGCCTTGCCGTCACCGGGCGAGAAGCGCGCCTCGGAGACGAAGGCGTCGGAGTTCCCCTTGGCCTCCTTGCCCTTGCAGCCGTCGACCTCCAGGTCGACCTCACCGCCCGGGGCGATGGAGGACGGGGAGACCGAGAGGGTGGCCCGGCCCCGCGAGTCCTGGTCGTGGTCGGAACCGGAGCTGGCCAGTGCGACGGAAGCGGGCATCAGGGTCGCCGCGGCCACCGCGACGGCACAGAACGTGAGGGGTATTGAACGCATCGTGAACCTCCTTATGGAAGGTTCACGCGTGCGGCGGCTTTCCGCATCCGCAGGGGCCGCGGCACTGGGCCGGTGGAGTGCGGGGGTGCGTACGCGGCGCGCACGCTCCCCCGCCCCCGGACCGGGCGTCAGCCCAGGTCGACGAGGTTCACGAGGTCGGCGATGGAGTCGACGACCGTGGACGGCCGGAACGGGTACTTGTCGATGTCCGCCACCGTGGTGAGCCCGGTGAGCACCAGGAACGTCTGCATGCCCGCCTCCAGGCCGGCCAGCACGTCGGTGTCCATCCGGTCACCGATCATGGCGCTGGACTCGGAGTGGGCGCCGATCGCGTTGAGCCCGGTGCGCATCATCAGCGGGTTGGGCTTGCCCGCGAAGTACGGGGCTTTGCCGGTGGCCTTGGTGATGAGGGCGGCGACGGACCCGGTCGCGGGCAGCGGGCCCTCGGCGGACGGGCCGGTCTCGTCCGGGTTGGTGCAGATGAAGCGGGCGCCGCCGTTGATCAGCCGGATCGCCTTGGTGAGCGCCTCGAAGGAGTACGTACGGGTCTCCCCGAGTACGACGTAGTCGGGGTCGTGGTCGGTGAGGACGTAGCCGATGTCGTGCAGTGCGGTGGTCAGCCCGGCCTCACCGATGACGTACGCCGTGCCGCCGGGCCGCTGGTCGTCCAGGAACTGGGCGGTGGCGAGCGCGGAGGTCCAGATGTTCTCGACGGGCACGTCGAGGCCCATCCGGCTGAGCCGGGCGTGCAGGTCGCGGGCGGTGTAGATCGAGTTGTTCGTGAGGACCAGGAAGGGCAGCCCCGACTCCCGCAGCCGCTTGATGAAGGCATCGGCACCGGGGATCGGGGTCCCCTCGTGGATGAGGACTCCGTCCATGTCGGTGAGCCAGGACGAGATCGGCTTGCGCTCTGCCATGCGGGACTCCTGATTTGCCGTACGCCGGGTGCGGGGACGCCGGCGGCACCGCGCTGTGCAGCGCCGACGTCCCCGATTTTAGGCTGCCCGTTCGACCGGCGGGTACTGCCTGCTCACCAGTACCCGATCATGGCGCCGGATCAGCCGGAGGTGATCCTCACACCGTCGACCACCCGGAACCAGTTCTCGCCCCCTGCGTACCGACGTGGGACCAGACCCGTTATCTCTTCGCGACACTCCACCGGAGGTCCGGACTCCCGAGGTGAATCGTCCGGCAACGGTCAGCTGCGGGATGCCGGAGCGGATCGGTGCGCCAGGTGCCTGGTCGTGCGGGTAGTCCACGCCCCGATGGTGGCAGACGGACATGAACACCGGTGGACGGCCGGGCCCGGAGCGGCTCGAAGTCAGCGGCGGGCGCGGCGCATCCGGCGGGACCGGAGCACCACGGCTCCGCCGCCGATCAGGAAGCCGGAGACGGTGAGACCGGACAGCGGCAACGACACGGGGATACCGGTCCTGGCCAGCTCCGGGACCCCGGCGGGGTCCCGGCCGGGTGCGACGGGGCGCGGGGTGCCGGTGGTGGTGCCGCCGGGCCGGGTCCCGTCGGGGAGGCGGCCGGACTCCTCGCCCGTACCGTCGCTCTCCCTGCCGGTGCCACCGGTCTCGCGGCCCTTGCCGACCTCGCCGGTGCCGTCCTGCTCCTTGCCGGTCCCGTTGCTGTCCACGCCTTCTCCCCCGCCGTCCTCGACCACGGTGAACGGATAGTCCCCGGACTCTCCGACCCACTCCCCGTCACTGCCCTCCGGCACTGTGCCGCTGTCGCTCGTACCGCTGTCGTTCCCGCCGCTGTCGCCCGTGCCGCCCGCCGGGTGCTTCCGCTGGACGATCGCGGCGTTGGCGGTGATCCGGCCGGGGCTGGTGTCGGAGGTGAACGCGAGCCTGACCTGGACGGTGACGGTGTGGCCGGCGGGCACGGTGAAGCCCCCGAAGGCGTCGCCACCGACGCCGCCGAAGACGCCGATGTGTTCGTCCCGGTCGGTCGTCTCCCAGGTGACGCGGTGTTCCACGTCCGGATGCGCGCGCTCGGAGAACTTCAGCTGGATCTGGTCCGAGGTCAGCTTGCGGTCGGCGTCGGTGAGGACCAGGACCGGGTGGATGGAGCCGCAGGACCGCGAGGTGGTGTTGGTCAGGTCCAGGAACCAGGTGCCGTAGCCGCCGCCGGAGGCGTAGGTGTCGGGGCCGCCGTGGATCCGGGTGTCGATCGGGAACTCGGCCGCCTCCGGATCACCGCAGGCCGGCTGCTGGTCGGCGGTGACGGCGACCGGCGCGGACGCCGCCGAGGCCGCCAGTGCCGCTAATGCCGCGGTCAGCGGGGTGGCCGGGGTGGAGGCCGGATTGTGCTGCGGGGCCGCCGACGCGTTCCCCGCCCCGCCGAGCACGACGGCGGGGACCACACTGGCGGCGGCCAGCCCGAGCGCGAGCCCGTGCCCGTGCCGGGGCCGCCCGGCGGATGCGGGCGGGCACGTCGGCGCGGGGTGTTCCGGGGGTGTGGCGGGCGGGGGCGGGGTGGGGGGCACGGAGGGCATGAGGGGCGGCCTTCGCTGCTCGCGGAAACGGTCGGCTCGCCCCGGACCCGGAGTTCACCGGTATGGACCCGCGACGCTGCCACGCCCGGGGGGCCGCCCCCGCGCAGACATGCCGCGGGCCCGCCCGGCCGGCGGCGGCGAACCCCTCGATCAGCCGAGCCGGGGCGGCTCCGGGTCGCCCTCCCCGTGGTCATCCGGCTCCGGGTGGCCGTCCCGCTCCCGCTCCGGGGCGTCGCTGCCGCCGACGCGGCCGAACAGCGGGGCGAGGACCAGTTGCGCCGCCCCTTCCGCGACCGGCCGGTCGCCTCCCCCGGCGGTGACCTCCGGTACCGGCACCCCGCCGACGCCCTCGCGCCGGGCCCGCTCGTCGAGCACGGCGCGCACTCCCCGGACGTACGCGTCGGGGTCGGCGGCGACGGTACGTCCGCCCAGCACCACCCGGTCGATGCCGAGCAGCCCGACCAGGTTGGCGGCGCCGGTGCCGAGCACCCGCGCGGCCTCGGCGACATCGCCGCGGGCGACGGCCGCCAGGCAGAGCGCCTCGATGCAGCCACGTCCGCCGCAGCCGCACCGCGCCCCGTCCAGCTGAACCGTCTGGTGGCCGAACTCACCGGCCCCGGTACGGGCCCCGCGGTGCAGCGCCCCGCCGAGCACCAGCCCCGCGCCGAGCCCGGTCCCGAGGTGGAGGTACGCGAAGTCGCCCGGACCCGGCGCCTGGAGGGCGAGCCCGAGGGCCGCGGCGTTGGTGTCCTTGTCGATGACGACGGGCAGCCCGGTCCGCGCGGCGAGGGCGTCCCCGAGCCGGTAGCCGTCCCACTGCGGGAATCCGGTGACGCGGTGCAGCACCCCGCCCCGGTGGTCGAGCGGCCCCGGTACCGCGGCCCCCACGCCGAGCACCGGCCGCGTGCCGTCGCCGCGCACGGCGGCGACCGCGCCGGCCGCCGCCGCGACCACCTCGTCGGCCGGGGCGCCGAAGTCCAGTGGGGCCGTACGGCTCGCGACCACCGTGCCCGCGAGGTCGACGAGCACCACGGTGAGCCCGTCGCGGTCCAGATGCAGCCCCACCGCGTGGCCGGCGTCCGGGACCAGCCGCAGCACGGTCCGGGGCTTGCCGCCCGTGGAGGCGCGGTGGCCCGCCCCGGCCGCCAGCCCCTCGGCCCGCAGCCGGGCGGTGATCTTGCTGACGGCCTGCGGGGTGAGCCCCGTCCGCTCGGCGAGTTCGAGCCGGCTGATCCCGCGCTCGCCCGCGACCCGCAGCAGGTCCAGCACGAGCGCCCCGTTGTGGCTGCGCAGCGTCGGCAGGTTGGCGCCGCTATTACTTCTGTTCACCGACCCATTGTCGCCGCCGCTTGCACTTTGGCAACAGCGTTGCCAAAGTGGAACGCATGACTGCCCACGCGACTCACGAGCCCTCCGGAACGGCCCCGACCCCCCTGCGCGTCGGACTCGTCGGCTACGGCCTGGCGGGTTCCGTGTTCCACGCCCCGCTGATCGCCGCGACCGACGGTCTCGTCCTGGACACGGTCGTCACGTCGAACGAGGACCGGCGGGAGCAGGCCCGCGCCGAATTCCCCGGCGTACGGTTCGCCGCCTCGCCGGACGAGCTGTGGCAGCGGGCGGACGAACTCGACCTGATCGTGATCGCGTCGCCGAACAGGACCCATGTCCCGATCGCCGCCGCCGCGATCAGGGCCGGCCTGCCGGTGGTCGTGGACAAGCCGATCGCCGGTACGGCAGCCGAGGCGCGGGAGCTGGCGGCCCTGGCCGAGGAGCACGGGGTGCTGCTCTCGGTCTTCCAGAACCGCCGCTGGGACAACGACTTCCGCACCCTGCGCGCGCTGATCGCGGACGGTGAGCTGGGCGAGGTGCAGCGCTTCGAGTCCCGCTTCGAGCGGTGGCGCCCGCAGACAAAGGGCGGCTGGCGCGAGTCGGGCGACCCGCAGGAGATCGGCGGGCTGCTGTTCGACCTGGGCAGCCATGTCGTCGACCAGGCGCTGGTCCTGTTCGGTCCGGCGGTGCGGGTGTACGCGGAGTCGGACGTACGCCGGCCGGGCGCGGCGGCCGACGACGACACGTTCCTGGCGATCACCCACGAGAGCGGGGTCCGCTCGCACCTGTACGTCAGCGCGACGACGGCCCAGCTCGGCCCGCGTTTCCGGGTGCTCGGCTCCACCGCCGGCTATGTGAAGTACGGCCTCGACCCCCAGGAGGCCGCCCTGCGCGAGGGCGCCCGCCCGTCGGCGGACGAGCCGTGGGGAGAGGAGGCCGAGGAGCTGTGGGGCCGGCTCGGCTCGGGCGAGTCCCCGCTCACGGGCGGCGGCACCCCGGTCCGTACGCTGCCGGGCGACTACCCCGCGTACTACGCGGCGGTCACCGACGCGCTGCGCGGAAAGGGCGAGAATCCGGTGACCGCCCTCCAGGCCGCCGCGGCCCTGGACGTCCTGGAGGCCGCCCGCCGCTCGGCCCGCGAGGGCGTCACCGTCACCCTGCCCGCGACCCCCGGATCCCCCACCGAGGAGCAGTCCGCATGAACCCCACCGCTCCGACCATCTCCGAGCTGATCGCGCAGGAGCGCCGGCTGACGCTGCCGCACTTCGGCTACGACGACGCGTACGCGCTCGGCGGCCTGCTCGTCTCCCTGGCCCGCGAACGGCACGCACCGGTCGCGATCGACATCCGGCGCGGGGCGCAGCAGCTGTTCCACGCCGCGCTGCCGGGTTCGAGTGCGGACAACGACGCCTGGATCGACCGCAAGCGCAGGGTCGTCGAACGGTACGGAGAGAGCTCCTACCTGGTCGGCACCCGGTTCCGGGCCAAGGGGACGACGTTCGACGACGCCTCGCGCCTGAACCCGGGCACGTACGCCGCGCACGGCGGCTCGTTCCCGATCTCGGTCGAGGGCGCGGGCGTCATCGGCTCGGTCACGGTCTCGGGCCTGCCCCAGGCGGAGGACCACGCGCTGGTGGTCGAGGCCCTGGAACAGTTCGCGACGACGATCACCGCCTGACCCGCCCGGAGGGGCGGGCCCACTGTCACCGACAGCCCCCACCCCTCCGATGTTTCAACAGAGAGCTCAACCACTTCAAGCCCGAGCCCGGCACATCAGGCCCGAGCCACGGCACATCGAGCCCGAGCCCGGCATATCAAGCCCGTCCGGCGATTGAGGACAAAGCGGCCCCCCGGGCGCACCCGGGCAGAACCACCCCACCTTGCCCCCCTACGCCCCCTTCAGCTCCTGCCGCTGCCGCCCCAACCCCGCGATCTCCAGCTCCACGACATCCCCGGCCCGAAGATACGGCTTAGGCTCGGGCTGCCCCATCGCCACCCCCGCCGGCGTCCCGGTGTTGATCACGTCGCCCGGGTACAGCGTCATGAAGTGGCTCAGGTAGCGCACCACCTCACCGACCGGGAAGATCTGCTCGGCCGTCGTACCGTCCTGCTTCAGCTCACCGTTGACCCAGAGCTTCATCGGCAGCGCCTGCGGGTCGGCCACCTCGTCGGCCGTCACCAGCCACGGCCCCAGCGGGTTGAACGTCTCGCAGTTCTTGCCCTTGTCCCAGGTGCCGCCGCGCTCGATCTGGAACTCGCGCTCGGAGACGTCGTGCGCGACCGCGTACCCGGCGACGTGCGCGAGCCCGTCCTCGGCGGAGTCCAGGTAGCGGGCGGTGCGCCCGATGACGACCGCGAGCTCGACCTCCCAGTCGGTCTTCTCGCTGCCGCGCGGCACGAGCACCGTGTCCTCGGGCCCGACGACGGTGTCCGGTGCCTTGAAGAACAGGATCGGCTCGCCCGGGATCTGCGCGCCGGTCTCCGTGGCGTGGTCGTGGTAGTTCAGCCCGATGCACACGATCTTGCCGATCCGGGCGAGCGGCGGACCCACCCGCAGCCCCTCGGCGTCGAGCACCGGCAGCTCGCCGGGCGCGGCCGCGGCTGCCCGGACCCGGGCCAGCGCGTCCTCGTCGGCGAGCAGCGCGCTGTCGATGTCGGGGACGACTCCCGACAGGTCACGCAGGGTTCCGTCCTCATCCAGCAGTGCCGGTCGTTCCGCGCCTGCCGTACCCACACGAAGCAGCTTCAACGGTCTGTCTCCCCTTGGTCGAGATCGGGCCCGTCGGATGGGTTGCGGCCATCGCAGGCTTGTCCGATCCTCCAAGACATCCGATCACTCCGCAAGACCCTGTTCACACACTGGACCCGCGCACCCGCACCCCTGATCCACACGACACCCCTAGGCGGCAGTGGCCATGGCGGCGCCCGCGGCCGGCATGTCGCGGTACAGGTAGGCCCGTTCGACCGCGGTCCACGTGGTGCTGGTGACGACGTACAGGGCGGCGGCCAGCGGCACGAAGGCCACGGTGAAGAGAGTGAAGAAGGACATCAGCGGCATCACCTTCGTCATCGCCCCCATGCCCGGGACCGGCTGTCCGTCGGGGCCGGCGGTCGGGGTGACGGGGTTGACGGCCATCTGTCGCTTCGTACGCCCGTAGTTGAACGTGGCGACCGCAGCGACGATCACGAACAGCCCCACGTACACGAGGCCCTGCGCCCCGAACATCCCGCCGTGCGCGAGCGCGTCGCGCCAGCGCTCGCCCAGCGGGGCACCGAAGAGCTCGTGGCCGAGGAGCTCGTTGGCGTGGCTGCCGATCTTCTGGCTGGAGAAGAGGTGGTAGAGCAGGAAGAAGGCCGGCATCTGGAGCAGGCTGGGCAGGCAGCCGGAGAGCGGCGAGACCTTCTCCTCCTTGTGCAGCTCCATGAGCGCCTTCTGCATCCGGTCGGGGTTCTTGCGGTGCTTCTTGCGCAGTTCGGCGATCTGCGGCTGGAGTCGGCGCTGCGCCTTCTGTCCGCGTGCCGCGGCCCGCGAGAGGGGGTGCACGGCGAGCCGTACGAGGGCGGTGAACAGCACGATCGCGGCAGCGGTGGACGCGGTCTGGAAGAACGGGTGGAGCAGATCGGCGAAGGCGCCGACCAGGCTGGCGAAAGCGGACATGAAGGCGGACATGGATGAGCCCTCCGGGGGTCTCGTCGTGCCGGGAAGTGGATCAGCTTCGGCATGACGATCCGCGCGGGGCGCCCACGCGTACGCGCACACGGCGTACGCACCTGGACGAAGGAGGGAAGAAAAGGAGAGGGGAGCCCTACGCGGCCGTCAGGAGGACACGGCCGGGAGCTCGGGGGCGCCTGCGCCCCTTGGCGTCGGGGTCTCGCTGCGGAAGGAACGCGGTGCGTTTCTCCCGGTCGCGCATGGCGGTACGGACCCGGGTGCGGGGCACCGGGACGGCGCAGCGGGCGCTGATGACCGAGCAGGCGACGAGTGCGGTACCGGCGGCCGCGGTGGCGGCGAGCGCGACCGCGGCGGAGAGGCTGCCGCCCTCGGCGAGCAGGACCTCGGTGAGGAAGAAGAGCAGGAGTCCGGCGGGACGGAGCAGCCGGGCGAGGGCGCCGCGCAGGCGGTTCATGGCACCTGCGTCCATGGGTCCTCCCCCTCTCGCGTTCCGGCGGCCGCGACCGCGACCGCGCTGTGAAACGGCACTTCAACCTTTAACCGTTATACACGATCGCCGTCAACCGGCCTCAGGCGCGATCAGCCCCGATCGGCCCCGATCGGCCTCGATCGGCAGCAGGAGTCGGCGGGGCCGGAGCAGTGCGCGGCAGACCGGATTGTCCGGATCCAGGTCCAGCCCGTCACCGGGCCGCATCTCGACGTCCTCGGGCGGTACGGGCACGGCGCAGACCGGGCACTCGCCGTACGCCCCCAGTTCGGTGCCGCAGGCGGCGTGGACGAAGACACGCATCGGGAGCGTGCCGGGGATGTGGTCGCGCCCCCATGCGCCGAGGCTGCGGACGACCGGCCAGAGGGCCTTGCCGCTGTCCGTGAGGACGTACTCCTCGCGCGGCGGCGACTCCTGGTACCGGCGCTTCTCCAGCACCCCGGCCTCGATGAGGGACTGGAGGCGGGTGGCCAGGACGGCACGCGGGACGCTGAGGTGGACGAGGAAGTCGTTGTACCGGCGTACGCCGTAGAAGGCGTCGCGCACCACGAGGAGCGTCCAGCGCTCGCCGATCACTTCGAGTGCGCGGGCGATGGAGCACTGCTGGTTCGAGTAGTCCTTGCCGAGTGCCATGGGGTCACTTTACTCCCGTGGGTTCGATGAACGAACCGACCGTGCTAGCGTCAGCGCATCGACACGGGTTCATTCACTGAACCCACCGCGTGTGCGGCCTGCTGCCCGCGCAACCACCGCTTGCGCGAACCACGTTCATGCGACCCACCGCCCTCGCAACCCACCACGTGCGCGACCCACCACGTACGTAACCCACCACGTGCGTAACCCACCCGACGGACGCGAACTCCGGAGCGATGCCATGGCCCAGCCCGTACGCCCCCGTTCCCGCACCGGCCCCGCGCCCGTCACCCCACAAGCGGAGCCGGAGCCGCACCCGCGCCCACCGCGTCCGGACACGCACCACCACTCCCGCTCCCGCTCCCGCTCCCGCTCCCACCCCCATCCCCGCCCCGGCCCGACGCTCGCGATCACCGCCGCCGCCACCGCCGTGGCGCTGATGAACTACACCTCGCCGATGACGACGGTCCCCGGCATCTCCGCGGCCCTCGCCACCCCGCCCTCCGGCCAGGCCTGGCTGCTCAACGGCACCCCGCTCGGCCTCGCCGCCGTCCTGCTGGTGGCGGGCAGCCTCGCCGACGACTACGGCCGCCGCAGGCTCTTCCTGATCGGGACGCTGGCCCTCGGCATCACCACCGCGCTCGGCGCCCTGGCGACCGACACCCTCACCTTCACGCTGGCCCGGATCGCCCAGGGGGCGGCGAGCGCGGCGATCCTGGCCACCAGCCTGGGGCTGCTGGTCGGCGCGTTCCCCGCCGGGGCGGCGAGGATCAGGGCGACGGGGATCTGGGGCGCGTTCGTGAGCGCGGGGATCGCGCTGGGCCCGCTGCTGGCGGGTTCGCTCGGGTCCGTCGACTGGCGGCTGCCGTACGCGGTGCTGAGCCTCGCCGCCCTCGTGACGGCCGCCCTCGCGTTCCGTACGCTCACCGAGTCCCGGGCCCCGCGCGGCGGCCGGCCGGATCTGGCGGGCGCCGCGGTGCTGGGCCTGGCGATGACGGCACTGCTGACGGCGCTCACGCTCGGCCGGGACGGCTGGCTGCGGGCGCCGATCGGACTGCTGCTGCTCGCCGCGCTCGCGCTGACCCTCGGGTTCCTGGCGGTGGAGCGCCGGGCGGCGGCCCCGCTGATCGATCTGTCGCTGCTGCGCAGCCGCCCCTTCCTGGCCTCGGCGGCCGGCGGGCTGTTCACCGGCCTCGCGGTGATCGGCCTGTTCAGCTATCTGCCGACGCTGCTCCAGCAGGCGCTCGGTCTGTCGGCGCTCAACTCGGCGTGGCTGTTCCTGCTCTGGTCGGGCACGGCGTTCCTGGTGGCGCTGCAGGCACGCCGGCTGACGGGCCGGGTCATGCCCCGCCACCAACTGGCCGTGGGCTTCGCGCTGCACGCGGTGGCCGTGCTGTCCCTGCTCGGCACGCTGGGAGTCACCGCGCACCCCGGTCCGGCGGTATGGCTGCGGCTGGTCCCGGCACTGGTCGTGTCGGGCGCCGGCAGCGGGCTGCTGAACGCCGCGCTGCCCCGGCTGGCGGTCGAGTCGGTGCCGCCGGAACGGGCGGCGATGGGCTCGGGCGCGAACAACACGGCCCGCTACATCGGCTCGTCGGCGGGCGTGGCGGTGACGATCGCGATCGCCACGACGGGCACGGGTGCGAACGGCGCGCTGCTGCTGTCGGTGGGACTGGCGCTGCTGGCGACGGTCACGGTCCTGCTGCTGCGGGAGCGCGACTGATTCCGCGCACGCCCCCTCATCCCACCGCCACCGCGCGCTCCTCGTCCCCGGTCCCGTCGATCTCGTCCCGTGCGAGCACGTCCTCGTCCGGCCGCTCGTCGTGCTCGCGCGGCCCCGCGTACGTCACCGCCAGCGCGACGGCCAGATTCGCGCCGAGCGCGACGATGCCCGCGTTCACGCCCCACACCGGATCGTTCTCCGTGAAGACGAACCCGCACACCACGCCCACCCCGACGACCAGCCCGCTCACCGCCCCGAGCAGCGTCAGCCGCCGCCACATCAGCCCGAGCAGCACCATGGGCAGCAGCTGCGCCATCCCCTCGTACGAGATCAGCGAGAGCCGCACGAGGGTGTTCGGGGCGGTGTAGGTGAGCAGCAGGGCCAGGCTGCCGGCGATCACGACGACCACCTGGGCCGCGCCCTTCTGCCGCTGCTCCCAGCGCGGTACGAGCGAGAGCACGCTGCGTCCCCACATCGTGCCGATGACCAGCATGAAGACGGCCATCGGCACGATCGAGGAGAGGGCGGCCGCGACGCCGATGACCCCGACCGACCAGGCCGGCAGCGAGTCCACGACCAGCTTGAACAGGGCCAGGTTGGACTCGGCCCCGACCAGCCCCGGCACGACGAACAGGGCCGCCATGCCGAGCAGCATCGGTACGAACAGCAGGACGTTGTAGGCGGGCAGCCACATCGCGTTGCGCCGCAGCACGTCGGCGTTCTTCGCGCCGAGGTAGCCGGCGACGGTCGTCGGGAAGATCACGACGGTGAGGGAGTTGAGGAACGAGGTGGTGATGAACCAGGCCTGCCCGAGCCCGCTGTCCCCGTGCCCGGGGAAGGTCAGCCACTCGCTCTTCTCGGTGACGAGCCGGTCGAGGAAGGGCCCGTAGCCGTCGAAGTAGTGCGTCGGTACGTAGACGGCGAGGAAGCCGAGCGTGGCGATCACCATCACGTCCTTCAGCACGGACACCCACGCGCTGCCGCGCAGCCCGCTGACGACGACGAAGCCGGTGGTGACGGCGAAGGCGATGAAATAGGCCCAGTTCAGGCTGATCGCGCCGTAGGAGATCGTCGAGACGACCACGCCCATGCCGGTGATCTGGAGCTGGATGTACGGGAGCAGGAAGACGGTCGCGAGGACGGCGACGAGCGCCCCGAGCCAGGGCCGTGCGAAGCGGTGCGCGACCATGTCGGTGATCCCGACGAGGCCGTGCTTGCGCGCGTACGCCCAGAGCATGGGCCCGACGACATAGCCGACGGCGTAGCCGCAGGACATGTACGCCACCACGTAGAGCACCGGCGCCCCGTAGTTGTAGCCCCAGCCCGCGGCGCCGAGATAGCTGAAGCTGGTGTAGCCCTCGCCGGCCATCAGCACCCAGATGAAGACGGTCCCCAGACTGCGCCCGCCCACCGACCACTCGGCGAGCCCACCGCCCTCTCCCCCGCCCCTGCCGCGGCGCCCGCGCACGGCGAACAGCCCGAGGGCGACGGTGGCGACCATGAAGACCCCGAAGACGGAGGTCGCGACGGCGGCGTTCACCGGCGGTCCCCCCGCCGGGTCAGCCAGACGGCGACGGGGGTCAGCACCGTCGCCCCGAGCAGCCAGAAGAAGAGGAACGGCAGCCCGAGAACCACGGGACGGACCCGGTTCACCAGCGGCAGCGCCCCCAGGTACAGCACGTAGGGAACCAGCAACCACAACAACTGCGGACGTCGTCTGAGCACGTCAGGAAAGTCTAGTTAAACCGCCCCGTCCGCACACCACCGCCCAACGCCTGCCCCGACATTCACCCCAGTCCCCCCACCTCCCCCGACATTCACCCCAGTTCCCCCCTCCCCCGCCTACCTCCCCCGCACATCCGTCAGCTTCCCCCACACGACAAGGCGGTACCGGGAGGTGAACTCGGGCGTGCACGTCGTCAACGTCACATAGGACCCGGCCGCCCGGTACCCGACGTACGGCTTCACGTTGCTGCGCGGCACGGCGGCCACGACCCCGCCGTCCCCCGCACCGGTCTGGGGGAGGGTCTTGTCGACGGTGTACGTGTAGACGGTGTCCCGGGTCTCGACGGTGACCCGGTCGCCGCGGCGCAGCCGGTTGATGTAGCGGAACGGTTCGCCGTGGGTGTTGCGGTGGGCGGCGAGCGCGAAGTTCCCGGAACCGCCGGGCTGCGCGGTGCCGGGGTAGTGGCCGACGTACCCCTTGTCGAGGACGCCGCTCCTGCTGATGCCCTGGGCGACGGGTGCGGTGAGCCCGATGCGCGGGATCCGGATGACGGCGTAGGCCTGGGACCGGCCGGGCGCGGTGGCGTTGGTGGCCGGGGCCGCACCCCGGCCCTTGGTGTCGCCCGTCGACACGGCGGGGCTGTCGTCCGCGGGCTGCTCCGGCTCCGCGTCCGCCCCCGACGGCTCGGGCGCCGGATCTCCCCAGTCCCGTTGGAGGGCCTGCACGGTGTGGGCGGCGCCGGCGCGGGCCTGCCGGTTGGTCCACCACAGCTGATGGGCGACGAGCAGCAGCACGACGACGCCGAGGGTCACCACCAGCTCGGCGCTCGTCCACAGCCCGCGCACAGCGGCCTGCCGCCCTCGCGAGTTCCGCTGCACCACCACAGGTATCCGCTCACGCACGGCCCGCACGATAGGGCCAAGCCCCGTAACTCTCCAGAGCTGGAACAACTCTCCGTGCCGCGGCCGTACAGCAGTACGGTGTGTTTCATGCGCCCCGACACGCCTGCCGACCACACCACCGAAGCCGAGCGCCTGCTGCGCACCGCGGCGCAGTACCCCGAGGACCACGAGCCGCTGCTCCTCCAGGCCGCCGCCCATCTGGAGCTCGCCGGCGACCGCGCCCGCGCCACGACGCTCTACGACGAGCTGCTCAGCACCCCCGGCACCGAACACCCGCACCTGGTCAAGGCGCTCAACGCCGCCAACCTGTGGGAGTACGGCCATGAGGCCGAAGCCCGCGCGATCATCGACGGCATCCGCGCGGCGGGCCCGCTGGAGGCGGCTCCCTGGGAGATCGCGGCGGAGACCCTGGAGGCCCACGACGAGCTGGAGGCGGCCCACGACTACTTCTCCACGGCCCTCACCCTGCTCATCGCACCGGGCGAGGAAGTCCCTTACGCCACGCAGTCGTTGCTGACCGGCCGCCACCGGGTGCGCCGTCTGATGGGCGTCCGGCACGACGCCTGGGACGAGCTGGCCGACACCCTGCACACGGCGGCCGTCCCGCTGGACGAACTCCACGACCCGAAGCGCCTGTGGGCCCTGGGCTCCTCGGACCCGGGCGAGCTGCGCGCCGAGATCACCCGCCTCCGCGCCGAACTCGGCACCTACCGCACCGCTCTCTCCCGCCCCTTCCCGGTGGCGGTGCTGCACTGGCCGGAAGCCGAACTGAGCGAGCTCCTCACCGCGTACCCGAGCCTCGGCAGCGAGTACGCCTCCCACCCGGACCACCTGGCCCGCCTGGAGACGGCCCTGCGCGACCTCCATGCGACGGGCACCCCGAACCTCGGCATCGTGAGGGGGACGGTCCCGTCGTACGAGGCGTTCGCCGCCTCCGAGGCCGCCTCCCCGGCCGACCCGGACCTGCTCCCCCAGTACGCCACCACCCTCGCGGCCCGCGGCCGCGCGGTCCCGTGGCCCCCGGCGAGGAGCGCGGCCTGCTGGTGCGGCACGGGCCGCCCGTACCGCGACTGCCACGGGGGCGCGCTGTAGGAGGCGGGGCCGGGGGCAGCAGCACGATCGCGCCAATAACCGGATGCGGGGCGCAACCCGACTGACTACGGTCCCGCCATGCCCTCCACGTCCTCCATACCCACCACGTCCTCCGTGCCCTCCGTGCCCTCCGTGCCCGAACTGCGGCGGCTGCGCGCCGACCACGCCCCGGCCCTCCTCACGTTCGAGCAGGAGAACCGCGCGTTCTTCGCGGCCTCGGTGCCGGACCGCGGCGACGACTACTTCACCGACTTCGCCGCCCGCCACGAGGCCCTCCTCGCCGAGCAGGCGGCCGGCACCTGCCACTTCCACCTCCTGGTGGCGGAGGACGGCGAGGTGCTGGGCCGCTTCAACCTGGTCGACGCGGCGAACGGCACGGCGGACCTGGGCTTCCGCCTGGCGGAGAGGGCCACGGGCCGCGGCCTGGCCACGGCGGCGGTCCGCCACCTCTTCACCCTCTGCACGACGGCGTACGCCCTGACCACGCTCCGCGCGTCGGCCACCGTCTCCAACACGGCCTCACGATCCGTCCTGACGCGGACGGGGTTCGTCGCGACGGGCGAGGAGGTACTGCTGAACGGGAAGCGGGGGCTGGGGTACGTACGGGAGCTGACCCCGGAAGCAACGACGCCCGCGCCGGGACCCGCGTAACCCGGTGGGAAGTGGCCGACTTACCTGTGGCCAAACGCGCACCGCCCGCCGATCATGGCCTCGTGAACTGTGGACCACTTCGGGGGAAGGCCACCAGATGAGCACGGACGACCCGGGCACGCCGGACAGCACACGGGCCAACGGAGACCAGGACCCAGGAGAAGCACTCCGCCCACCCGGCCCCGGCAGCCCCGGCAGCACCCCGCCGCCCGCCGCCGGTCAGATGCCCGGCACGGTCAGCGGCCTGCGCGTCATGATGATGACCCTCGCCGGCCTCCAAGCCGTACTCGGCCTCGCCCTCATCACCGACAGCGCCGACGTCGCGACCTCCCTCTGGAACGAGGCGCGCTCAGGCAGGGTGATCTTCACCGGAGCGCTACTGGTGGCGCTGGCCGCCTGGGGCATCACCACCGCCCTCAAATTCCCGACACGCCACCCCCGCGTACGCACTTCAGCCGTCGCGTACAGCTGGACGGGCCTCCCCTTCGCCCTGGCCGCCTTCCAGGTGACCCCGATCCTCGGCGCACTCGTGCTCATCCTGGCAATCCTGCTCACGGTCCGGCCGAACCAGCCGGAGAGCCGGGCCTGGTTCAGCGGGCGGAGGGTCTGACGCCCGCGGGCAGCGGTCTTGTCACCGGGACTCCTTCTGTCCCATCTTTGCAATACCATCACATTCAGAATATTCATCTCCAGGGCCACACCTCCCCACGCAGGTCTCAGCTCTGTGCGCGGGAGGAAACCTTCATGCCGCCTTATCAGCACTCTGCCGGCTGGCAGTTCGAGGTCCCGACCACCGGTACCAAGCAGCTCCCGCCCGCCGCCCGGTATGTCGAGTCGCTGACACATCAGGGGTACGGCTTCGAGGCGGCCATCGCCGACCTGGTCGACAACTCCATCGACGCGGGGGCTCGTAACGTCGTTGTCAGCTTCCTGCGTGACGACGACCGTCTCGTCAGCCTCCTCGTCATCGACGACGGCCATGGCATGGGCGACGACGCCCTGGACACGGCGATGACGGTCGGCGGCCGCGAAGGCTACGACGATTCCGCCCTCGGCCACTTCGGTGCCGGTCTCAAGGCCGCGTCCCTCTCGCACGCCGATTCGCTGACCGTGATCAGCCGCACCAAGCGCAGTCCGTCCACCGGCCGTCGCTGGCTGACGGCCCGCGCCCAGGTGGACTTCAGCTGCGACATCGTGGATCCCGGCTACTGCCAGGAACTCGTCGACCGTTACGACGGCCTGATCGAGTGGCACGGCACGATCGTCCGCTGGGACCGGGTCCGCGCGTTCGACACCATCACGCAGGGCCAGGCGGACCGCTACCTCAACGACGCGATCGAGAAGCTGGAGACCCATCTCGGGCTCTATCTCCACCGGTTCCTCGCCCGCGAGGACTTCAACATAGACATCGTCGTCGAGGACGTACGGACCACGGAGGAGCTGGACCACCGGGGCGTCGAACCGATCGACCCGTTCGGCTACCGGGTACCCGGCCGGGCCGGCTTCCCACGTACCTATAGCGCACCGGTCGAGGGCGTCGGCGAGGTCGCGCTCGCCGCCCACATCTGGCCCCCGAAATCGCCCCTGGTCAGCTACCGGGGCATCGGCCCGCTCGCCGAACGCCAGGGTTTCTACATCTACCGCAACGACCGGCTCGTCCAGGCGGGCGGCTGGAACAGCACCCGCAGCCCGGAGGGACACCTCGCCCTCGCCCGGATCGCCGTGGATCTGCCGCCCGAGCCGAACGACGTCTTCAGCCTCACGGTGAAGAAGGACGGCGTCACCGTCACGCCCGCGTTCGCACGCGGCCTGGAACAGGCGGTGGACGGTACGGGCCACGCCTTCGGCGCATACGTGCAGGAGGCGGCAGTCACGTACCGGGAGGCAGCCAAGCGTGCCACCGAACCGCAGCGCAAGGCCGTCCTGCCGGCCGGCAAAGGCCTGGACCCCAAGCTGCGGCGCACCCTGCGCGATGAACTGCCGGAGCTGGAGGGCGAGGACCCGATCGCCTTCCGCTGGGACACCCTGCCGTCGGACGTCTTCTTCGAACTCGACCGTGAGCAGCGGGAAGTGAGGCTCAACAAGGAGTACCGGCAGGTACTGAACGGCGGCCGCCGAGGTGGACTGAACGACGCCCCGATGGTCAAGAGCATGCTCTACCTCATGGTCAACGAGATCTTCCAGAAGGAGCGGGTCCGGGCCGTCCACACCGACAATGTGGCGCTGTGGAACAGCGTCCTGGTGACGGCGGCGCGCTGCGAACTCGCGCGCTGAGCCACCGCCCCGCAGCGCCCGCCCCGACCGGAGGAATCCGCACGTCATGACCGACCACCTGTTCACCCTGCACGGCGATGTGCTGGCGGCGATGCGACGTGGCCCTAAGCCCTTCGCCAAGCTCGCCTTCGTCCTCTCCGAGGCCGAGGAGCCGGCCGACACCGCGCTCGGCCACTTCCGGGACCGGGTCGTCGCCGCCGATCCGGGCGACGGACTCATCGCGCTCTGGCACCGCGCCCTGACCGCCTGGGACCTCGCGGAGCAGGCCGACTGGTCGCCGGCTCCGGCCCGTACCGACGCCCGCCGTGCGGACGCGTACGACCGGCTGGGCTTCGGCCCCGACCTGCGCAAGGCGCTCGACGGGGCAGTCCCGGTGTTCAAGGAGCCCGGCCCGGCGGTCATCAGCAAGGAGTTCGCCTCCTGGTACTCGCGCGACGTCGCAGCCGCCCGCTCCTTCTACTGGAACTCCTACGAGCAGCTCCTGCGCAGAAAAGGCTGGTCCGACGCGGCGGTGGCCGGCCTCGACGAAGCAAGCCATGCCGTGGTCGAGCGGCTCTCCGACCCCACCAGGACCGAGGCCTACGGTTCCCGTGGCCTCGTCGTCGGATACGTCCAGTCGGGCAAGACCGCGAACTTCACGGGTGTCACGGCCAAGGCCATCGATGCCGGGTACCGCCTGGTCATCGTGCTCGGCGGCACCCTGAACCTGCTCCGCAGCCAGACGCAGCGCCGTCTGGACATGGAGCTGATCGGCCGGGAGAACATCCTGCGCGGCGCCGACCCGGCCGACCCCGACGCCCTGGTCGGCATCGACTACCAGGACGACGAGGACTGGCCGGAGAAATTCGTCAGCCACGGCGGCCGCCCCTCCGCCCGGGGCGCGTTCGACATCGAGCGCCTGACCACCCGCGACGACGACTACAAGAGCCTGCTGAACGGCATCCGGGCCCTCGATATCGAGAAGCAGGCCCGGACCCAGCCTCTGTACGCCCCGGCCAACCTGCACCACGCGGCAGCCCGCGTCATGGTCGTGAAGAAGAACAAGTCCGTGCTGGACAAGCTGATCAAGGACCTGAAGAGGATCGGGCCGATCCTCTCCGAGATCCCCGCGCTGATCATCGACGACGAGTCCGACCAGGCCTCGGTCAACACCACGGACCCGAAGAAGTGGGAGGACGGCAAGGTGACCCGTACGGCCATCAACAGCCAGATCTCCCAGTTGCTCGGCCTGCTCCCGCGCGCCCAGTACGTCGGCTACACGGCGACGCCCTTCGCCAACGTCTTCGTCGACCCGGGCGACGGGGAGGACATCTTCCCGCGCGATTTCCTCGTCTCGCTGCCCCGCCCGGCCGGCTACATGGGCGTCCAGGACTTCCACGACCTCGAAACGGAAGGCACGGCGGAGGAGACCCACGTCCGAGGCATCTACGACGACACGGGCGACCGCCTCCAGGAGGCCCTGGACGCCTTCATCCTCACCGGCGCGCTCAAGCTGTACCGGGCGGACCGCGGCGTGGACGACGGCCCGTTCCGCCACCACACGATGCTCGTCCACGAGTCGGTGCGGATGGCCGAGCACGCGGCCCTCGCCCTCCGTATCAACTCCATGTGGCACCGCGCCGCCTACACCGGCCAGGAGGGCCACGACCGCCTGGCCGCCCTCCTGGCCTCCGACTTCCAGCACTTCGCCGATGACGACCTGCCCACCCCGGCGTCGTACGACGACCTCAGACCGTACGTCTCGCGGGCCCGTCAGCTCATCAACTCCGGCGGCACACCCGTGCTCGTGATCAACGGCGACACCGAACGCGACTACGCCCAGCCCGACCTGGACTTCGACCGCACCCCCCACGTGTGGAAGATCCTGGTCGGCGGCACCAAGCTCTCCCGCGGCTTCACGGTCGAGGGCCTCACGGTGACGTACTACCGCCGCACCACCCAGCAGGCCGACACTCTGATGCAGATGGGCCGCTGGTTCGGCTTCCGCCCCGGCTACCAGGACCTGGTACGCCTCTACATCGGCCGCGAGGAACCGATGGGCAAGTCGAAGACGGTCGACCTGTACGAGGCCTTCGAGGCCATCTGCCGCGACGAAGAAACGTTCCGCGCCCAACTCACCCGCTACGCGACCCTGGTGGACGGCAAACCCCAGGTCACTCCGGCCCAGATCCCCCCGCTGGTCTCCCAGCACCTGTCCTGGATCAGGCCCTCGGCCCGCAACAAGATGTTCAACGCGGAGCTGGTGGAGATCCGGTCGCCGGGACAGTGGGTGGAACCGACGGCATACCCGACGGGGGCGGAGGAGCTGCGGCACAACGCCGAAATCTGGCGGCCGGCCCTCGAGTCCCTGGGGCAGGACATCTCTGTTTTCGTCACGGTCTCCAATGACGACCGCGGCAGCTATACCCGCTATCCGGCCAAGACAGCGATCCTCAGCCACAGTCAGCTGCTGGGCATCATGACAAGTCTTTCCTGGGGCCGACCAGACCTCATCGCTCCCCACCTGGCCTATCTCAAGGACGCCAGCGACGCTGGCTGCGCAACCGACGACTGGACACTGATTCTTCCCCAGACGTCCGGTCCGACGAGCGTGGAAGCCAGCATCCTCGGGTCCCAGCCCGTCACGCTTGTACAGCGCAAGCGGAACGCCCGGGGCGTCTTCAACCGCATCTCCGGTGTGTCGCACCGCCAGTCCGCCGAGCGGATCGCGGGCCTCCACCCGGTCAGCGATGATGACCCCTTCGCGTCTCAGCTGCATCAGCCCCGCCGGGGAGCTGTGCTCCTCTACCCGGTGGCAGACCATGATCTCGGCACTGCCGCAGGTCTCGTGACTGGCGGCAGTATCGATCCGGCCAGGGTGGTACTGGCAGCAGCATTCATCCCGGCAACCAGCGCGACAGGGAAGTCGGTACCCTACGTTCGCTTCCGCGCAGTCGACTCGTCCCGCCTCGGTGAAGCCACTGTTGAAGTCCCGTGACGACGATTCTGGAGTGACCTCGGTGTCTGATCCCGCAGACTGGACCCCGCCAGACGGCTCGTGGGCCTCGTCTGCGGCACGCAGAAGGAACATGCAGGCAATTCGCAGCCGTGACACACAGCCGGAGCGGCTCATCCGTCGGCTCGTGCACGCGAATGGCCTTCGGTACCGTGTCGCCGCCAGGCCGCTGCCGGACCTTCGCCGGACGGCTGACCTGGTCTTCCGTCCGGCGAAGGTAGCCGTATTCATCGATGGCTGCTACTGGCACGGCTGCCCCGAGCACTATGTCGCGCCCAAGACCAACTCAGGCTACTGGTCAGACAAAGTGGCTCGGAACGTGGCCAGGGACCGCGACACTGACAAGCACCTCACTGAGGCTGGCTGGCTGGTCCTGCGCTTCTGGGAACACCAGGACTCAGGCTCGTGCGCTCTCACGATCGTCGACGCTGTCCGTGAGCGCCGGCGTCACCTGCCCGGGTAGAACGCCTGCGGGCCCAGGCTGGCGGCGGTCACGCTCATGGGCCGCGCGCAGCACGTCCGCGATCGCCTTGCCCACTGCGGCTGCGACGGGGGGCGGGAACGCGTTTCCGACCTGCCGATACTGTGCGGTCTTTCCCCCAGAGAATTTCCAGTTATCTGGGAAGCCCTGAATGATCGCGGCTTGCTCAACGGTAAGCATGGGGCCGGTGTCGCGAAACAGGTCCCTGTCCTGACTCTTCTTCTTCATGCTTTCTTCGTGCGAGTTGGCAACACCAACCCCCGAGACGCCCAGCAGAGCCCAGGCAGCCTTCGCACGACTCGGCCCGAGGTCGGCACCGCCGTGCTTCTTCGAACCGCCAACCAGGGTGGGCGCAACGCCGAAGTCTTTTTTACTCTCGGCCTTTCGCGCCTTCTCCTTCCACCTGCCAAGGCGTTCTTCCGCCAGGCGGGCCACATCTCCACTCATTTTCAGATATGGCGCATACCTGGCGTTCATGGACTTCTCAAGCGCGCGGAAGACGCTGTTAGGGCTTCCCGTAGCGGTGGGCCACACAAACTTAAGGTCACCCAGCACATCCCTGCGGATGGCTACAAGGACTGCCCTTGGGCGCAACTGCGGCACGCCAAAATCACTAGCCTCAAGCACCTCCCACTCACAGACTTCGTAGCCGAGTCCCTCAAAGTCTTCTTCGATGCCCGTGACGGGATGCTTGGCCCATCCCCCCTGAAGACGTGCCTCAATGTAAGTACGATACTCTTCAAATTTCGTGTCTCTAATTCCGCGAACGTTTTCAATCATCACCGCTTTTGGGTGAAGCTCTTCAGCTAGTTCAAGAATCCGCGGGAAGAGGTCGCGCTCGTCATCCTTCCCCAGCTGCTTTCCAGCATGCGAGAAGGGAGGGCACGGAACGCCGCCAGCGAGAAGGCTGAGGTCGCCCTTTGCCAGCGGTTTGCCGAGGTATTTCAGCGCCTTCTTTACGTCGGACTCACGGCCCCCCTCGGGAGGAATCGGCGAGAAATCGTTAACGTCACCAGAAATGACGTCGCAGTATTTCCTTTCCCAACTCCACTCCTTCAGGATCTCAATGTTTCCCCGAAGAGTCTCCGCGGCATACGAGTCAATCTCCACAAGCGCCAGGTGCTTGAAACCGGCCTCATGGAGACCGATGGCCTGCCCTCCGGCCCCAGCGCAGATCTCAATTGAGGTCAGCACGTCGTCGCTGGGACCCATCGGATCCTCCTGGTGTGCCTGGAGGCCCATCGGCTCCGCTCTCCTCTTCGTATGTTTGATTGACCGCAAAACAGGTGTCGCATCGAGGTGGACGCCAGCCGGGCGCCCAAGCCTCGCGAGCAAGCCTTCGGGTCCAAAGTTGATAGGCGATACGCGCAGAGCCTACCGGGCTGCGGGCACTGGTCGCCTGGCAAGGCTCCGACCCTGGCTCGCATACCGGAGCCTGGCCGGCACGTCGGAGCCTGCAGAGACACAGCCGCCAGTATATTCGAACACGCGCGCTAAATTAGGCCGATCCCCACCCACTCTTGCGGCGCGTCGAAACACGCAGTGCCAGTCTGGGGCCGTCCCGGACTCGCGGGCTGCTTGCGGGGTCACTTGGCGGCGACGACGTAGACGCTGCCCCAGCGGCGCTTCGGGCTGGCCATGGCGGGGTCGACCGGCCAGGGCTCGACGGTGGTGAAGCCGGCCTCGGTGAAGAGGTGGACGAGCTTCTCGCGGTCATAGGCCCACAGGTGCGGGGTGTATGTGGGGTCGTCGTCCTGGTCGCGGAAGACGAGATTGACGAGGTCGAGTCGCGTGTTGATGTCGCCGCGGCAGTCGCGCTTGGCGTACCAGCGCTCGATCGTCTCGTCTGTGGTGTCCAAGGGGCCGGGGTACTGATTGAGGGCGAACGCGGCGTCGGGAACGCCTGTGATGATCTGGCCGCCCGTCGCGAGGACGCGGTGGGCCTCGCGGACGTAGGACTTGACCGAGCGGGGGTAGTCGATGTGCTCCAGGAAGTGCTCGGAGAAGATCACGTCGGTGCTGTCGTCCTGGAGGGGAATGCCCTCGCGGACGTCCCAGAGGAGGTCGGCCGGTGGGACGAGGTCGATGTTGAAGAAACCGTCGATCCGGTGGGCTCCGCCGCCGATCTGGACCTTGGCCGGCTTGTCGTCGATCCGGCCGTTGAGCCAGGTGCGCCGGCTGGCGCGGTGGTAGCGATGGAGGTCGATCTCTTTGGCGGCGGCCCGGAGGGTGCGGGCGAGGCCGTGGGTGGTGGCGGGGTCGGCGAGGACGGCGTTGATCTGCTCGCCTAGGTGGTCGACGGAGGGCATGCCGGAGGGACTCATCACGGGGTCTCCTGGGTGTGAGGTCGTTAGGGGTGGGACGGGCCGCGGATCACGGCGGGATGATCAGGCGACGCTGGGCGCGGGGGCCGTCCACTGGTTGTTGCGCATCAGGGTGTACTTGATGTCCACCAGCCGCGGGGAGATGGCCAGTGAGAGCTCTTCGGCCGGATAGAGGTGGCCGGTATCGTCCTGCTCTGCGCGCCAGACGCGGTAGTCGAGGTTGGGATAGGCCGGGTTGATGCCGATCTCGCCCTTGGGCATCGTGCCGTTGAACGGGGCGACGATGTCCATGTGGTTCCAGTAGTTCCAGGCTTGCAGCGCCTTGTACTGGTCGAAGTAGAAGTAGAAGTCGGGGTAACGGCCGAAGGTGCGCAGCTCCCGGTGGATGAGGTGGCCCAGGAGCGGTCCGAGCTGGTTGGCCAGGGCGTCGAACTCCCAGCGCGTGTGGTGCCAGGCTTCGGGGGCATCACCAGCTGCGAAGAGGCGGGCGGCGACGAGGTAGCTGATCCGCTCAACCAGGTAGGCGTTCGCGTGGCTGGTGTCGATGGCCGGGTCGACTCGGTGGATGAGCGCGGCCAGCTGCTTCGGGCGGGGGCGGAACCTTGCGAGGTCGAACTTGCCGGCCATGGCGGGGAAGGAGGCGAACAGCATCTTCTTGTACAGCCAGTTGTTCAGCTCGCCGAGTTCGGCCAGGCGCCGGGTGTGGTGGGAAGCCGAGTGGAGCATCAGGTACTCGGCGACGGCTTCGAAGTACAGGTAGCCGAGGATCGGCAGGCGGGGGATCGTCTCGTCGAGCAGTTTGAGGAACGGCTCGGCGTCGACTTGGGTGCCCTGGTAGGCGACGGCGGCAGCGGTGGCGAGGAACGCGGTCGAGTTCTTGACCCGGCTGACAACGGTCTCGCGCAGCTGGTGCCGTTCGTTCTTGCTCAGGAGGTATTCGAGGTGGCTGTAGATCTGCAGGTGGATGAGGCCCAGCCGCAGGTAGTCCACTCCGGCGAGCCCGCGGTAAGCCTGCTGCGGGGTGTCGATCTCGAAGATCAGCGGGGTGGGAATGCGATCGGTGACGCCGAGCTTCGCCAGGAAGGCTGGCGCTTCCTTGGTCAGGACGTAGGCGCCGAGGTTGTGCATGCGGAAGCCCCGGTCGGCCACGGTGAGTGGTGCACAGTAGATGCTTCCGACGAGGCAGCCGCCCGACGGGTAGAGCACTCCCTGCCGGCTGATCTCCTCCAGGGCGTGGGTGACGTGCAGCAGGTGCAGCTTGCCGCTGCCGCTCAGCACCTCGAAGAGGGCGTTCCGTCGAAGCAGGTGGCCGTTCGGGGTCTCCTCGGCGAGCCGTCTGTCCCAGCCAGCGGCCTGGGTGGCGAGGGGGCCGGTGTGGGCGGCGGGGCCGGGGATGAGGGCGGAGTCGAAGAAGGCGTGGGCATCGGCCCACAGGTGGTAGGCGTCCAGGAAGTCCACGGTCAGACCAGGCCCTTCTCAGCGAGCGCGTGGCGTACGGATTCGGCACCGCCGACCCCGGCGAGGCAGGCCCGCTCCGAGACCAGGACAAGGTCGAAGGCGAGGCCGCGCAACTGGTCGAAAGCGGGCTCGCGCACGTAGCGCGCGTCCGGCCACCACTTCAGCTTCGGCAGACGGTAGCGGTCCAGGGCATCGGCGGCCTTGACCACGTCGGTAATGCGCTCGGCCCGGCTGTGGTCGGTCTTGTCGTCTGAGGTAAACGCCTCGTACGGGATGTCATGCAGGCGAACGGCGGTAGACGCTTGCACGATTCGCCGTGGTGCGGCTGTGAGGCCGAAGTGGCTCCAGGCGGCGTCAGCGTTCGAGGCGAGCCAGATGGCCGCGCGGGCGCCATGCCCGCGGTCGTCCTTGTCGTGGCGCCGCTGACAGTCGTGTACGGCGGCGGCGAGGACCGCCGTAGCGGCGTCGGCGTCGTCGAGGCCGTTCGCCTCGGCGAGGACTGCGGCGAGCGCCGCCGTCCTCATGGCGTGCCGGACGCCGTGGAGCGACGTGTACAGGCGAGGGTCAGCCCACCACCGGGTGGGCAGTCCGCCGTGTGCGAGCAGTTCCTTCGACTGCGGGCGCAAGACCGGCGTGGCCGGGGGCGGAAGGTCAGGCCTGTGGTCGCTGATCCATGCGATGGTGGCGTGGTCCATGTGCTGGTGGAGGGGGAGCTGCCTCCGGGCAGCCAGGTCGGTCAGACTTGCGGTCAACGGGGTCGTGCTCATTCGTGCCACCCCCTTGGTGGTCTCCGCAGTGATGTTCTCTACCGGATCGGCGCGGCCTGCTGCTCGCGCTCCTTGCGCTCCCTCTCGGCGGCCTCGAAGGCTGCGGTGAAGTCGGCCAGCTCCTGCTCCGTCATCAAGGTCACGCCGAGCGCCGTGGCGACGTCCTTGATCCTGGCCTCTGCCTCGGCACGGGCTGCGTCCGAGGCGCCGTCCTCCAACAGGACCTCGAACTCGGCGTGGTAGCCCCACGCCTCGCTCCACTTGACCGCGATCTCGACATCGTCGAAGCGGAAGTTGTGACGGAAGTTGAACGCCTCGTGCATCGCCGTCTCGAACCCGAGGGCGTTGAACACCTTCACCGCGGCGGAGACGTCAGCGGGATCGATGGCGAACTCGGTCTCCACGAAGGCCGCCCCACGCCCGATCCTGCTTCCCTTGAGGGTGATCTTCGCGGTGCCGGCAGCGGTGTTGTCGGTGACCTTCAGGAGCTGGTCTGGGAGCACGTAGAAGTAGATGTGCTTGTCGTCGGGACCCAGGTCCTCCCCGTCCTCCCGCAGTCGGGTGACGAGCTGGTCGTGGGCCTCTTCGCTGAAGCGGGCGCGCATCTCGATCTCGACGGCCACGGGGCTGTTGCCTCCTCATTTCAGGCATGGCGAAGCTAGCCGGACCCTGCCGCGAGGGGGCCTGTCCGGTGGGGTGATCGCTATGGGACTGGTGGTCAAGCAGGGGTGATGCGGCCGATGCGGGTGGCCTGCCGCATCACCCCAGTGGATCTGTGGGTGTCAGCCGAGCGTGCCGAAGCGCCTCTCGACAACTCCCGAGTGCAGGTAGGTCGGCAGCTGGACACCTCCCACCGACGCGCGGCCGGTGGCCACCTGCTCCTCCGTCTCACTGGGGAAGCCCTCCAGCAGACGCAGGCACTGCTGGGCCCACTCCTGCGACGCGGGCCAGTCGCCCAGGTCTCGGTGGCGCACTGCCAGGGCGTACGCGGTCTCGGTGGCCGCCCACGGGTCGGTCGCCAGCTCACGCTGGTAGATCGACTCCAGCTCGTCGGTGGAGGCCAGGCGGGTCTGGTTGGTCATGGTGCCCTCTCGGATCAAACGGTCGTGCCCCAGTGGTGATCAACGCCTCAGCGTTCCTGCGGTGACGCCGTGACCCGCTGCTAATACGTGTAGATCTCGGCCAGCGTCTTGTAGTCCTGCAGTTCGTCCTTGTCGAACCACAGCTCTACCTCCTGCTTGGCCTCCTCCGCGTTGCCGGAGGCGTGCACGAGGTTGGCGACCGCCTTGCCCGAGGCGATGCTGGCTGCGGCGCTGTAGTGCGAGAGATCGCCTCGCACCGTGCCGGCCGGAGCCTGATTCGGATACGTGCTGCCGACGATCTTGCGGACGGTGGCAATCGCGTCGAAGCCTTCCAGCACCAGGGCGATAACTGGCCCCTGCTGCATGAAGGTCGACGTGACGTTGTAGACCTCCGAACCCAGCCGCTCTTCAAGGTCGGAATAGTGCTGCCGGGTGAACTCCTCGTCCATCCACTTCATCTTCGTGCCGACGATCTTCAGCGCGGCATCCTCGAACCGCGTAATGACTCTTCCTGCCAGGCCCCGCGCCAGCGCGTCGGGCTTGAGCAGGACGAGCGTGCGCTCGACAGTGTGTGCCTGAACCTCGGGCATTGAATCCCTTCCGCCTTGCCAGCAAGTGAACATGACGCGCGATCAGCCGTCATCCGATGAGGTTACCGGCGCCGGCGGGGCGGTTCAGGCATGCGGGCAATGCCCCGGGCGGGTGAACGCTGGCCAGCGTGAAGATCAGCCGTCCAAGAGATCTGATTCAGCCACCTTTTCTGTCTCCGCTATCCGCTTGGGGCAGCCACCTAGAATCTCCCCGTGGTCGTCTGACGCTTTCGCGCATCTCCTGCGCCTCCCAAAGACTGGAACTCCGGCGGGTGTTTCCTTGCCCGGGTGACTCCCATTCTTCCAAGGCCTCTCGCGCGCGACCATGAAGTGCCAGTGCAGTGGGAGTGCACTTCCGGCGCGCGAAACCCTGCACCGGTACAGCAACGAGGGGCAGCCTTATGGACGTAATCGAGCGCTGGAGCGGCCGGTATGCCTGCCTGTTGCAGTCCGCCCTGCGACTCGGCAACGAGCAGTTCGCCGCGCACCTGGGCATCGCTGTGCGGACGGTAGCGGCCTGGCACGCAGACGCGTCCGTCGTCCCCCGCCGCGAGATGCAGCAACTCCTCGACACGGCCCATGAGCAGGCCGCTCCGGCTGCGCGACAGCGCTTCGCGCTCCTGCTGGCGAAAGAACAGGCCCCAGTGGACTCGATGCCCCCAGGCGTCCAGGCGCTGCGGGTGGCTATCGCGGTGGTCATCCGCGACAGCGATGTCCTTCTGGTGTGCCGACGTGGCGACGACGCCGCTGGAATCACGTGGCAGTTCCCTGCCGGGGTCATCAAGCCGGGAAGCAAGGCAGAGCTCACCACCGTGCGGGAGACCTTGGATGAGACGGGAGTCCACTGTGCGGTGCGTCAGCACCTCGGGAGCCGGCTTCACCCCGCGACCGGCGTGTTGTGCGAATACTTCCTGTGCGAGTACCTGGCCGGCGAGGCCACGAACAGCGACGCGGCCGAGAACATCGACGTCATGTGGGTCCCCAGAAACTCGGTGCCCCGCTTCATCCCCGTCGATACGATCTTCCTACCCATCCTGGCCGCCCTGGAGGAGCAGACGTGACGCAGCAGAACACGGACGAGCGTCCGGGCATCGCCGCCGCCATCGTCGTGAACGAGGGGCGCGTGCTGATGGTGCGTCGCCGGGTCAGCGAAGGACAGCTCTCCTGGCAGTTCCCGGCCGGAGAGGTTGAGCCCGGCGAGACCCGTGAGGGCGCCGCTGTACGGGAGACCGGGGAGGAGACGGGACTGACCGTAGCGGCGGTGCGGGTGCTCGGCGAACGTGTGCACCCGAAAACCGGACGGCTGATGTCATACACCGCTTGCGACGTCCTGGGCGGCACCGCCCACGTCGCGGACACCGAGGAACTCGCCGAACTGGCCTGGGTCGCCCATGAGGAGATTCCGGAGTACGTGCCGTACGGGCTGTTCGAGGCAGTGCAGGACTACCTCGACCAGGCCCTTCTCTCCTGACCGGCGGCCGGGGCGATGTTCCCTTGTCGCCGTCAAGTGGCCTTGCACAAGAGCACTCGTGGGCAGCCATCGTGTGATCTCTGAGCCGCAGTGACGGGAACGAGTCATGCCTGATCGCCGGAAGGCGTCTGCGTCGCAGCCTCGAGTCGCCGGGTTTGGCTACTTGGCTCAGGCAGACACCAACGGTGACAGCTGGAACGCCCAGACAGGACTGAGTGGCAACAGCCCGTCTGGCAGCAGCTGCCACGTCTCCGTAGCCAGCCCTGGTGTGATGGCGTAAGGCGGGACCTCAAGTCGGGACGACTCCCAGCGCCCGTAATTTGTCCGGTCAGCTGGAACCGCTGAACCGAGCCACTCGCGATCTATCGTGGCGACGTTCAGCGCGTTCCCATCGCCGCTGACAAGAACAGCGGCCAGGCACCATTCAGCATCAGCCGTCATGACTTCGTACTCATGCCGCGTCAGGTGGATCACCAGACGCGTCGGGTCAGTAGTGGACTTGACCTCGATGTGGGCCCGCTCAGCGATGGACCGAGCGGCCGCTATGTCGTAGCCGTAGGCGTCAGACTCCGCGGCCACATGCCTGACGTGCGGTACCCCGCCCTCCCACAGAAGCCGGAGCAGCGCCTGCTCGCCGGCCGCTCCGATGGCCGCCCTCGCTTCCTCGGCGGCCCGGTTCCACTGCACGCGAGGCACCGTGGCCGGCCCCGTATCCATCAACTCGCTCTCACCTATCTCCACCACAGGCCGTCCCGTCACGGTCACCATGCCCATCCGTCTGAGCCAGGCAAGGCCCTCCGCATACTGGGCCGGAGTGAGGTCCGCGTACCCCGGATGGTGCGTGAAGAGCACCCGCACCCGGGGCACACCAGCGACCCGTAACTCGCTCAGCCAGCGAAGCGCCGCACGACGCGTCGCCTCAGTGGGCAGCGACGGCATTGGCATGGTTCAGCAGCGCGCGGATGTCCGCCATATCCATGCCGGCGGCGCCCGACGGCTCATCCTCCAGGTCAGCGAGCTGCTGTACTGAGGGATCGTCCAGGATCTGTCCCATGAATTCGAGCTTCTCCTCCAGTCTCATTGCCACCACCTCATCAATCGTGCCCTCAACCGCAAGCACGGTGACGCGCGTCTGGGTATCGGGTGCGAGACCGAGCCGGTGAATACGGTCCAGGCTCTGGAGGAATCGTCCTGCCATGAAGTCGCGGTCAACGTATACGGCGTCATGGCAGACGTGGTGCAGGCTGATGCCTTCGCCGAGGGTGGCAGGGTTGGAGAGGAGAACGTGGCAGTCAGGATCTTCTCGGAAGCGTCTGATCTGCTCCTCCCGGTCAGGCGTGCCACCGTGCACGACGGCGGGCTGGTACGCGGCGAACAGGTTCTCCATTGTCGTGATGCTGCGCACGAACGTCGTCCAGACCAGAGTCTTCCTGCCCATTGCGGCATTCTTCGCAACGATGTTGAGGGCTTCCTTGTACTTGGGGGACAGTTCATGCGCCGGCAGGTTCCGCATCAACGAGTACAGCGACTCGTTCTGCGGTACTTCAAGCGGCGGCACTTGATAGGTCAGCGGCTCATAGCGGCTGCCGCCTTCGATGAGCAGTGCCGGGCTGGTAGCTGCCATGAGAAGGCGAAGCATCGCCTTGCCCAGGGCATCGAAGTCGGCACGGGATGCCTCTGCCCTTGATGTGAACCGTCCTACGAGGGCGTCGTACACCTCTCGGTGCAGTTCCGGCATCTGCAAGCGCCGGATACGTGTCTCAAAGGGGGGCAGCCCCAGCTCGTTCTTCGTCGTCCGCGTGAACAGCGGCCGCAGTACCGAACTCGCGTGCGCGAGGCTGCCACCAGCGACAGCCTGTGTCACCACTCTCCGCCCATGGCCAGGCCACACAAATGACAGCAGGTTCTCCAGGTCCCGCGCCCCGTTCGGAGCCGGAGTCCCCGTGAGAATCAGACGTCGGCGGGTAAGCGGTCCGAGCGCCATGCACGCGCTTCCGTACGTCCCCTGAGCTCCGAGCTTCATGCGATGCGCCTCATCGAGAATGATCATGGAAGGCGCGCCCCGCAGCCAGGATGCCAACGACGCCAGCGACCGGTCGAGACGCTCATAGTTGACGATCAGAATCTCGGCCCTGTGGTCTGGGTTCTTCCCCATGACGGTGGTGAGTGGAGGCTCCTTGAAGCACAGCTCGCTCTCCGTGAGCCATGACTCGTACGCCGATTTCGGGCTCACGACCAGCATTCGGCGGACCTCGCCGCGTTCGCGCATGGCCGCGTACACCGCCAGTCCGACCCGGGTTTTCCCGGCGCCAGGAACGCTGAAGTTGGCGCCGTGCTGCAGTGACAGGAGCCGTGCAATGTCCCGCTGCTGGAACTCGGTGAGGTCAGCACGCCACGTCAGACCCAGCGCCGCTTCCACAGCGCTGTCGTCCCACGCCGTGTCGGGGACGGGTGTCTGAAGCTGCTGTTCAACCCGATCAGCATCGTCAAGTACCTGCCCTACCAGGGCACTCAGCTCATCTGTCCAGACAACGGACTCGGGGTACGGCCAGTCGGCAAGGACGTCGATGCCTACCAGGAAGTCATCGAGTTCCAGCTCCAGGGTGAGACGGCCACGCAGACCGCCCCCGGGAAATCTGGCTGCGATCCGGGTCAGATCACTGCGGTGCTGCTCGCTGGCACGCAGCACCGCCTTCGTCCGCGTGACGTCGAAGCCGATATGCAGGGACGATTCCGCAGGCGTCATGGTCACGACTGTTCCTGCCGGACAGCGTCCCGCAGCCACTCGACGCCCTCGCCGGGCACTTCAATGGTCTGCGCAGTCGCCTGAGCCAGCTTCTTCAGGGTGGCCTTCAGCCTGAGAACAGCCTCGTCCAGGGCCTCCTCGTCCAAGCTCCGGGAAGCACTCGCCAGCACCATGTCGGTGATGCACTGTTCGATGTCCTGGCAGGCATCGTTGAGCCGGTCGGGGGCGGCCTGCTTGCGCTTGCGCACGCGGGCATCCTTGCCGGCGGGCTCAAGGGCGTCCTCGACGGCCCTGTGCGCCACCTCGAAAACGGTGGTGGCCTCATCCAGCTGGGCTGAGGGAACCTTCTCCTTCGCGCGGACCACCGCCTTCGCGCGAAGCACCGAGTCGGTGAAGGCGCGAGCCGCGGCCACCTGGGGCACATCCGCCTTGACCGTGCGGTTGATTCCGGGGATCACACGCGCTGGGGCTGCGGCAGGGGCCGCCGGCTTCAACTCGTCCGGCAGCCGTTGCTCCAGGTAGCGGCCTCGGAAGTCCGCTTCGATGAGCCGGACGTCAGTCTTGGAGAAGTTCATCACGATGGCGGCAAGACGGTTCTCCTTGAGGAGTTCGGCCTTCTGGGCGTCAGCCTTCGACTCCTTGGCGTATGCGCGGTGAACCTCGCGAAGCCTCTCCTGAGCATCCTCGAAGTCCAGCAGCCGCAGCTGTACATCGCCAGTCGCAGACCTGTCGCTCAGGTCCCGGAGGCAGGAGAGCACCCAGAGGTCCTGTTCAGCCGTGGACTCCCTGATGCGGAAGTCACGCGCGACCTCCTTCAGCGGCCGGCCCGCTTCCACCTGCTCGTCAATCGTGAGGAGCCTGTTGATGTACGAATACGGCCGCCGGGTGTCATGGCGCAGCTGAAGGGAGAGTTCGACCCTGTTGATGTCCGCCCAAGTGCAGGAGTCCGGAAGAACAGCCACCCGGATGTCAGGAACGGCCAGCTCACGCAGAGCTGCCGCCCTGGTGTTGCCGTTAACGAGGATGCCCTCGCGGGTGATCAGGCCCGGCTCGTTCTGCTTGAAGTCACTAAGGCTCTGCTTCAGCGCATCGAAGTCCTTGTCCCGCTTCGACGGGTCAGACGGCTCCGCCTGAAGGAGGTACGCAAGATAGTCCTGACTCTCATCGCTCCAGGGATCGTCATCGAGCCGGCGGTCGAGCTGCGGATCGTAACTGCGCTGGGCCCTGATCCGGTGAGTCCCCGGGTTGTAGTAGAGCGAGTCCACCGACATGTCGATGACCTGGACGACCTGCGGCTTTGAACGCCACTCGATCGTCAGGGTTTCCTGAAGCCCCCCACCAGCGGCTACGTCCTTGAGACGCTTCTCTACGACGTCCTTGTTCTTAGCGGCATGCGGCGGCAGGCCGAAGTCCCCGGCATCCTTGATCACGGTTCGTTCTCCTCTGGCTAATGAAGGTTCATCTCAGCTCATGGTGGGGCCGCTGGTCACAGCGGCCCCACCATGCTTCCGGGCACGTCTCAGGCGGGCGGCAGCCCGAGGGCGTCACGGACCTTGTCCCGGGACTCCGCCGGCAGCGTACGGAAGTCGGCCCAGAGCCGTTCCACGACGCTGAACTCGCGCTCGTCGCCAGCTACCCAGTCCGTGAGCGTCTGCCGCTGCAGCCCGCCCAGCTTGGAGACGCCTTCCAGTACGGCCCCCAGGTCGGCTTCCAGGGTGCGCCCGCCTACGCGACAGCGGTTGCACTCCGCGATCGGCTGCACCGCTGAAGTGCCGTTGGGCAGCTTCACCTTCCGCCGGGCGATGTCGATCTGGGCGGTCTCGAACGTGCCGGCATAGGACTGACCGGGCGTGATCCCGCAGGACCGGCAGCGGTTGCCGTCGCTGGCCAAGACCTTCCGCCGCTGCGTGTCAGTGATGGCCGAGCTGTCCTTAGTGGCCTTGCCCGGCTCCCAGACGGGCTGCCCCTTCGCGACGAACCGCTGCTCGTGCTGACCCAGAAAGGCGTCTTCCCGGTGCGTGTCGATCTTCCAGCCATAGTCGCGCAGGTCGCGAACCCGGCGATCGGCCTGGCTGATTCCAGGGAAGGCGTTCTTTACGTCCTCCTTGGTGAAGACGTTGCCCTCCCCCACCACAGTCAGCAGCCACAGCGCGGCACGCTTCATCGTCCCGAGCTTCTCTTCATCCCGCCACGACGGCAGAGTCATCACAACCCCCAGATATGTCAGGTGCACGGCAATGTCGCACCGGGTGCTGGCACCCCTTGCGGACACCACCACTCTGATCGCTTGACGGCCCATCACGCCAGGTTCTGCAAGGTTTCGAGGGATTATGGAAAACATCCACGCACTCCCGAAAGTCAACCGAGTCCTCCACAATTGGTGCTCACCGTCTGACCCATCAACCGAACGGACTGCGTGCGTGACGCCCAACCCGAGGCCGTGGAAACAGCTGCCGTCTGACATCACCGCCGCCCACCGTGCACTGGTGACAGCGTTGCGCGAGGTCAGGGAATGCAGCACGCGAACGCAGGCGGAGATCGCCAAGGATGCCCATCAGGAGCCGACCACTCTCTCGAACCATCTGAATGCTGGCCGCATCCCTGAGGAAACGCTCCTGCGGGACTTCTACGCAGTGGTGGAGAAGGATGTCGCGGGGCTCGTCCCGCTGCCTCACACGCTGGACGAGCTTCTCAGGCTCCGCGCACACGCCAAGAAGAAGCACTGCGAATGCTGCGCTGTCGGGTACCCGGATGCGACCGGCCAGGCCGCACAGAAGCAGCCGGCTTCCCGCATCGTCGCGAATCCCGACCTGGTGCGGGCACGCCGCCTTCGCCGCCGAGCCCGGCAGCGAGAAATTTCGGTGCCTCAGGAACGCATCAGGGTGCCGGTCCCCCTGCCGGAGGGGGACCGGCACCCCGCAGGCGCGGCAGAGCTCACCTGGCCAGAAACCGCGGTGGTGGCCCGATACCTTGCCGACGGCCAGAAACGTGACGCCGGATTCCTGCTCTGGCAGGCGGGAACGTCCTATTCGGCCGCGGATATCGTGCAGGCCGTCGGCTCCTGCCGAGCCGCTGACCTGCACGACGCCGCCGACGCGATACTGATCAACGCAGCTGAACGAGCGGACAGGCAAGCGGTCTTGAACATCACTGCAGCACTGAACGACGCCGGCCGGCACAAGGACGTCACCTTCATGCTGACAGCCGCGATGCGGACCGCGAAATGATCCCGGGCGGGGAGCCTCTACGCCGCCTCGGCCACACCTTCCATCCCGCTCTCCGCCTCGAAGTGCATCCGCGCCCTGCCCAGCAGGCCGTCTGGATCGCCTCCCCGGGCGGCTGCCCAGTGCAGGAGATCGGCGATCAGGCCGGTCGCAGACTCCTCCAGAATGTAGCCCGCACGGCTCTCCAGCTGCGGGTGCGTTCCGGCATCACGCCGGTACTCCCTCAGGACCGCCTCAGCCCTGAGGACCTTGGGGCAGTGCAACTCCGGAGCGGCTGACAACTCGCACCAGACAGCCTTGCCCGTCGCCGTCAGCAACGTGCCCCAGTCGACGGCCATGCCGGCGAGCAGATGCAGCCCCGGCCACATTCGTCATCGCAGGAGGCCGGGCTGAGAACCGGGATGTCAGCCAGGGCCACCACCCGTCGCCGGCACCTCGGTGCGACCATGCGCAAGCTGCGTGCCCGCGCGGGAATGACACTGGAGGGAGGCCGGACAGCTCGTCGGCGTTTCCAAAGCCACCATCAGCCGGTACGAGACGACCGAGGGGCCGGTCAAGTGGCTCGTGATTGACGCGCTGTGCCGCGAGTACGGAGCAAAGGATGCCGAGCGCGGGGCGATTGTGGCTCTGGCGAAGGACTCCAAGCAGCAGGGCTGGTGGAGTTCGTTCGCCGATCACATCCCCGAGACGATGAACCTCATGCTCACCCTCGAAGACGAGGCGGTACGCGAGGACCACTTCTGCTGCGTGTACGTTCCGGGGCTGCTCCAGACTCGGAGGTACACGACCGCGCTACAGCAGGCCAACGAGATGCGCCGGTCTCCCGAGGACATCGAACGTCTGGTGGACATCCGCATGCGCCGCCAGGAGATCCTCGACCGTCCCAACGCCCCGCACCTCTGGGCCATCCTCGATGAGTCCGTCCTCCGCCGGGTGATGGGCTCGACGGCCATCATGCGCGAGCAGCTCGACCACCTCCTCACCAGCAGCGGCTCCGGGAACGTGACACTTCAGGTTCTGCCGTTCTCCCGGGGCGCCCACTGTGCCGCCCTCGGCAGCTTCGTCATCCTCGGTGGCACCGAACCGTCGCTTGACGTGGTGTACGTGGACCTCCATGTCGGATCAGTCTTCATGGAGAAGGACGAGGAACTGGAACGCTACCGACTTGCATTCGAATACCTGCGCGCACAAGCCTTGGACATCGAAGCTTCCCGGGAGCTGATCGGCCGTGCCAAGGAGGACCTGAAGGATGCGAAGGACGAACACTGAGGTTCCGGAGTCCGCTTGGTTCAAGTCGTCGCACAGCGGGGGCAACGAGACGGAGTGCGTTGAAGCGGCCTTCACCACGGCCGGCGCCTCCCTGCGCGACAGCAAGTGGCCGAGCGGAGGACGGTTCCACGTAAGCCCAGGGGCTTGGGCGGACTTCGTCGGATCGGTGTGCATAGGCGAGTTGCGCTGACAGAGAGCTGCGGTTGCCCTGGCAGCCGGGCAGTCGCAGCCCTGCGGCCACGGGCTCTGGACTCCGGACTCCATGGTGTAGATGGCAGGGGTACCAGGCCTATCACCGCCGGACGCCACGGGCGGTCCAACACCAGTGCGTGTTCTAGACGTTGCCGGTGTTCTGGATGATCCGTCCGGCAAAGTCGCGGGCGGCCATCCAGATCGTGAGGTCGGCGGCGATCCGCCCGACGCTGGTCTCTGTGGCGATGGCGTGCTCGCGGCGGGTGGTGTCGCGGCGGACGACTTCGTAGCCGCCTTCGTCCAGGGTCGCGACGGAGGCGAACCAATCCGGGACGTCTTCCTCGGGCTGGATGACGACGAAGGTGTTGTCCGAGTTGTTCAGGTCGTCGATCAGCATGAACAGCGCGTCCTCGGACGGGTCGTCAATGTGATCCCCGTCCTCGCTGTCGGCTCGGTAATACGCAGCACCCATCGCCTCTGTCTCCCCTCGCCGCTCTGAGCTGACCGCGGTCAGCATGCCATGTGGGGCTGACAGAGAAGGCAGGGATACGCCCACGATCGTTTACGAGACAGCCGTTGGCGCGTGCCCAGAGGCGTGCGCGCGCCTGTCGGACGAGGACCGAGCTCGCGGCACCCAGCAGGCTTGCCAGGGCCTCAAGTGAACCCGCGGCTTCCGGTCTCAGAGCACGAGATCGACTATCGGCATCGGCTCCGTAGGCCCCAGGTCAGCGGCCGGGGCCCCTTGCGGCCTGCGAGTCTAGGCGGACACTGGCACGCCCCGACTCCATAGCTCCTCGGCGTGTTCGGCGAACCGGTCAAACATCCCGCCGTCACCCTGACGCCGAAGGTGAAGCAACGGCGAATCGTGTCCGACAAGTCGCGCAAGGTGCGGAGTAACCAGCGCCTGCTGATCGAATCGGAACACGGACAGCGACACGTGGTTGACAGCGTCCTCATGGCTGCTGAAGCGCGCCTCCACGCGGCTGGCGGCACCCAGGCGCCCCAAGTGCTCAAGGGTGATCCGGACCCGCGTGGAAACACTCAGAGCGACATCCTCGACCATCTCGCGCTGGCGGGTCACCTCATCGTCTGGATCCCCCAACAGGAACCGGACGCGGCAACCCGTATCGATCTTCCTGCGAAGGGTCTCGACGAAGGCCGGCTGCTCAAGCCAAAGGAAGTAGTTCGTGTATCCGGCCAGGTAAATCTGCTCCACGGCCCCTTCGACCAAATCACCCCAAACGGTCGACGGACACGCGGACCGGTAGGGGTAGGCCTGAACGAGCTCCCGGTCATGGCCCGACTTCACCCGGTCCTGCACAGCCTTCGGCCAGATCATCTGTTCATCCACCTTCAGTGCCTGACAGGCGTCAATACGGTTTCTTGCGTGGGGTACAAGCTCAGCATCGGCCAGCCATCGCTCTACAGTCTTCGGTGCAACCCCAATACGAGCCGCGAGCCTGCGAGGCGACAACTGGGCTTCCGACATAGCTGATCGTAGAGCGACATTCAAGACTTCCCCCTGCGACGTTTGGGCCTTCTTGGACCATAGCGACAGCCCGCCCAACTGTCCCTACAGTTGGCGGAGATACGTCCCATAGGGGCAGTCATCCTTCCGCCATGAAGACCCCCAAGCCGGGAATCACCCAGCCCTTCGAGCTCCCCGTCCCGCCTGCACCACCGGAACCGTGCGACAACTGCAGCGTCTGCTCCGACTTGGCCGAGCAACGACGAGCAGCCAGAGGTGCGGGAGACTACTCGCGCGCTACCGACGCTTCCGTAATGATTCGCAGGCACCCTCATGCACCTCAAGGAAACCGGTGACCGGTGTTGCCCGCCCCGGGGGGCGGGAGGGCTACGCAGCAGCCCTGGCGGCAAGCGAAGGTCTAAGGGCGGCTCTTGCGGGACTGGGCCTCCCCGAACGCAGCTACCGCAGCATCCAGCCGGTGATGACTTCCACCGGCAGGCCGTACGTCTACGTCGGAATCTTGAACGCAGCGGCCGTTGAGGCGCTCACTGCGGTACTGCAGCGTGAACCCACCGGTACGGGCCGCCCTGACGAGACGGCCACTATTGCAAACGCCCGACCGACTCAGCAATCGCAGCGGGATGATGTGGCACGCCCGCTCCACGCCAACACCCCCAAGCGGACGTCAGCCGGCCAAGGCGTGCGCCCTTCACCGCCACTCGACGCCACATACTCACCCTCCATCCCGCACTGCAGCTGCGCACGGAGGGAAGAACGTCCGGGGCCGGTAGAGCAGTAGTCCGCTGCGGATCACCTACACGCCCGGAGTAGCGCGACCGCGCCCGGGCCGAACGGCGAGCCAAGCCCTGATCGTGCTCTCCCGCCAGGCGGGAGAGCGGCCGAACTGGTCATCGGGGAGTGGGAAGTCCGCGGGCCTGACGCGGAGATCGTCGGTCACGCGTTTGCGGGTGCGCTTGAGGTACAGGCGGACGGTGGCTGCCGTAATTCCCGCAGCTTCCGCGACACCCCCGGTGTCAAGCAGTCGCTCGGATGGCGTGTCCATCTCTCCCCTTTACCCATGTCGTGGAGGCAAAGATACCGAGAGGTCGGCGGACGAAAGAAGCTCCGCCCCTGTCGTATCTTCTTGATTCGCCACATGTTTGACCCTGTCATGGGATCATTTTTGTGTCTGAACCCTTCCATGCCCCACCCGTCTGCCGTACGTCCCGCCATGTGCCCGGCGCTTCTGCCGTGGCCTGCCCTCCCTTCATTCCCTGGACTGTGATGCGTCGTGTTCTCGGCGCGGCCCCGTGCCGCGTCTCTCAGCCATGCCCGGTTCCGGATTGGCGGCCCGTCCCTGGCCCGTTGCAGGAGGCGGACGCGACGAGCGCCCGGCATGCGCAGCCCCGGGCGTGGTTGCGGGCTGTGGTGTGGCTGGTCGAGGAGGCCGGGCTCCATCCGAGGACCGGGCAGGCGACGTTACGCGTCGCGCGGGACCTGGCCGGGCGGATGGACTACATCTCGGGAACCGTCCTGTACGACCTCGACGGAACGGCCGCGCGCTGCGCTCTGTCGAGGGCGACGGTCAAGCGTCACGTCGGATATCTGCGGGAGTTGGGGGCGCTGGTCTGGGTTCGGCACGGGTCGCGACGCAATCTGCGACTTCCCGGACGTCTGTACGCGGGTACGGCAACGGTCTACGCGGCCGCCATCCCGTACGTCTACGACCAGGCGCACGGCAACCGGATCGAGGGTCAGGGGTTCGGGGCCCGGGTGGTCGGGGTGTCGGTGCCGCCCGTGCACACCTCAGCGGCGGACGGTTCTCGCTGTCGGTCGCGTGAGCCCCAATCTCTCACTGCCCGCCCCCGCAAATCTGTAGCTGAGGCAGACGAGAAGTGTAGAGACACCCCGCTCAGGCACGCGAGGGCACGGACCACCTCCCGCCCCGAACACTCGACGCCAAGAAGCCCGCTACAGGTCGCCGCCGACATCCGGATCGCCGCTCAGGTCCGGCCGCACGTCCCTTGGACCCAAGGCGAGGGGCTGCGTCGACTCGCTTACTCGCTGCGGCCGTTGATCGACCAGGGCCTCGCTGCCCACGACATCGCCGCCGAGCTGACCTCTTGGTGGGTCAGCTGGCGCCCCGCGCGGCCCGCCGCGTACATCTCCGCGCAGCTCCGGAACCGGGCTGCTGTCGCACCGTCCGAATCCCTATCGACCGAGGCTGCCCACCCGCACACCGCTGAGCCCACCAATAATCCCGCATGGCAGGAATGGCTACGACAACGCGCCACGGCAACGGAGTTCCGCGAACCGCAGCGCACCGACCACGACCGCCGCCACGCCCGCCTCTACAGCTGGGACCGATGGGCGGAGATCGCCGACCACTACGCCACAGACCCCGACGACGCCCTGGACCTCTACGGCACCCGCCTGTGCGGCTACGCGGCCAAACGCGCTTCGGCCGCCACCGGCGACCTCATCGAGGTCGAACAACGCCGGCTCGACACCTACGAGCGCCTTCCCGCATGAGCGGAAGGGCGGCGCTCGTGCGGCATGGCGCCGTCTCCTGCGACGGAGCCGGCACCCGGAGCACCAGGGGCAGGCGCCCAGGGCACCAGCGAAACCAAAGCGTCATCACGAAATATCTGGACCAGGCACACAGGATCCCCACATAAGTCTTAAGATCTCACCCGTCCGGCGCTCTGGGTGACTCACACCTCAGCGACCGGCGTGCACCCACGGCGCAGCATGCAGACGTGGGGCGGCAGCAATGATCGAGAACAAGAATCAGGGGGCGACATGTCTCTTCGGGATGCTCCGAGATCTTCGATATCCAACGGTGCCCAGGGCATGAAGAACGGAAGGAAGGCGCGCCGGGCCTACGGAGCCCTGGTGGTCGGTCTCATGGCCCTCTCCGTCAGCATCTCAGCGTGCTCCGGTGGGGACCAGGGCACGTCCTCGGCTGCGGCAAGCGCATCGACTGCACCTTCCGTCACAGCCTCGGCCGCCCCTTCGGCCACGGTGTCGACGTCCCCGCCCGCCAGCGCTTCGACGTCCCCGTCCGCGACCCCCTCGAAGAAGCCTGTCGTCATGGAGACGGTGAGCGACTACGCCGGGTGGAACCTCCGGAAGGCCGTGGCAGACGCTCGCGGACACCACGTCACGTCCGTGTCATACGCCGATGCGAGCGAGCTTCGGCGTTCCGTGGTGCACACCTCCAACTGGAAGGTGTGCTCGCAGAGCCCATCCCTCGGTACCGATAGCACGCCCACCAAGCTCGCATTCAGAATCGTGGAGGCAGACGAGTCATGCGCGCACCCGCCGCGCTCCTCGTCCAGCAGTACGTCCAATAGTGGCGGTTCGTCCTCGTCCAGTGGCAGCAGCGGAAGCGGCGGCGCCAGCTCGGGTGGGAGTACGTCGGCGGGCGGCAGCAACGCCACGACGCAGCTGTGCAGCATCCGGTCCAACGCCGGGAACTGCTACCACGCCGGACAGTTCTGCCGGAAGGCCGATGTCGGCGCGACGACGACGGACGCCGCCGGACGAAAGATCGCGTGCGGCTTCGAAGCCGGCGCGAACCGGTGGCACTACTGAGTACGCCTGCAAGGCGCCGGGCACGCACTTCGTCGCGCACCGACGGCCGCTGGTGCGCCGCCGAGTGCCGGGCGGCGGTGATACGGAGCAGCACCGCCTCGTGGTAGCCACCGGCGAAGAACTGGTGCGGACGAGGCTGTCCCTCCACGGCGAATCCCAGCCTGCGACAGAGCGCGAGGGAGGCGTCGTTGATGCGTAGACCTCGACCTCGCACTTGTAGTGGTGCTGCTCGGCGAGCATGTAGGTAGTGCGGCAGCGTTCAACCTGTTCGACCACCGCTCGGTGCCGGGGTTCGGGGGTTCGGCTGCGCGGGGACGGCTTGAGCGCCTGGGCGTTCGCGTCGTTCGCGTCGTTCGCGTTGAAGTCCGCCAGGTCGTCGAACGTGCCGTCCGCGAGGAGGCCCCGCCAGACCGTCGTCTCGCTGATTATCCCGGCGCAGGAGAACAGTTGGCCTGCCAGCCAGCCGCTGTCACTCGATCCGTTGTGTCTCTGGAGCGACAGCGTGACCGCCTCGGGCAATGAGGCATCCAGTTCCGCCTCAACCGCGGCTATGTCCTCTGCGGTGGCCGGGGGCAGCAGGAAGTGGGCGGCGTCGCGCTCGGCGTACCACTCCTCGATCCGTGCCCGGATCGAGGAGACGGTTTCGGGGGCCTGTCCGGACAAGGGAGTTCCTCCTGACGTGGCGTGACGGTTCGGTCGGCCATTCATGGAGCCATGACTCGGGGTGCCATGGGTCGGGGAGCCATGGGTCGGGGAGCCGTGGGTCGGAGCGCGCTGTTTCGCGCAGCTCTGGTTCGCGGCTTCCGGGTCCCCCGCGAGGCGTTCAGTCCAGCGGCGCAGGGGAATCCAGCACCCTCGCGGTGAAGGCGGCCAGCTGGGCGCGCATTCCCTCGCGGGTCGTGCGCTGTTGGCCGACGAGGTGTTCGACCAGGTCGGCGCGGACCGCGGCCAGTAGGGCGTGCGCGGTGAAATCGGCGTCGTCGAGTCCGGGGATCTGCTCCAGTGCGGCCCGGAGCGTGTTGTGCCACAGCTCGTAGTGCTCCGCCTCGTACGGGCTGTCGCGGCCGGTTCCCTCCAGCGCCAATGCCAGGTGGCGGTTGTCGAGCTTGAAGCACAGGACGGCATCGAGGAGAGCGGGGACGCGCTGGAGCGGCGGGGTGGCGGGCCCCAGGGGCGGTGCGCCTTCCTCGGTCGCCTGCCTGATCGGTGCGAGCCGTGCTTCGTACAGCGCGTGGATGAGGCCGGTGCGGTCGCCGAAGCCGCGGAAGAGGGTCGCTTTCCCGACGCCTGCCGCTGTCGCGATGTCGGCCATGGTGACCGCCTCGGGGCTCTCGCAGCGGGCGAAGAGCGTGTCGGCGGCGACGAGGACGGCCTCCCGGTTGCGAGCGGCGTCCACCCGCGGCTTGCGGTCGGTCATCGTTCCTCCGTTTTACAAAGCGGACCACGGGTCCGTATCGTGGAAGCGAAACGGACCGTCGGTCCGTATCGTACGGGACGGAGTCACCCATGAGCGCGAATCCCACACCTGCGGACCTGTACCGCCGCGGCCTGCGGCTGCTGCTGGACAAGGACATCCCCGGCTGGATCGGCCTGTGGGCCGAGCGCGGGACCCTCGAACTCCCCTTCGCACCGGAGGGCTGGCCGAAGCGGTTGGAGGGCAAGGCGGCCGTCGCCGATTACATGCGCGACTACCCCGACCACATCGACCTCCACGACTTCCCCCACGTCGAGATCCACCAGACCCTCGCCCCGGAGACCATCGTGGTCGAGATACGAGGGGTGGGCCGCCTCGTGGACAGCGACAGCCCCTTCGACATGTCGTACATCGCCGTCGTCACCGTCGAGGACGGCCTCATCACCCAATACCGCGACTACTGGAACCCTCTCGCCCTCCAGGACCCCGCCACCCACTTCGCCGGGAGCAACCGATGACGGATTCCGAGAAGTTCACCCTGGTCGTCGGGGCCACCGGCACCACCGGCAGCCGCGTCGCCGCCCGGCTGGTCTCCGCCGGCGTGCGGGTGAAAGCCGCCGGGCGGCGTGCCACTCCTGTGGACGGGGCCCGCCCCGTGCGGTTCGACTGGGACGACCCCTCGTCCTACGTAGGCGCCCTCGACGGAACGGACCGGGTCTACCTCATTCCGCCGCTGGGATCGTCGGACCCGGCAGCCGTCATGCTGCCCTTCCTCCGGCAGGCCCGGACCGCGGGAGTCCGGCGCGCGGTGCTGCTCAGCTCGTCGGCGATTCCCGCCGGCGGTCCCGCCGTGGGGCAGGTGCACCGGGCGCTGCCCGGCCTGTTCCCCGAGTGGGCGGTCCTGCGGCCCTCGTGGTTCATGCAGAACTTCACCGGCGACCACGCCCACGCCCGCACCATCGAAGCGGACGGCACCATCCGCACCGCAACCGGTGAGGGCCGTGTCGGGTTCGTCGACGCCGACGACATCGCCGCCGTCGCCGTACACGCGCTGACCGGGACACCCGCCCCGAACACCGACCTGATCATCACCGGTCCCGAAGCGCTGAGCTACGGCGACATCGCCGCCATCGCCTCCCGGGTCACCGGGAGGACCATCACCCACCACCAACTGACGTACGAGCAGATGCGCGACCGCCTGGCCGCCGACATCCCCGCCGAGTTCGCCGCGATGCTCGCGGGGATGGACCGCACCATCGCAGACGGTGCCGAGGACCGCACCACCGACACGGTCCTGCGCCTCACCGGCCGCCCGGCGCGCGGTTTCCGGGCCTTCGCGGAACGGGAGATGGGCGGGCCGCCCAGCTGACAGCCTGGCTCAGCGGGCAGTCGGAGCGTTGTGGAAGTCGACCATGGTCCGGACGGGGGGAGGCAGCCAGTCGTCGGACTTCTGGCGGATTCGCGTGAGCCGTTCCAGGACCTGCGTGCAGTTCGGGCGCTGGGCGGGATCGTGCTTGAGGCAGCGGGTGATGACATCGACGAGGGTCGATGGCAGCAGTTCCAGGGCCGATTCAAGCGTCTCGCCGTCCGGGAAGGGAACGGCGCCGGCGGCGTGGCACAGCACCATGCCGTAGGCGTAGAGGTCGCTGGCAGGTGTGGGTGCCTGCCCCGCGAGTTGCTCCGGGGCGAGGAAACCCTGCGTGCCGACGACGAAGTTGGTCCGGGTGAGCGAGGTGCTGTCCAGGGCTCGCGCGATACCGAAGTCGATGACGCGGGGACCCGCGGTGGAGACGATGATGTTGCTCGGCTTGAGGTCCCGGTGGATGATGCCGCAGGAGTGGATTCCCTCAAGGGCCTCGGCGATGCCGAGAGCGAGAGAGTTCAGCGTTCTCGGCGGCATCGCGCCGTGCTGCTTGAGAACATCGTGCAGCGACGGGCCGGGAATGTACTCGGTGACCAGCCAGGGGTGCTCGCCTTCCGCGTCCGCGTCGACCACGGCGGCGGTGTGGAAGCCGCCCACACGACGTGCGGCTTCGATCTCGCGGGTGAATCGCTTCCGGAATGTCGGATCGGAGGCGAACTCGGCGTGGATGACTTTGACGGCGACCATGCGCTCGCCCGGGGACCGGCCGAGAAAGACCGTTCCCATTCCTCCCTGGCCCAGCCTCGCCATGAGGTGGTAGCGGCCGATTCGGCGGGGGTCCTTTTCCCGTAACGGCTGGTGGCCGGGAGGCGGAGCCAACGGGTCGGGCAACGGTTGTGCCGTACGAGCCGCCTCCGCCTTGCCTGCGAGGATCGCCGCCACGTCCCGTTCCGTCTCCGCCTTCATCACCGCCTCCGCTCGGGTCGCCTCGGCGCGCAGGATGGCTGCCTTCTTGTCGAAGTCCGCGCGCATCTGCCTCTCCATCGAATCCTGGACGGGTTTGGGCAGCTCGATCGCCTTGAGTTCGAGGCGGTGGACCTGGATGCCCCACTTGCCTGTGGCCTCGCCGAGGACTCTGCGCAGAGAGGCGGAGATCTCCTCGCGGGAGGCGACCGCCTTCACCAGGCTCATGCCGCTGATGACGATGCGGAGAGTCACGACGAGCAGCTGCTCTATGGCCTGGATGTAGCTCGCGACCTCATACGTCGCCGCCCGAACGTCAATGACGCTGTAATAGATGACTGTGTCGATGGTGACGACCAGACTGTCCTGCGTCGTCACCGGCTGCGGCGGGAAGGGCACGACCTGTTCACGACGGTCGATCCGGTTTCGGATGGAGTCGACGAACGGAACGACGATGTGCAGGCCCGGGTCGAGGGTGCGGTGGTACCGGCCGAAACGCTCCAGGACGGCGCTGCTGGACCCCGGAATGAGCTGAACGGCTTTGAACAGGGCTGCGACCACGAGCAGCCCCAGCACGATCGCACTGATAATGACCGCTACCACGGTTGGCTCCTGCCCTCGTGTATCCCCTGCGCCCTGCCGGGCGCTCTCCCGGTCGGAGTCTCCCAGAATCCGCTCCACGAGGGTCAGTAAGTGGGGTAAGTGGCCCACGACTGCTGGCTTGTTGAGCGGAAGGAGCCGGTGCGGCCCCTCATACAGGCCGGTGACGGCTCCACCGGGCGGCCGGCCAGCAAGCGAGCAGGCCCCCGCCGCCCGGTGGACAACGAAGCCGGAAACCCTCAGCTCAGGCCGTTTCCGCAGCCGCAACAGAACCTGGACGCGGCCGGGTTGACGGTGGAGCAGGAGGCGCACGTCTTCTCCTGCCGCAGCGAGGTACCGCACTCGCCGCAGAAGCTCCCGCCGAGCGCCTGTGCCCCGCAGGACGGGCATCGGGGCTGCGCCTGCTGGCCGACGTTGAGGCCCTGCGTGAGGTTCGTGGTCTGGAGTTGGTCCGCGATCTGGCGTCGCCGGGCCTCGGCCTGGAGCTGGGCGATCTCCTCCGTGGCGATGGGGGAGCAGCGGGCGCACTGGCCGACCTGGCCGTTCCAGCAGATCTCTCCGCAGACCCAGTCGCCGCACCCTCGGCACTGGTTGAAGCGGCTGGCTATCTCGTTGACGGCGGTGCGCATCGCCTTGTCCTTGGCGGCGGAGTTCGTACCGCGGTCCAGCAACCGGTCAGCGGCGTTGCTGATGTTGTTGAACGACCCGCCGAAGAGATTGCTCACCCCGCGCACGAGGTTCTGGCCGGTTTCGCGGAGGTCACGCTCGAAGGCGGAGCGGTAGCCGTTGCCGCAGCGCTCGCAGTGGAACTCGAACTGGTAGCCCTGCGTGTTGGAGAGGTCGCGGATGTTGTCGGTGAACGGAACGGCTTCAGACACGTCTTGTTCCCATTTCTACTTCTACTCTCTGTCTCGATCTCGATCAACGGGTCGACCCGGCGTCGGCCCTGCGTCAGCCCGGCATCGGCCCTGCGTCCGCCTCGGCGACGACCCCGGCGTCGTGCCCCGGCGTCGCCCCCGGCGTTGACGTCGTAACGGGCCGCTGGTCAGGAGCCGAGAACCAGTCCCGTGAGCGGTTCGAAGCCGTGCCGGGCGGCGTAGCGGGGACCTTCCATGAGCAGCAGCGTGTTGATCAGCATCCCGCGGCCCATGAATCCGGCGATCTCCGGTTCCGTCGCGCCCGAGGAAGCCAGGAGCTGGTGGATCTCGCCGAACAGGCGTCGCGACTCCTCCCCGATCACCGGCTCGCCGGCGGCCGCGGAGAACGCGTGCGCGAAGACGAGCACGGCGGGCCCCTGTCGCAGGACGAGTTCCCGGTAGGCCGATCCGATGCGGGACGGGTCGAAACCCCCGTCCGCGAGACCGGTACGGAAGGCGCGCAGGACCTTCTCGCCCGAGAACCGGTGGGTCAGTACGAAGAGGTTCCGTTTCGAACGGAACGCCTGCATCACGTAAGGCTGCGACACCCCCATCTCAGCAGCCACTTCGGCCGTCGAGGTCCCGAAGTAACCACGCCTCGCGAACGCGCGCTCCGCTGCCGCGAGGAGCTCGTCCGAGCGTGCCGGCAACCGCGCCGCGTCGCTCACGCCGTCACCCACCCTGCCTCTTACATTGGCTGAAATATTATCAGGCGATAAGTGCGGGGGCATGGCTCGCGAGCCACCGGATGAGACTCCGTGAACCCCTCCCCCGCACCGACCACCGTCGCCCCGGCGGCCACCGCCAACCCTGCCCAACCCTGCCCGCTCTCTTGACGTGCCCCTGACTGGATGGCTTCATGGGAGCGCGCAAATATGGGAGCGCTCCCATGAAGCCATGGAACGTCTGTCGATGCTCAGCTCTTGATCCGTCCACCCTCTGGAGCCGCAGTGAGAACAAGAAGCACGGCTGAGAACCCAGCGCGCAGGACTCCCGTCACCACCCTTCTGACCGTCCTGGCCACCCTCCTCGGGCTGATCGCCCTCGGCGGTCTCGCCCCGGCGCAGGCCGCCACCGCCCCCACGCCCGCCGCCGCCATCGGTCTCCACATCAGCGACGGCCGGCTGCTCGAAGGCAACGGGAACGACTTCGTCATGCGCGGGGTCAACCACGCCCACGCCTGGTACCCGAGCGAGACCCAGTCGCTCGCCGACATCAAGGCGACCGGCGCCAACACCGCGCGCGTCGTCCTCTCCGACGGATACCGCTGGAGCGAGAACAGCCCGGAGGACGTCGCCGCCGTCATCGCCCAGTGCAAGGCCAACCGGCTCATCTGCGTGCTGGAGGTGCACGACACCACCGGTTACGGAGAGGACTCCGCCGCCGGCACGCTCGATCACGCCGCCGACTACTGGATCAGCCTGAAGGACGTCCTCGCCGGCCAGGAGGACTACGTCGTCATCAACATCGGCAACGAGCCCTGGGGTAACACCGATCCGGCCGGCTGGACCGCTCCCACCACCGCCGCGATCCAGAAGCTGCGCGCGGCCGGGTTCGCGCACACGATCATGGTGGACGCGCCCAACTGGGGGCAGGACTGGGAAAACGTCATGCGTGACAACGCACAGGCGATCTACGACGCCGACTCCACCGGCAACCTGATCTTCTCGGTCCACATGTACAGCGTCTACGACACCGCCGCGAAGGTCACCGACTATCTGCACGCCTTCGTGGACGCCGGACTGCCCCTGGTTATCGGTGAGTTCGGCGGTCCCGCCGATCAGTACGGCGATCCGGACGAGGACACCATGATGGCCACCGCCGAGCAGCTCGAGCTCGGCTACATCGCCTGGTCGTGGAGCGGCAACACCGACCCCGTCCTCGACCTGACGATCGGCTTCGACCCCACGCGGCTCAGCCCCTGGGGTGAGCGCATCTTCCACGGCGCCGACGGCATCGCCCAGACCTCCCGCGAGGCCACCGTCTACGGCGGTGCCCCGGAGGGCGACACCGAGGCCCCGACCGCCCCCGGCGCTCCGACCGCCTCCGCCGTGACGGCCACCTCCGCGACCCTCAGCTGGGCCGCCGCCACCGACAATGTCGCCGTCACCGGCTACGACGTCGTCCGCGTCAGCGGTGGCGCGGAGAGCAACGTCGCCTCCACCACCACCAACTACGTCGCCGTGACCGGGCTCAGCGCCGACACCACGTACACCTTCGCCGTCTACGCCCGCGACGCGGCCGGGAACCGTTCGGTGCGCTCGGCCACGGTCGGCGTCACCACGGAGGCGGGCGGCACAACGCCCGGTGCCGGCTGCTCCGTCGGATACCACGTCGTCGGTGAGTGGCCCGACGGCTTCCAGGGCGAGATCACCATCCGCAACACCGGCACCACCGCCATCGACGGCTGGACGCTCGGGTTCTCCTTCGCCAACGGCCAGACCATCACCAACATGTGGGGCGGAACCCCCAGCCAGACCGGCGGTTCGGTGAGCGTCACCCCCGCCTCGTACACCTCCACGATCGCCGCCGACGGATCGGTCACGGTCGGATTCACCGGCAGCCAGAACGGTACGAACACCGCACCGACCGCGTTCACCCTCAGCGGCGCCACCTGCACCGCTGCCTGACGCCGTCGCCCGACGCCGTCGCCCGACGCCGTCGCCTGACGTGGCCGCCTCACGCCGCGTCACAGCGTCACAGCAGCACCGCAGCACCGCAGCACCGCGCCGACCGGCCGGGCCACCGTCCCGTGCCGGTCGGCGTGCGAAACCTGCTGGCCCTCCCTTGGCACTCCTGATCTACTGGCCCTTTACGTCCCGGAGGCCCGTATGTCCTGGTCCGAGCGCACGGTGACGCGGGACGGTGTCCGGCTCGTCTGCCGGGACTGGGGCGGGCCGGGGCAGCCCGTCATCCTGCTGCACGGCCTGGCAGGCCACGCCGGTGAATGGGACACGGTGGCCCGGACCTTGAGCCCCGGACTCCGGATCGTCGCGGTCGATCAGCGCGGCCACGGCGCCGCCGAGCGTCAACCGCAGGACGTCTCCCGCGCTGCCTACGTCTGCGACGTCGTCGCCGTGGCCGACCAGCTCGAACTGCGGCGGCCCGTCCTCATCGGACAGTCCCTGGGCGCCCACACCGCCATGCTCACCGCCGCCGCCCACCCCGAGTACGTACGCGCACTCGTCCTCGTCGAGGCGGGGCCGGGCATCGCCGACCCGAACACCCCGGCCAAGATCGGCAGTTGGCTCGACACCTGGCCGACGCCGTTCGCCTCGCGCGAAGCCGCCGTCCGCTTCTTCGGCGGAGGGCCGCTCGGCGAGGGATGGGCGAGCGGACTGGAGGAACGCGACGACGGCTGGTGGCCGCGGTTCGACCGGGACGTCATGGTCGGCTCACTGGCGGAGAACGCACGCCGTCCCTTCTGGGACGAGTGGGGCGCCGTCACCTGCCCGACCCTGCTCGCCCTGGGCCAGTCCGGCTTCGTCCCGCCGCAGGAGTTCGACGAGATGTTGCGCCGGCGCCCCGCCACCGCGGCCGTCAGCTTCCCCGGGACCGGCCACGATCTGCACCTGGAACGGCCCGACGCGCTGTGCGCCGTGATCTCCGGGTTCCTGGACCCGGTGATCGACCGCGCTCACTGAGGAACCGTGCCGCACCAGGTCTCCGCCCAGGCGGAGGCACCGTACTTATTGGCCGCGCGCACCGAGACGCAGATCTCGTCGTCGGAGTACGGGCCCTTGATCGTGTAGTTGGTGCCGCTCGTGGAGTAGATGGTGTCAACGTTCTTCTTTGTGAAGATGCTGCCCTTGTTGGTGTAGTGGACGTCGTAGCGAGTCGCTCGGGAGACCGGTGTCCAGCTCACGTTGAGCGGCATGTCGCACGCCCCGACACAGGAGTTGGTGTAGAGGAGCTTGTAGCCCTTCATGGCCGGCGGCGGGGAGCCGGTGGACGAGCCGCCCGAGTCGGACGAGCCTCCACCGCCGCTGCCCGAGGAGCCCGTGGACGAGCCGCTGGAGCCGGATGAGCCACCTGTCTTCGAGCCCGAAGAGCCCGACGAACCCGAGGAGCCCGACGAGCCGGACGAGCCCGAGGACGAGCTGCCGGAGCCGGATGAGCCACCTGCTTTGGAGCCCGGGGCGTCCACGGAATCGGACGCCGCGTCGCCGGAACCGGCTGTAGCCCCGCCGGACTTCTCCTGCTTCTCGCCACCCTGCTCCGTGGCTCCGCTCTTGCCGCCCCCGCCACCCTTACCGTCCTTGCCCTTCCCTTCCCCGGATGGTGAACCGCCCGGCCTGCCGGGCGAGCTGCTGCCGCCGGAGGTGGGGCTCACGCTGCTGCCGGGCGTCTGGACGTGCACCCCGTCGCTGCTGTCGGTCCAGGGCTGGAGGACGGCCACCGTGCCTCCCCCGGCGGCGAGAAAGACGAAGACGGGCACCGCGACGATGGTCCGGCGCCGGCGGGGGCGTTTGCCGGGTCGCGCCTTCGTCTCGGGGCCCGCGTCGGCCGTCGGGACGACAGCGCCCGGCTCGGCCGCCTGGACCACGGCGCTCGGCTCGGCCGCCCGGACCACGGCGCTCGGCTCGGCCTGCGGGCGCAGGCCTACGGTCGCCCGGTCCGCAGGCTCCTCACGCAGGGGCTGCACCTCGGCGTCGAGCAGCCTGGCGGTCTGCCGGGCGATGTGCGTGAGTACGTCCGGCGGCAACCATGCCCGTCCGGCCGCCATCGGTCCGACCCGGCCGGGGTCCGCCAACAGTTCGTCCACACTGGGTCGTTGCTCGACATCCTTGGTCAGACACCGCGCGATGAGCGACCGGAGGGCGGGATTCCCGACCGCCTCCAGATCCGGTTCCTCCTGCACGATCCGGTACATGACGGCGTGCTGGTTGGTGGCCCCCTGCCCGAACGGCAGCCTCCCCGTCGCCGCGTACGTGAGTACGCACCCGACGGTGAACACATCGCTCTTGGGCACGGCGCCGTCCCCGCGCAACTGCTCCGGCGCCATGAAACCGGGCGACCCGATGATCATTCCCGTACTGGTCAGCAGCGCCTCGACGGAGGTCTCCATGGCCCGCGCGATCCCGAAGTCGATGACCTTGGTCCCGTCCACGGTCAGCATGACGTTCGAGGGCTTCAGGTCGCGGTGCACGATCCCCGCGTCATGGATGTCCTTCAGGGCGCGCAGCAGCCCGTCCGCGAGGGTGTGCAGCGACGAAGCGGGGAGCGGCCCGTGCCGACGTACGACTTGCTCCAGCGAGAGGCCCGGCACGTACCCGGTCGCCACCCACGGCGGGTCCTCGTCGGGCCCGGAGTCCAGCACCGGCGCGGTGTACCGCTCGGAAACCCGCCCCGCCGCCTCGATCTCCCGCCGGAACCGTGCCCTGAACCGCTCGTCGGACACATGCTCCTCGTGGACCACCTTCATGGCGACGGTGCGCCCGCTGTCCGACCGCGCGAGGAACACCCGCCCCATGCCCCCGGCGCCGAGCCGGCCGAGCAGCAGGTACGGCCCGATGCGCGCCGGGTCGAAGGCGGTGAGCGGTTTGAGGCCCCCGTCGACGTAGTCTTCCGGCCCGCTGCGGCCGTCCCCGTCCCCGTCCCCGTTCGCACCGCTCATGCTGATAAGCCTCCCCGAACTCATATCAGCTGACTGCCAGTTGGCCGCCAGTTCAATGCCGTCGAGAATAGGGGCATTGAGGTTCCGGCGAAGTCGAGGACGTGGGAAGGCGGCCGGACGGTTCTGTCAGTCGGTGACGGAGAGGGTGATGGTCGTGGTGGCGCACTCGTACGTCAGGAACAGCGCCCCGCTGTCCAGGACCTTGTGATCCGTGAGCGTCCAGCTCAACGGGTTGAACGTGGCCTTGTCGGAGAAGAGCGGGATGCCCGCGCCGAGGGTCACCGGGCTCAGCTTGACGATCAGCGTGTCGATCTCGGAGTACAGCGCGCCCGCCAGCTCCCCGCCGCCAACCAGCCAGATGTCCTTGCCCTCCTCCTGCTTCAGCTCCCTGACCCGCGCCACCGGGTCGCCGGACACGATCTCCACCCCGGTGTCCGGGCTCTCGCCCAGCGTCCGGGAGAACACGATGTGCCGCAGATGCGGGTAGGCGTCCGCCACGCCGACCCTGAGGCCGATCTCGTAGGACCTGCGCCCTTCGAGGACGGTGTCGAAGTGCGTGCCCCGCGCCGAGACGGACAGCGCGGTACGGGCGGGGCCGGGCAGGGTCTCCGGGTACTCGGCTATCAGGTGCCCGATGTAGTCCTCCGGGACCGGCCAGAATCCGTCCGGTCCGCTGGGGTCGGCGCCGTCCGGACCGGCTATGAAGCCGTCCAGGGTGGAGGCGATGAAGTACACGAGCTTGCGCACGGAGGGCCTTTCGTCCACGGCGGCCGCCACGGGGCGGGCGGTGCTCGGCCGCCAGGATCAAACAGACGCGGCCGGCGCGCAACGGGAATCCCGGCTTCCACGCGCCCTCCTCCCCTCCCCCTGCGGCCCGCCGACCCGTCACGGCCGGCGTACCCGCCCTCCTGCGGTCCGGAGGGCGGGTACGGCACGGAACGCCGTCAGCAGTGCGGGAGACCGGGCGCCGGGTCCACGTTGGTGAAGACGCGGGACGCGGGGATGTAGCCGTAGTTCCCGCTGTCGTCGCCGTTGGTGTAGTACCAGAGGTCGTTGCCGCCGCTGTGCTTCTCGCCGTGCACGTAGCACTTGAACCAGCTGTACGTGGTGCGCAGGGTGTCGACCTGGAAGACGCGGGTCCCACAGCTGGGTGACGGCTCGTAACAGGAGTGGTTCAGCAGTGCGGTCGGGGCGTAGTTGCCGCAGTTCATGCCCGAACTGCCCCCGGAGCAGCTGTCGGCATGGGCCGCCGGGGCTCCGAGGACGAGTGTGCCGGCGATCAGTGCGGAGCCTGCGGCGAGTCGGCTGAGGTTCTTGAGCGTGGGCATGGTGTCCCCCGTTTACTCGGGTCGGTCAGTGATTGCGTCAACCCTGAAGCCGTGGCCGCGCCCCCGGTCCGTATTTCGACGAGCCCGCAATAAGAGAGACGACTTCCGGGCGACGGCAGACCGCCCCCAGCCATGCCCAGCCCAACCGAGCCGAGCCGAGCCGAGCCCTACAGTCTGCGCGCTGCGATCTTCTCCCCGTGGGATCCACGGACGACGAGGTTCTGGGCCTTCCCGTCCCCGTCGTCGCCGTCCCACCACTCGGCGAACTCGGCCGACATCTCCTCGGCGTCGAACCTGTCGGCAGCGCGGGGCCGGTAGTCCGTCGTCAGCTCGACGTCGAAGTCGAGGCCGGGCGTCCCCAGTTCCACGACGGTGATCGCGCTGACGTGTGTCGAGAGCGCGCGATCGTCCTCGTCCCCGAGCCATTCCAGGAATTCGGGAAGGAGGCCCTTCTCCTGCGTCCTCACGGTCACCCGGCCGTCAGGCGGGTCCTCGGCGAGCTCGCTCACCCCGTCCAGGCATCCCCCGACCCAGGCCCCTCGGTCCGCCTCTGCCAACTGCCCCGCGTCGAGGGCCCGTCGCGTACAGCCGCCCCATACGACTTCGGCGATCGACGCCCCCTTGCCGCTCGACTCCCGCACGGCCCGGCCCTTCTCGTACCCGGCCTCGTAGGCGTCCCGTGCCGTCTGCTTCTCGTTCCTGACCGGGGCCGGCTCCGTGCACGACGACACGGTCGCGGCCGCGAGCACGCAGCAGGACAGGGCGAGACACCACAGGCGATGCGATGAACGCACAGTTCCCAGTCCTCTCCCAGGCTTCTTCCGGTCTTCTACCGGTCTTCTACCGTCCCTCTCCCGTCCCTCTCCCGTCCCTGATACAGATGGCGGGGAGAGCGGATCGGTGCCAGAGCGGCGCCGCCGTCTCTTGCGAATCTCGACGGGAACCGGGGTGTTTCCCGCCCGGCCGGGGCAACGGCCGCGCAGAGTAGCGCGTATGACGACACCCGCAGAGCTGCTCCGCTCCTTCGCCCGCACCCGCGCCTCGCTCGACGGCGAGGAGGTCACGTACTGGTGGTCCGGAGACGTGTACGCCTGGTCCCCCGACGAGCCCTACCAGCGCGTCTTCGGCTTCGAAGGACTCAACGTCGCCCGCCTGGTCCAGGATGCCGAGGCCGGACCGGACGCCTACCAACTGCTCACCCGCGAGGCCGCCTTCTACCTGGACCCCACGAGCCGCGAGATCCTGGAGACCTGGCAGGACCTGCCGGTGGTGCACGTCTGGAACGACCCGGCGAACCAGAAGTGGCGCCCCTTCCCGATCCCGACGACCGAGCTCGGCGGCCAGGTCTGCTTCAGCCTGGAGATCCCGCTCGCCTACCCCTCGCCGCTGCCGGTGGCCCAGTACCCCGTCCACTCGGCCGGTGACACGTACAAGGCCCTGGAGCTCTTCCAGTTCTTCGCCGACCGCGCCGACCTGGCCGGCCCGGCGCCCAGCGTCCCGGCCACCATGTCGTGGACCCGGATGTCCCCGTGGCTCCCGTGGATGGCCCGCGGCCAGCGGCCCGGCGGCCTCACCTTCCACTGCCGGGGCCGCAAGCTCGGCTCGTACGGCGAGGTCCCCGAGCGGACCCGTGCCTACATCCGCGACCACCACCCGGAGTTCGCCCAGGCCCCGGAGAAGTGGAGCGAGCCGAACGAAACCAGCTGGACGTACTTCCGCAAGCTCAACCCGCCCGCGTAGCACCCGGGCTCCTGGATGAATGAGACCAAGAGGTGTCGTTACGGTCAGTGATCGTAGGCCGTGAGTGATCGCTTGACGGGCTGTCCAGTTTGGTCGTTGTGTCAGATCGCCGCTGTGAGTGCGAGGATCCGGCACAAGACCCGGGCTGACACCCTTGCAGGGCTCTTGCCACCGTGTCGTTCCAGGTTGAGCTGCCCCTTGAAGGTCTGATTGATCGACTCGATGACCTGCCGCAGCGGTTTGAACAGGTATGACCCGGCTGGCTCGGTTTCCCCCTTGCGGGCTGGCCGCAGCAACTTCAGGTGACGCTCGGCAAGGCCGTGCTCGAACTCTCGGCCGAAGTAGTTCCTGTCCCCGATGATCGTCTGCCCAGGGTGAACGGCGAGGACGTCTGGAGCGGTATCAAGCATGTCGCGCAGCGTTTCGCGCTCGTCCGCCTTGGCCCCGGTGAGCGCGAACAGGACCGGCAGTCCGCCGGGTGTGCACACCAGGTGCAGACGCAGCCCCCAGAAGTATCGCGAGTGTGACGCGCAGTAGCCGTACTGGGCCCAGCCTGCCAGGTCCGAGCGTTTGGCCGTCTCGCGGGTGCAACCGGAACCGACCGGCGTGGAGTCGACCGGCCACACATCGTCGCTCCACAGCGAGGTATCGCGGGCCACGATCCGGATCACGCTGGTGAGCACTGAGAACGCGGCGCGCAGCCGCTTGTTGTAGCCGGACGGCTGGGGCACGTAGGGAAACAGGTGGCCGAAGTCCCGCCCGACGCGGCGAAGCCAGCGCCGCTCAGAGGTGTATCCGAGCAGCGCTGACGTGACCGCGAGCGTGATCAGCTCGGCGTCGGTGAGCTTGGGCGTGATTCCGACGGCAGGCCGCCACGGCGCGAGCCACGGCGAAGCCTTCAACTCGTCGTCAATCCGGGCATGGAGTGCCGTTGCGAGGTGTCCAGGTCGTTAGTCACACATCGACGTTGGACGCCCTCGTCTCATGTCCGCAGGCGATTTCTCGGACTCATTCAGGGATCCGGGGCGGTGCCCACTGCGTGACTACGCGTCACGGTCATTTCGCAGGGCCTGGATGAGCCAGGGGTGCACCGGGATCAGGTTCGGTACTACCTGCCAGCCGTTGATGATCCACACCAGCCGCCAGTACCGGTCCACCCGGGGATCGTGCACCTCTTCGAACTGCTGGGCCATCCAGTCCCGGAATTCCGTGTCAGGGGTGCGCGCGAACACCTCGGCAAAGCGGTGCACGAGGTCGTCGATGACGGGTGCGACCCTGTCGCTGCGCGGGTCGATGCCCGACTCCGTGGCCTCGGCCACCCTCTGACGGGTGAATTCCATCAGTTCCTCGCCGGCGTCGCGTTCGATGCCGAACGGGCGCCCGGCGGCCTGACGTACGGCCGCCCGGCACATCCGGGCACGGAAATCCTCGTCGCCGACCAGCTCGGCGAGCTCCACCCACGCGGCGACCTGCTCGCTGGTCGGATCATCGGGGAGGTCGGGAGTGGCAACGCGAACCATGGCCACCGCGATCGGGTCGGCATCCACTGTGCCGAAGGTGCCATCCACGAAATCGTCGATCAAACGTCGGCGTTCCTCGCCGGACAACTGCGTGAGCCTGTGCATGAGCCTGGTCTCCTCGGGACTGGACCCGCGTCTGGCCACGACTCGCAGAACGCTCCGACGCAGTTGCAGCATCCGGATCTGGACGTCCATGGCGTCGGCGTGCGCCGCGGCGACTTCCGCCACCGAGAGCTCGCGGTCCAGCACCCGTTGAATCGTGGCCAGGTCCATTCCCAACTCACGTAGTGTGCGAAGGAGTTCCAGACGAAGCAGTGCGTCGAGGTCGTAGAGCCGATAACCGGCGGGACTACGGGTGGTCGGCGCTACCACCCCCGAATCGGAGTAGAACCGGATGGTCCTCACAGACAAGCCGGTCCGCCGGGAAAGCTCCCCGATCGAGTAGAGGGTCGTAGCGTCCATGTCCCCCACTCTGCTGTCTCCAGTCACTGGAGACTCAAGGCCGTTCCCCAGCCGGGCCGCGTCCCAGACGTCCACCGAGTCGCTGAAGCATGCGTCGCGTACTCTCCGCCGACCTCCGAATGAAACGGGCACGCCTTGCACGTGCTGGGCGGGCGATGGCAGCGACATGCGACACCACTCACCGGCGGCCTACGGCTACGAGCCCTTGGACTCAATCATCCAGGGCCTGACCCGGGCGTGGAGGTGTACGTCGTGCCGGCCGTCCGCGTGCAGCCACGCCCCGCGCCGGATGCCCTCCGCCTCGAATCCGGCCTTGACCGCCACCCGGCAGGACGCGTGGTTGGCGGTCGAGTGTTCCAGCTCGATGCGGTGGAACCCGCGCTCGTACAGCGCCCACCGGGTGAGCACCTCGGCCGCCCGGGGGCACAGGCCCCGGCCGCGTGCCGACGGGACGGTCCAGTAGGCGATCTCAGCCGTACCGTCCCGCAGCGCGAAGGACTTGAGGGCGACCCTGCCCAACAACTGGTCGCTCTCCGCGTCGACGAGCGCCCAGTGCGCGCCCGTCTCCGACCGCCATTCGCCCTGCCACGCCTCGATCCAGCCCTCGGCCTCGGCCACCGAATCGGCCCTCCGCAGGTGCCAGTGCTGGATCGCCGGGTCCCGGAACGCCTCCCGCACCGCTGCGGCGTCGGTCAGCAGCCAGGGGCGCAGCAGCGCCTCGCCGGCCACGGGCAGGGTGGGCTGGCCCGTCGCGGCCAGGGCGCCGGCAGGTATCGCGGGAGCAACCAAGTACGGCATGACCGGAATTGTCACAGACGGATCCGTGGGTGCGGGTCTACGCCTGCGCCCCGTTCAGCAGCGCCCGCTCCACATGGGCCGTGACCACCCAGTTCGGCGCGTCCACGATCTCGGAGATCCGCAGGTCCGCCGCCACGCTCGCCAGCAGGTACGCGTCCTGCGGAACGAGCCCCGTACGGGCCGAGATCTCGTCGATAAGCGCACGGACGGCGTCCTTCGCCGCCTCCATCAGATCCGGTCCGATGCCCGTCGTGGCCAGGGCTGCGCCGGTACGGGCGCTGACCGGGTCCGTCTCGATGACCGGGGTGCGGGGCGCCGCGCCCTTGCGGACGTCCACCCGCAGCCGGGCCGTCGCCCGCGTCTCGATACCCGTACCGCACACCTCGCCGTCGCCCATCGCCGCGTGTGCGTCGCCCGCCGAGAGCAGGGCGCCCGCGACCCCGACGGGCAGGATGAGCCGGGCGCCGGGGCCGATGTGGCGGATGTCCATGTTGCCGCCCCAGCGGCGGGGCGGGATGACCGAGTGCGGTCCGGGCTCGGGCGGGGCGACGCCGATCGTCCCGATCATCGGCACCACCGGGATCCGCAGGCCGGGCAGCAGTTTGGCGTATCCGCCGGCGATCGTCGAGACGCGCAGATACGGGTCGGGGAAGTCGTCGGCGAGCAGTCCGAAACCGGGCAGGCAGGCCGTCCAGCCCCACTCCCCGACCTGTACGTCGAGGATGTCGACGACCAGCGCGTCACCGGGCTCGGCCCCGGTCACGTACAGGGGGCCGGTGACCGGGTCGAGGGTGGCGAAGTCGAGCTCTTCGAGGTCTGCGGAGGTCGACCCGGCGACCAGCTGGCCGCCGCTCGCGTCCTGGAACTCCAGGACCGCTTCGTCACCGGGGGCGAGCGTGGCGACGGGCTTGAACGTCCGGTCCCAGGCGTGGTGCACCTGTCCGCGGTGGATGCTGAAGTCACTCATGAAACGTGGGGCCTCCAGGTCGAGTTCAGCGCGGTGCGGTGCGGTGCGGTGTGCGGCGGTGCGGCGGTGCGATGTGCGGCGGTGCCGTGCGGCGCGGTGCCGATCCTGGCGCGGCCGGCCGGGTTGCACAACACACCGGGTTCGGCGCGGCCCGCCCCGGGGCGTGACCCACATGGCCGACGGCGAACCGATTCGGCGGTTCCCGTACGGGTGAGCGCGTACAGCGTGCGAGTGAATCCGTGGCTCTGCGCGGTCGGTGCCGGGACAGACTCGGGCCGGAACGATCTTGTCTCGTTCCGGCCCGACCTCGAATGAACCGCGCGACGAACCCCGTGATCCGCGCGACGAACCCCACAAGGAGTGCCCCCACCATGCGACTTCGTACCGCTGCCGCTGCCGCCCTCGGCGCGCTCGCGCTCATCGTGAGCCTGCCCGGCTCGGCCAGCGCGGCCGACGGCGACTTCCTCTACACGTACACCACCGCGCTCGGACACCGTCAGGAGGTCGCCCTACTCGACCCGCCGAGCCGGGAGTGCGTCACCCTGCCCGGACTGGCCGACCCGGAGGCCTCGGACCCGGCCGACACGCCCTGGAACAACACCGGTTCCACCGCGACGGTCTTCACCGGCCCGGACTGCGACGGCGACCACTACACCCTGCGGCCCAACGGCGGCCACGCCTCCAGCCGGCTGAAGCTCCGGTCGGTCGTCTTCAGCTGATACGGCTCCGGGGCGCGGCCCTTCACCGTTCCGTCAGGCCCTCGCCGGCCGGCCGGGGCTGTCGGGCAGCAGGGGGAAGAGCCTGGTGACCGCGGCCACGGCCACGGCGTCCGCGGGGCGCGCCCCGGGGTGCTGGTCCCGGTCGCGGTAACCGGCCAGCAAGCGGCGTACGGAGGCGGCGAGTTCAGCCGTCTCCGCCGGGGTGAGGTGGACCACGGCGCTGAAGGACTCGTCCTGCCGCCACTCGGCCGGCGCCTGGTCGCGGTGGCTCAGCCAGTGCTGATAGCTCTCGTCCTCCAGTCCGCGTGCCAGCGCGTCGAACTCCTCCGGCGCCTCCCCGCCCGGCTCGCCGGAGGGCTCCCAGCGGAGCCGCCACGGCCGCACCCGGCCGCCCGTGTGCGGCGCCTCCTCGATGAGGCCGTGCGCGGCGAGCTGGCGCAGATGGAAGGAGCAGAGGCCGGAGCTGTGTCCGAGGCGGGCGGCCGCCTCCGTGGACGTCACCGTGCCGGCCTCGGCGAGCAGGTCCAGCAGGGCCACGCGCACGGGGTGGTCCGGGAGCGGTTTGCGGGCGCGGTGGGGCAGGGGGCCCGTGGATGCGGATTGACGCTTCTCATCGCTCATTTTGCAAAGAGTGCTACTTTGCAAAGCGTTCGGTCAAGCCGGCCGCCGTCGGCAGCCCCGGCCGACTCCCGTATGCGCGGAAGGCGTTGGTACTCCATGGCCGCTCGGTCCGACGACAGCTCGCAGGACCTCCGGGTACGCATGCAGGGCGTACCCGTCGACTCCTTTCCCCGGTTCGCGCCGGAGGCCGAACGGGGTGCGGTGCGCCGCATCACCGTCGTCGGGGAGGAGATTCTGCATCGGCCGTGCCGGGAGGTCACCGAGTTCGGCACCCCTGAGCTCGCGCGGCTGGTCGACGACATGTTCGCCACCAACCAGGTGGCGGAGGGCGCCGGACTCGCCGCCAACCAGGTCGACGTGGACCTGCGGCTGTTCATGTGGGACATCACGGACGAGTGGGGGGTGCGCCATGTCGGGCACATCGCCAATCCCGTCCTGGACGAGGTGGCGCCCGAGCAGCGCCGGCTGGTCGAGGAGTCCGAGGGGTGCCTGTCCGTCCCGGGCCCCTACCGCATGGTGCCGCGCCTGGACCGTACCGTCGTACGCGGCCGCGACAAGGACGGCGGTCCGCTGGTGATCGAGGGCCGTGGCTACTTCGCCCGCTGCCTCCAGCACGAGACGGACCACCTGCGCGGCCACCTCTATCTGGACCGGCTCGGCCGGCGGGAGCGGACGACGGCCCTGCGCGAGATGGCCGCTTCCCAGGACGAGATGTTCGCCCGGCGTGCCGCGCTGGCCGCGAAACTGGGCAAGTGACTCCGGGGCCGGGGCCGGGACCGCGGCAGGGGCCGGAGCCGGGGCCGGGGCCGGAGCCGGGACCGGGGCCGGAGCCGGGGCCGGGACCGGGGCCGGAGCCGGGACCGGGGCCGGAGCCGGGACCGGTTCAGGACCCCGGGATCACAGGACCCCGGATCAGCGGTAGTACTCCGGGTGTCCCTGCATCCAGGTGTTGACGCGGTCGCGCGTGCCGGTCAGGTCCTTGAAGTGCTTCTCCAGGTTGGCCGTTGACGTGTCACCGGCCAGCTCGGTGCGCAGCGCGGCCGTCCACGCCAGCGGCTCCTTGAAGTGGCCGGGACCCTGCTGGTCGGCCTTCATCGCCGCGTCCAGCCCGGTCAGTTCCTCGTTCACCCGGCCCAGGAAGTAGGCGCAGTCCCCGGCGCCGGGGGTGCAGGTGTCATAGAGGGTGACCTGGAGGCCGGCGAAGGCGTCCCGAACCTTCTCGGGTCCGGGGGACGGTGCCTCCTGCGCGTCCCCGTCCCCGCCCGCGCCCGCCGTCTCCGCGGCGACTTCGGTCGTCCCGGCCTGCTCGGCCGACGCGAGCACCGACGGGACCACCTGCGGGACATCGCTCCCGGGGCCCTGCGACGTGGTCGCCTCGGAGCAGCCCGCCAGGGATGCCACCAGAGCGGCCGCCGCGGCGAGTGCCGCCGCGTTTCTGCGGGCGCGGATGCGGATACGGACAGACACAGGAGGCCCCCCTCGTCGGATGGCCCAGACCCTACCTTGGCCGGTCAGCCCGTGATCAGCCCTCGGTCGCCGCGGGACGGGCAGTCCTCGGCAGCCGTGATCAAACAGTCCCCTCGTCCACGCAGCGGGAATCGTGAACACCGCTGGAACGGGAATCACGGACGCCGCGCCACAACGCCCGGCCGTCACCGAAGACGGGCAGGAGGAACGCGAGGTGCGTGAGGTACCACCAGGCCAGGGACCGGTCGAGCCCGGAAAGCCACAGAACGGCGCCCACCGCGACGCAGGACAACGGCCCCGCGAGAGCCACCGCAACGGCCTGACGCCCCGTCATGGTCCCTTCCGGGATCACCGATGTGCGCCACGCCGTCCGCTCCAGCACGATCCGCGTGACCGTGGGAATACGCCTCAGGAGGACGACGTGGGCCGACTCGTGCAGGGCGAACGGGACCACCAGCCCGAGGACGGCCGGCTTGACCAGCAGCACCCACGCCATCGTGGCCGGTACCGCGTCGCCGGAGCGCGCCCACCAGAAAAGTGCCATGGCCAGCAGGGCGCCGGCGAACGCCGGCAGTGGCCACACCTGGGTGGCCACCGCCCAGGCGACGGCACGGACCTTCGGGTCAGCTGCCCGACCCGCTGAGGAGCTCCTCACGGCGCTGCTTCAACCCCCGGTAGATGGTCTGGATCATCACCAGGACGCCGGTGATCACGAGGAACAGGACGATGAGCGGGACCGGGTTCTCGACGCCGGTGGTGATGCCCAGCGCCCCGTCGTGCTTCTTCACGGTCTGGAACATCATCGACCCGAAGAACACTCTCCGATCGACGATCTCGTCAGTGCCTGTTGAGAACATGAGCGTGAGCAGGGTCGCCGCCACGATGCCCAGCGTCAGCAGTGCGGCCCCTACGGCGGACGTCACTACCGACCGTGCCTTGAACATTCCTTCTCCTCGACTCGCTTGCGTGGATTCCTTGAACCGCGTACCAGACGAATGCGACGGCCGCTCCGGTCAGGCAGACCACCACCGCCCAGGGCGGGAGACTGAGCAGCCCCAGTCCGATCAGTGACAGGCCCAGGACGACGAGGACCACGGACAGCCCCAGGAAGACGGAGAACGGGTTGTCCTTCTCCGCCGGGAACACGATGCTGATGCACGTGGTCATGGCCGCTCCGCCCAGGCAGGACGCCAGAGCCGCACCGCCGGCGGCGGCCCGTTCCGGGTAGATCGCGACGGTGAGCGCGAAGACCGGTACGGCGAACACCGCGAGCAGGACCACCTGCGCCCTGATGAGCCGGGCGTAGACCCGCCAGGCCGAGTCCCGCACCCCGGGCAGCATCCGGAGCTGCTGGGTGGCGGTGAACTGGTACAGCCCGCCGAAGGACAGGGCCGCGAGCCCCCACATGGGGTGCACAGACGGCTTGACCACCAGGTAGACGAACACGGCCAGGGCCATCGCGGCGGCGGCCACGGTCTGCGCGCTGCGCAGCAGGCACCAGTCGTACGGCCCGAGGACGCCTCGCAGCCGGACGCTTCCGGGGAGCTTCAGGTAACGGGACTGGCGTACGTGCTGGTTGGGGGCGAGCGCGAAGGTCAGCGCCACGAGCACGGCCGACAGGGCCACGGCGGCGGCCAGCGTCGGCAAGGGGCCGTGTTCGTGCCAGGCCCAGGACACCGACGTGACCCAGGTGTACTCGGCGCGCTTGTTCAGGTACGCACCCGAGATGTCCTGGATCATCGGGGTCATCCGCGCCGAGTAGTACGCCAGCACGGCGAACAGGGCGAGCGCGTTGAGGACGCCCGCCATCCGGCTGAGGCCGATCAGCATCCACAGCCGGGTCAGCGACTGGTACAGGACGGACAGCGTCAGGTAGGTCAGGGCGGTGGGGACGACGATCGCGGTGGTGATGTATCCGGCCGCGGACGGGCCGAGGAGGATCAGCGCGCTCACGGCGAGGGAGACGAGTCCGGCGGCGGCCACCGTGGCGGTCATCGCCGCTTCGTACATGAGGAACGCGGTCGCACGCTCCCTGTTGGTGACCGGCAGCTGGTAGCTGAGCCGGAGCATTCCTTCGGCGTTGATGAACAACACCTTCACCAGCAGGAAGGCGATCTGCACCCACAGCAGGAGGGACACCGTCGCGGTGTCGAACAGCAGCCGCCACACGCCGGCTTCGCCGGCCAGGGGACGCAGGAAGAAGTAGGAGCCGGTGCACATCGCGCCGAGCAGCACCACGGCCGCCACCGCGACGAACACGCGGACCGGGGCAGACTTCAGGACGCCGACCCGCAGCACCCGGCGGCTGAAGAAGACCAGGAGCATCCGGGCCAGAACGGCGGAATGCCGCAGCCTCACCCCTGTCACCGCTCCGCCGTCTCGAGGTAGTCGAACACCATGGCGGCCACGGACCCGTGTTCTTCCACCAGGTCCTTCGTCGGCTCGTCACAGACCAGGAAGCCCAGATCGAGGAAGAGCGTCCGGTCGGCCAGGCGCTCCAGTACGGCGAAGTCGTGCGTGCACAGCAGGATCGAGCGGCCCTCGTCGCGGACCCGCCTGAATGCCTCCTCCGCGAGGTGCAGCGCTTCGAGGTCGATGCCGTTGAGGGTCTCGTCGATGACGGTCAGCGGCGGCCGGATGACGAGCGAGGAGACCAACTGCGTCTTCTTGCGCATGCCGTGCGAGTAATCCTCGATGAGGTCGTCGTAGCGGCCCCCCATGGAGAACTTGCGGAACAGGGCGACGGCTTCGTCGTGATCGACCTTCACATCGAACAGTTTGCCCATCATCGAGACGTACTCGCGGGCGGTGAGGAACTCGGGAAGGTAGTCATTGCTGGACAGATACATGCCCAGCCGCTTCGCCGCGGGCCGGGCGTGTTCGTGGCCGCCGACAAGAATGGTTCCGGTCTGCAGGCGCACCAGATCGAAGATGTTTCTGATCAGCGTGGACTTGCCGGAGCCATTCGGCCCGACGAGACCGACGATCGTGCCTTCCTCGACCGTGAAGGACACATCCAACAGGACGTTGACAATGCCGTCATAGGAATAGCTGACGTCGTTGACATTCAGGAGAGACACTATCGCGTTGATCCTTTACCGAGTCCGTCGAATCAGGGCGGTGCCCAGGAAGCCGGAGCTTCCTGGGCACCTTGCGTCAGGCAACTACTTGCACTCGGCGCTGACCTTCAGGCCGAAGTTCTTGAAGGACCAGGAGCCGCTGAACTTCTTGTGCTGCTTCACCACACACCAGACGACCAGTCCGGCGAAGATGCTGGCGCCCAGACCGAGCACGACAGCGGTGAAGATCAGGAACCAGGCGTCGTACCGGACGAGACCCTTGTCCACCTTCGACCTGATGGACGCGAGGGCGCGCTCGGGCGCCGTGGTCGCCGCCACGTACGCGCCGATCGACGCGGACGTGTACGCGCTGACGGCCTTCGCCTCCACGGGTTCGACGGAGGTGGCGGATTCCCGGACCAGAGTTGATGCAGACACGGTTGTTCTCCCCTGTGATTGATATCGACCTGACGAAAGGTGTCATGCGAAAAACGGGGGACGCTAAGGGCTGTCCCGCAATTCCTGGTGGATCAGCGCGCGGCGTCAGATGCGGTGCATCGCAAGGCGGAGGGACGCCCGAATACTGGATGTATTCGGGCGTTCCGACAACGCAGCGAGGTGCCGTAGCTGTCGTCGTGCGCCCGCCAGGAATTGCGGGACAGCCCTTAGTGTCCCCAAGGGCACCGTGCCGCACATTTCCGGTAGGTCGCTATCACGGCCGCTTCCGCCCGCGAGGAGATCGCCAGCTTGATGAAAACGCTGGTGACATGCTTCTTGACGGTCCTTTCGGCCACGCACCAACGGCCCGCCATGGCGTTGTTGGACAGGCAGTCGCCCAACGCGACAAGGACTTCGTTTTCACGTGCGGTGAGGAGCGAGAGATCCGCATCGCGCACCCATGGCGGCATACTGCAGCCGTGGCCCGGCTCATGATCGTCGCGGGTCTGTGATGCGCCTGACGTAATGGGTCTGTTCGGTGCGTTCGCTGCGTCTGGAGTGGTCGGCGTGCCAGGCGTGCCAGGTTGTCTGTTCGGTGGCAGTTGCAAAGCTATTCCCCCGTACCGACGGGCGGTCACCCGCGCGTTCGATTCGATTGCGACCAAGGAGGCTGGTCAGACCCCCGGTCGCAAACCGCGACAGTAAGCGTCGCGTATAAATCGGGTCAAGGAATAGCGACGGAGTGACGGTGATGCAAGCCGATAACTTTCAGCCCTGCGGCTCCTCCGAGGCCTCCGCGACCTCCTTGATCCAGCGGCCTCGACCCACCGCGTCGACCAGAACAGGCCAATCCCGAATCCCGAGCCACGACACGCAGGGGAGCCCGGCGCCCGGGACGGACGCGAGCGGCCGGCCCAGGCCATATCGCGCCGGGGCGGCCGCCAGTCAGCCCGTGATCAGCTTCTGGAGCGCGGGCGCGTAGAGGTCGGCGATGCGTTCCGGGGAGGCCAGGGCGCCGGCTCCCTCGCGGTGGAGGCTGAGCGTCGCGCCGAGGCCGAGGAGGTGGCCGGCCAGGAGCTCGGCGCGCAGGGCGCGGTCCCGGCCGGAGAGGCGGGCGGTCAGGGCGTCGGTGACCTGTTCGTGGAACCGGTCGCGCAGGAGCGAGCGTTCGTCCTGGTTGCCGAGGGAGAACACCACGCGCAGGAGCGGGTCGGACTTGAGCTCGCGGCGGCGGGTCACCAGCGTGACGACCATGTGGCGGCCCAGCAGGCCGAGCGGGGCGTCGAACAGTTCCGCGGCGGCCGGGCCGAAGTCGGCCACGGTGTTGAACAGCTCTTCCTTGCGGCCGAAGTGCTTGACCACGAGGGCCGGGCTCACCCCGGCATCCGCGGCGATCTGGCGGATCGTCACCTCGGCGTACGGGCGCTGGGTGAACGCCCGCCGCGCCGCGCGCAGGATCGCGCCCCGGCCGGTGCCCGCGTCCGCGGACCCGGGGGCCGGTGCGATGGCCTGGCCGCCGGTCATGCGCCCTCCTGGATCTGTGCTGTCCGTACACCGCCCTCGCGGATGCCCGGCGCCTTGCGGCTCTCCCCGACCGTACCCGCCACGGCCGGCTTCCCGCCCGGCAGGAACAGCGTGACGGCCAGGGCCGCGAGCGCCGCTCCCGCCGCGATCACGAAGACCAGCTGGTACGCGTGGAGGGTCGGGGCCGTCCTGCCCCCCGCCCGGAACGTGATGTTGGCCAGCACCGCGGCCACCGTCGCGCTGCAGAAGGCCTGGCCGATCGACCGCATGAGGGTGTTCAGACCGTTGGCGGCCCCGGTCTCACTGACCGGGACTCCGCGCATCACGAGGGCGGGCAGGGCCGAGTAGGCGATCGCGGTGCCCGAGGCGACGACCGTGGCGCCCGCGATGATCAGCCACAGGCTGTGGCTGGTGAAGTACCGCACCCCGTAGCCGACGGCGATGATCCCGGCGGCCAGCGCCAGGCTGACCTTCGGACCGCGCTTGGCCGATATCCGCGCCGATACGGGCGAGAGTGCCACCATCGCCACCCCGCCCGGCAGCAGGCACAGCCCGCTGACGACGAGCGAGACGCCGAGCCCGTACCCCGTGGCCTTCGGCTCCTGCACCATCTGGGCGGTGACCAGCGAGTTCGCGTAGAACGCGAAGCCGATCAGCAGGGCCGCGATGTTGGTGAGCAGTACGGCCGGGCGGGCCGAGACCCGCAGGTCGACCATGGGCGTCGTGACGCGGAGCTCGTACGCGCCCCAGAGCAGTGCCACCACGACGGCCGTCGCGAGCAGGCCGACCGTCCGGACCGATCCCCAGCCCCAGTCGGCGCCCTGGGTGACCGCGAGCAGCAGGCAGACGAGCGCGACGGACAGGCCGAGCGCGCCGACGGCGTCGAAGCGGCCGCGGCTGCGCAGCGGTGACTCCGGCACGCAGCGCAGGACCAGCGCGATGTCGATGAGACCGATCACTCCGGAGACCCAGAACATCGTGTGCCAGTCGAAGTTCTCGATGACCAGGGCCGCGACCGGCAGGCCGATGGCCGCGCCGATCCCGAGCGTGGAGCTCATCAGCGCGACGGCGGACAGGACGCGCTCGGGCGGGAGCTCGTCGCGCAGGATGCTGATGCCCAGCGGTACGACGGCGATGGCCGCGCCCTGAAGCGCGCGGCCGGTGATCAGCACGCCGATGTGGGAGCTGACCGCACAGAGCACCGAGCCCACCACCAGCACCGCGAGCGAGGCGACGAGCACCCGCCGCTTGCCGTACATGTCGCCGACCCGGCCCAGGACCGGGGTGAAGACCGCGCCGGTGAGGAGGGTGACGGTGACCAGCCAGCTCGCGGCGGCGGGGGTGGCGCCGGTCAGCGCGGGGATGTGCGGCAGCAGCGGGACGACGATCGTCTGCATCACCGCGACCACGACACCGCAGAACGCCAGCACGCCGACGGCGAAGCGGGGGTGCGGGGCCTGGGCGGCGGGGGGCGCGGGATCGACTGGGACCGGTATGTCCGCGGGCATGTTTCTCCGTACGGTGCTCGGCGTCAAGGCGGGGGTGTACGTGCGTTCACCCCTAGGGTAAACGCACGTACACCCCCTCGGCGACGGGTCGCCCGAACGCCGCGTTAGCCTCGGTTCCGAGAAGCGGATCCGGGAAAACGGGTCCGGACGACGGACGAGAACAGGTGGAGGTGGCCGCGATGGCGAGGATTCCGGCAGCAGCGGTGGCGGCGGGCGGACTGGTCGGCGGCTACGCCGTCGCGCGGTGGACCAGGAAGCGCCCGCTGGGCGGGGTCGCCCTCGCCGCCGCGGGCACCGCCGCGGCGTACGAGTGGAACCGGCAGGCCGGGCCGCGCGCCGCCGCCGGGCTGACCACCGCCTATGTCGCCGCCTTCGCGGGATCGCACCCGCTCGCCAAGAGGATCGGCGCCTGGCCGGCGGTCTTCACCGTGGCGGGCACGGTGGCCGCCGCGTCCTGGGCGGTCACCCGCCGCGCGGCCTGAGCGCGGAGCCCTCCCCGCCCCGCGCCCCCGGGGATGTACCCGAACAACTCCCGTACAGCGGCGGTGAGTCGTAGGGTTGTGGGCAGAAGACCGGGGGGGTCTACGTGGTGGAGCCGAAGTCCGACGGAAGGTTCGCTTGCGAACTGGTCCTCAACGGGGACCCACGAGCGGAGACCACCGCCGCTCTGGGCCAAAAGCTGTCCGAGAACGGGGCCGAGCGGGTCGTACCGGCCTACGCCTCACGGCCCGCGCCCGGACGGCGCTCGGGCGGTGTCGCCGAGGTGGCCACCCTCGTGGTGACCTGGGCCGGAACCCTGGTCCCGATCATCGACACGGTGCGCGGCTGGCTGATCGAGGGACGTAACGCCCCTTCGGGAAGCGGGGGGAACGGGACGGACCCGGCGGACGGCACCGGCCGCGTCACGTCGATCACGGTCATCATCGGCGACGACCGGGTGGAGATCGTCCAGCCCTCCACCGCGTCCGAGGAGCGGCTCGTCGAAGCGTTCATCCGACGGAACAGCCCGTCATGAGCCAGCCGGACACGCTGAACGTCACGGTCATCACACAGGGCATGACCGTTCGCTACCAATACGAGCTGCGGGTCGGTGGTCCCGCCGGCGACAGCACTCCGCTCGACATGGAGTACACGGTCGACGTCGACCCCGGCCTGGTGAAAAGCTGCCGCGCCGCGATCGACCAGGCCCTGACGAAGGCGGCCGCCGGGGAATCGGGCCCCGGGCCCGGCCCGGCCACGGAGCTGGCCAACCTGGGCAAGCTGCTCCACGGGCAGCTGTTCCCCCGGTTACAGGGCAATGAGGCCAAGCTGGTGAGCCGGCTGCACGCGTCGTCCGGCCCCCTCCAGATCCGTACGAACGAGCACGAGGTCCCGTGGGAACTGCTGCACGACGGTGAGGACTTCCTCGCTCTTCAGCACGACCTCGGGTGCTGGCTGAAGAGCGGGAACCCCGCCGTCGAAGGGCGCGGCCTCAACCGGGTCGGCCGCGCGCTGATCGTGGGCGACACCCTCGGCGACCTGCCCTCCGCCCGTGAGGAGGCGGCCAAGGTCGCGGCGTGGCTCCGTGACCGCGGCATCGAGTGCACGGTCCTGCTGGGGCAGGAGGCCACCCAGCTCGACGTCCTCGCGGAGCTGGCCTCGCAGGAAACTCCCTACGACCTCTTCCACTTCTGCGGTCATGTGGCGACCGGCTCCGGCACGACCGGGCTGATGCTGCACGACCGCCAGCTGCTGGGTGAGGTCGCCCTGCAGACCCTCTCGTCGCACGGCGCGCCGCCCGTGGCCTTCATCAACGGCTGCGCCTCCGCCGGGAAGGGCGAAGTGGCCAACCTGTGCGTGTCCTTCATGGCCCTGGGCGCGAAGACCGTCGTCGGCACCCGCACCGACGTGGCCGACGAGGGCGCCTGGCAGTTCGCCGCCGAGTTCTACGGGCAACTGCTCGCGGGCGTACCGGCCGGTGCCGCGGTCCGGGCGGCCCGCACCGCGCTCCGTGACCGGCCGGACGCGGCCTGGGCGTCCTTCATGCTGTACGGCGACCCGGCCGCGGGCATCGCCGGGAACGTGACTCCGGGGAGCCCCCGGCCGCCCGAACCGCCCGAGGACGACCTGACGACCACGCTGGCCCCCGACGCCCAGCAGCTGATGCGGCGGGTGAGCGCGGCCTGTGCCGGCCGGGGCGGAGTCGGCTCGGTCGATCTGCTGCGAGGGCTGCTCGGTGAGGCGGACATCAGGCGGCGGATCGAGGAGAGCATCGGGGCCAGGACCATGGAAGCCCTCGACCGGGTGATCGATCAGGTTCTCAGCCGCAATTCGGGCCCGGACGGCAGCCCCGGCCCGGACGGCGACTCAGGCCCGGACGGCAACTCCGTCCCGGACCACGACGGCACGGGCCCGGACCACGACGGCAGCATCCGGTCCGACACGGTCAACCGGGTGTTCGCGGACGCGGCCACCCGCGCCGCCACGGACGGCAGGAGCGCCGTCACCACGGCCGACATCACCGAGGCCTTCGTCGCCCTGGGCGGCGGCATCGCCTCCCGGCTGCTGGAACTGAGCGGGGTCCCGCTGGCCCGGCTGCTGCCGGACAGCGGCACGGACAACGGCGACGACCGGCTGCCGATGGACGACTTCGGCCGCAGTGCCGCCGGCGTCGTGCGGCTCGCGAACCTGCTGGCCGACACCCGCGGCGAGGTGATCGGCACCTACACGCTCCTGCTCGCCTTCGGCGCGATGGGCAGCGAGGTGCTGGAGCGCGCCATGCACGAACAGGGGACGGCCGGGGAGCTGGCCTACCGGAATCTCTCCGGGATGCTCACCCCCCGGCGCCGCGACCTGTCCCCGCGGGTCCACGACGTGCTGGAACAGGCCCGCCGGCGCAGCGCGGCCGGGCGCACATCCGCCGGCCGCGTCGGCGAGGCCGCCATCCTCCTCGCCCTGCTCCAGGACGAGGAGTCGTCGGGGCGCGAGCTGCTGCGCAGGAGCGGCGTCGACCCCGATCTGCTCATCCAGTCCCTGCGCCGGGGCCGCTGACTTCCGTCCACTGTGCGGCCTGGGGGATTCGCCGGTTACGCTCCCAGCGCCCGTGACACCGTGTAGATCGCCAGCCCGGCCAGCGCGCCCACCACCGTGCCGTTGATGCGGATGAACTGCAGGTCGCGGCCGATGTGCGCCTCGATCTTCTTCGATGTCTGGTCCGCGTCCCAGCCGGCCACCGTGTCGCTGATCAGCGAGGTGATCTCCGCCCGGTACGTCGTCACGACGTACACCGCCGCGTCCTCCAGCCAGCCCTCCAGTTTCGCCTGGAGACGGCCGTCCGTCGCCAGGCGGGCGCCCAGGGACATCAGGGAGGCACGGGCGCGCAGGCGCAGCTCGCTCTGTTCGTCCTCGGCCGCCGCGATCACCATCGTGCGGACCGAGGACCAGGCGGACGCGATGACGTCCTGGACCTCGCCGCGCCCCAGGACCTCCGACTTCAGCCGTTCCACCCGGGCCCTGGTCTCCGAGTCCGTCTGGAGGTCGGCCGCGAAGTCCGTCAGGAACGTGTCGATCGAGCCGCGCGCCGGGTGCTCCGGCATGTCACGCATCTCCGTGATGAAGCGCAGCAGCTCCTTGTAGACCCGCTCTCCCACCCGCTTGTCGACGAACCGCGGGGTCCAGCCCGGCGCACCGCCCTGCACCGCGTCCATCACCGAGTCACCGTGCAGCACCAGCCAGTCGTGGGCCCGGACACAGACCAGGTCCACCACCTTGCGGTGGCCGCCGTCGGAGACGACCTTCTCCAGCATCTTGCCGAGGCTCGGGCCGATCTCCGCCGCGTTCGCCCGCCGGGTGATCGCCTCACCCACCACGGCCTGCACATCCGAGTCGCGCAGCACCGTCAGCGCGCCGCGCAGCGCGGTCGACAGCTCGGCGGTGACCCGGTCGGCGTGCTCCGGTTCGGCGAGCCACGCCCCGACCCTGCCGCCGATACCGAGGGAGTGGATGCGGTCCCGTACGACACCGCCCGACAGAAAGTTCTCACCCACGAAGGAACCGAGCGAGGCCCCGAGCTGGTCCTTCTTGGTGGGAATGATGGCGGTGTGCGGAATCGGCAGGCCGAGCGGACGCTTGAAGAGTGCCGTGACGGCGAACCAGTCGGCCAGCGCACCCACCATGCCCGCCTCGGCGGCCGCGGCGACGAAGCCCGGCCAGCCGCCCACCCCCTCGTTCTTCGCCCAGGTGGCGAGGACGTACACGAGCGCGACCAGCAGAAGGAGGCCGGTGGCCATGGTCTTCATACGGCGTACGCCGCGACGCTTCTCCTCGTCCGCGGCGGTGTACGAGAACGAGGCCAGGGAGGCGGAGCGGCGGGTGCCCGCGCCCCTGCCCCCCGCGCTCTCGTCCGCGTCCGCGCCCTCGCCCGCCTGCGCACCGGCACCGCGCTCGCCGGGTCCGCTGTCTTCGGTCCGTTCCATCCGCTCCACCCGTCCGCGTACGCATCGCCCCCGACGCCCCGTACGCATTGTTCCTTGCCTGACCTACTCCCGGGCCGCACGTTGAGTTCCCCGCGCCCTGCCGCATCATGGAACCGGCCCACGAACAGAGGAGACACACCGCCCATGCCCAGGCGCCAGGGGTACGCCCTGCTCATAGCCCTCGTGGCCGGCACCGCCGCGCTCGCCGCCGTCGTGGCGTTCACCGGCTCCCTGCTGTTCTCCGGGCCCCGGGCGAAGGCCTCCGCCGCCACCGGGTCGCAGGGCACGGCCCGGACGCCCGCGGCACCGGCCCGCTCCTCCGGGCTCTGGCTCGCCACCTGGGCGGCCGCGCCCGTCCTCGGGGCGGCCGACCCGAACCACGGCCAGGACCTGGTCCACCGCACCATCCGTAACGTCGTGCACACCAGCATCGGCGGTGACGCGGCGCGCGTCACCCTCTCCAACCTCTTCGGTACGCAGCCGCTGCTGATCGACAACGTCACCGTGAACACCCGCCCGGTGACGTTCCGCGGCGCCCCGAACACGACCGTCGGCGCCGGCCGGAGCATCGTCAGCGACCCCGTCGCCGTCCCGGTCGCCGCCGACGCCGACCTCGTCGTCACCCTGCGCACCCCCGCCGCCCGCGGCCCGGTCACCGTGCACCCCAACAGCCACCAGAGCTCCTACGTGGAGACCGGACAGGGCACCTGGCGCAGCACCGCCTGGCGCTACCTCACCGGCGTGGACGTGCACAGCCCGACCGCCACCGGGACCGTCGTCGCGTTCGGCGACTCGCTGACCGCCGGCACCGGCTCCACCACCGACGCGAACAGCCGCTGGCCCGACGTCCTGTCCGACCGGCTGAACGGCCGGTACGCGGTGGTGAACCAGGGCATCGGCGGCAACCGCGTCCTGCGCCACGGCGTCGGGCCGCGCGCGCTCGACCGCTTCGAGCGCGATGTGCTGGGCGTCACCGGCGCGAAGACCGTCATCATCGCCCTCGGCATCAACGATGTGCAGGGCTACCCCCAGGAGAAGGACCCGCAGCGGATCACGGACGCCCTGCGCACCCTGACGGAGCGGGCCCACGCACGCGGACTGCGGGTCATCGGCGCGACCCTGATGCCGTACGACGGCTACCGCAGCTGGACCCCCGCCCAGAACGCCGTACGCGACCGGGTCAACGAGACGATCCGGGCCGGCGGAGTCTTCGACCAGGTCCTCGACTTCGACCGCGACATGCGCGACCCGGCCCACCCGGACCGGCTGCGTCCCGCCTACGACTCCGGCGACCACCTCCACCTGAACGACGCGGGCTACCAGCGCCTGGGCTCCCTGGTGGACCTGGCCGACCTGGTACGCGTCCGGCCGACGTCCGACGCGCTCTGAGCGGCCGTCGGGCGGGGCGGACGCGCTCCGTCACCTGCCCCGGTCGCCCTTGTCCAGCCGGTCCCCCTTCTCCGGCCGGCCGCCCTTCTCCAGCCGGCCGCGCGAGCGCTCCGCCTCCCGCAGCCGCTGCTTCTCCGCCTTGCTCCGCTTGCGCTCCACACCGACGCCGCCCATCAGCGCGAAACCGGTGACCCGGACCCGGGGGGAATCCGGTGCCGGGATGCCCTCGTCCTTCGTGTTCTCCCCGAATCCGCCCATGATGCCGATGCCCTGGACCTCGACATTCAGGTCCGGCGGGACCGTCACCTGCATGCCGCCCATGATCGTGAAGCAGCGGATGACCACCTCGCGGTCCTCGAAGTTCGCCTCGCGCAGATCGATCTCACCGCCGCCCCACATCGCGAACGCGGTGAACGTCCGGCCCACCGTCCAGTTGCCCCGGCGGTGGAACCCGCCCCAGAACGCGAAGGCGCCGCCCGATGTCGCGGGCTTGCCCACCCGGTCCGACCAGCGGGCCATCGAGCCGGTACGGGGCTGCCCCGCGGCCACCGGCGCCACCGCGGCACCGACCGCCGGAAGGTCGCGGACGATCGGTTCCAGCTCCCCGTGCGTACGGGCCTTGTAGGTGGCGTCGAGGCGCTGGTCGAACTCCTCCATCTCCAGCCGGCCCTCCGCCACCGCCTCGCGCAGAATCTCGGCGATACGTTCACGCTCGGCGTCGGAGGCGCGCATTTCGGGAAGTTCACTAGTCATACCGCGCAGCCTATTGAACGCGTAGGCTTCCGTCACCGACCCATGTGCCCGTGGCCGACGCGTACATCTTCGCGATCACGGCCTCGATGTCCGGCTCCCGCACCGAGAGATCCACCATCGGGTACTCCGCGGCGATCCGCGCCACCAGCGGTGCCGCCGACGCGGACGCCGGGAACGCCAGCCACTGCCGCGGCCCCTCCACCTTCACCGTGCGCACCGATGGCTCCGACTCCAGCCGGATCGGCGGGAGTTCACGCTCCAGATCGACCACCAGCGTCCGCTCGCTCTCCCCCACCTCGTGCAGACCGGACAGCGCCCCGTCGTACATCAGACGGCCGTGGTCGATCACCATCACCCGCTTGCACAACTGCTCGATGTCCGTCAGATCATGGGTCGTGAGCAGCACCGTCGTACCGCGCTCCGCGTTCAAGTCCCGCAGAAATCCACGCACCTTGGCCTTCGACACCACATCCAGGCCGATCGTCGGCTCGTCGAGGTACAGCACCTCCGGATCGTGCAGCAGCGCCGCCGCGATGTCGCCGCGCATCCGCTGCCCCAGCGAAAGCTGCCGCACGGGAACGTCCAACAGCTCCTTCAGGTCGAGGAGTTCGATGCAACGGTCCATGTTGGCCCGGAAGCGGGCGTCGGGGACGCGGTACATCCGGTGGACCAGACGGTACGAGTCGCGCAGCGGCAGGTCCCACCAGAGCGTGGTGCGCTGCCCGAAGACCACACCGATCCGGTGCGCCAGCCTCGTACGCTCCCGGGAGGGATCGATACCCGCCACCCGCAGCGAACCGCCGCTCGGGGTGAGGATGCCCGTCAGCATCTTGATCGTCGTCGACTTCCCCGCCCCGTTCGGGCCGATGTAGCCGACCATCTCACCGCGCGCCACCCGGAAGCTGATGCCGTCGACGGCCCGCACCTCACGGCGCTCGCTGCGCATGAAGCCCGTCCGGCGGCGGACGTCGAAGACCTTCTCCAGCCCGTTCAGCTCGATGAAGCCGCTGCCCTCGCCGCTCTCCGCGCCCATGTCCCGTACCCCGTTCCGCTCGATGTCCGTCAACTTCCCGTACTCCGGTACGACCGCAGACCCGCGCGCCAGGCCAGAGAGGCGACCGCCCAGCAGCCGGCCGCCACCACCGGCGGCAGGAACGCCACCCACTGCGGCAGGCCCAGCGGATACTCCCGGCCCAGCACGTACAGCGCCGGCAGCCAGTTCACGAACGCCAGCGGCACGACGAACGTCACCCCGCGCACGAGATCCTTCGCGAAGACCGTCGGCGGGTACTGGAGCAGTGTGTTGCCCCCGTACGTGAAGGAGTTCTGCACCTCCGAGGCGTCCTGCGCGAAGAACTGGAACGCCGCCCCGACCACGAACACCGCCCCGAAGATCGCCGCCCCGCTCAGCAGCATCAGCGGCACCATCACCACCTTCAGAAGGGTCCACTCGATGTCCAGCGTCACCAGCGCGTAGCCGAGCACCAGCAGCCCCTGCGTGATCCGCCCCAGCCTGCGCAGCGCGAACCGGTCCGCCGCCACCTGCGCGAGCACCGGGACCGGCCGCACCAGCAGCGTGTCCAGCGTCCCGTCCCGCACCCGGCGGCCCAGCCGGTCCATCGACCCCATCGCCAGATCCGCCAGGCCGAACGCCGTACCCGCCGCCCCGTACAACAGGGCGATCTCCGGCAGCGTGTAACCACCCAGCACGTCCACGTGCGAGAACATCAGCATGATCGCGACGAAGTCGAACGCCGTCGCCGCGAAATTGCCGACCGCCGTCATCACGAACGACGCCCGGTAGGCCATCGTCGAACGCAGCCACATCGCCGCGATCAGCCCGTACGCCCTCAATCCCTCGACCACCCGCGAGCGCGGCGCGAACACCACCGCGGGCCCGCCCTCCACGTCCACCGCCACCGGCTCAGCCACCCTGGACCACCACCCTCCGCGTCGCCGCCGACTGCAACAGCCGCCCCGCCAGCAGCAGCACCAGCGCCCAGCCCGCCTGGAACCCGTACGCCCGCACCAGACCCCACCCCGTGTGCTTGCCGAGGAAGACGTCGGCCGGCACCTGGAGCAGCGCCGACCACGGCAACGCCCGCGCCACCTCGCCCAGCAGCCCCGGGAACAGGTTCAGCGGCAGCAGCAGCCCGGAGAAGAACATCCCCGCCAGGAACGCGACCTGCGCCGCACCCGCCCCGTCCATCAGCCAGAACGCGGACAGTGCGACCAGATAGCGGATCGCGAAACTCACCACGACCCCCAGCGCCACCGAGACCAGGAACGCCGGCCAGATCCCCGGCGACGTGGGCAGTGCCAGATCGAAGGCAAGCGAACCCAGCAGCATCGGCACGATGCCGCGCCCCAGCAGATGGAACGCCGCACGCCCCAAATCCCCTGCCATCCACCACAGTTGAAGATCGATCGGCCGGTAGAGATCGACCGCGACATCTCCGGTACGGATCCGCTCGATCAGCTCGTCCTCGAAACCGCCGCCCATCATCGCGCACGTCATCAGCAGCGCCTGCCCCAGCCACACGTACGTGAGCGCCTGCGACATGTCGTAACCACCGAGCTGCGGACGCTCGTCCCACAGCGCCACATAGGTGTACGCCATGATGAAACCGAAGACGGTGTTGGTGAACACCCCCGCGACCGTCGCGATCCGGTACGTGGCGTAGCGCCGGAACCCGCCCGCCGCCACCACCGCATAGAGCCGCACAGCACCCACCCCCCGGCACATGGGCGCCGCACCGACCGCGGACACCAAAGCGCACGAGCCTAGTCCAGCCGGGGCAGCCGCCGCGACCGCTTTTCGGGGGTCGATCCGGTGCTTATTCCGGAGAAAAGTGCACTATGGGGGAACTGACCTCGGCCGAGGAGTCTGCACCGACATGAGCGACGAGCCACAGCAGCGAAGTGGGGACCCCGACCCCCGGGGCTGGAACCCCAGAGACCTGCCTGCCGACGCCGCCGCCGCCGGAGAACAGGGCGCCCCGGCCACGGACACCACCACCGGGAAGAAGCGGAAGAAGCCCAAACGCCCCAAGCGCAAGGGCTGGCGCCGTGCCGTCCCCACCTGGCGGATGGTGCTCGGCGGCATCCTCCTCATCGCCCTGGTCCTGATCGGCGGCTTCATCGCCGGGTACCAGCTCGTCGACATCCCCTCCGCCAACGCCAGCGCCACCGCCCAGTCCAACGTCTACCTCTACGAGGACGGCAGCGTCATCGCCCGCGACGGCGAGATCAACCGGGAGAGCATCAGACTCGCCCAGGTCCCCCTCACCGTCCAGCACACGGTCCTCGCCGCCGAGGACCGCGACTTCTACTCCGAACGCGCCGTCGACGTCAAGGCGATGTTCCGGGCCGGCTGGAACACCCTCACCGGCAAGGGCACACAGGGCGGCTCGACCATCACCCAGCAGTACGTCAAGAACTACTACCTGGGCCAGGAACAGACCGTCGGCCGCAAGATCAAGGAATTCTTCATCGCGATCAAGCTCAACCGCGAGGAATCCAAGAACCAGATCTTCGAGGGCTACCTCAACACCAGCTACTTCGGCCGCAACGCCTACGGCATCCAGGCCGCGGCCCAGGCCTACTACAGCAAGGACGTCGGCGACATCACCACCGCCGAGGGCGCCTACCTCGCCTCCCTGCTCAACGCGCCCAGCGCCTACGACGTCGTCACCCACCCCGAGAACAAGAGCGCGGCCGTCGACCGCTGGAACTACGTACTCGACGGCATGGTCAAGGAGAACTGGCTCGGCGCCGGCCAACGCGCCGCCATGACGTTCCCCGTGCCCGGCCGGGTCAAGCCCGCCAACAGTCTCTCCGGCCAACGCGGCTACATCGTCCAGGCCGTCGAGGACTACCTCGTACAGAACGACATCCTCGACGAGAAGACCCTCGCCACCCGCGGCTACCGGATCACCACCACGCTGCAGAAGAAGAAACAGGACGCCCTCGTCGAAGCCGTCGACGACAACGTCATGTCCAAGACGAGCACACAGCGCGAGGGCGACCGCAACGTCCGCGTCGGCGGCGCCTCCATCGACCCCGCGACCGGCCACGTCGTCGCCATGTACGGCGGCATCGACTACACCAAGCAGTACGTCAACAACGCGACCCGCACCGACTACCAGGTCGGCTCCACCTTCAAGCCGTTCGTCTTCACCTCCGCCGTCGCCAACGGCTCCACCACCCGGGACGGCCGGCGCATCACCCCCAGCACCATCTATGACGGCACCAACAAACGCATGGTCCAGGGCCCCGACGGACCCACCGGATACGCCCCGTCCAACGAGGACGACGTCAGCTACGGGCCCGTCACCGTCCGCACCGCCACCGACAAGTCCATCAACGCCGTCTACGCCCAGATGGCCGAGGACGTCGGCCCCGGCAAGGTCCGGCAGACCGCCGTGGACCTCGGCATCCCCAAGGACACCCCCGACCTCACGGCATCCCCCTCGATCGCGCTCGGCCCCGCCACCGCCAGCGTCCTCGACATGACCGACGCCTACGCCACCCTCGCCGGCCACGGCAAGCACGGCGCCCACACCCTCGTCGTCAAGGTCACCAAGGACGGCACGGCCGTCAAGCTCCCCGGCCGCAGCACCAAGCAGGCCGTCGACCGCCAGGCGGCCGACACCACCACCTCGATCCTCCAGAGCGTCGTGGACGGCGGCACCGGAACCGCCGCCCAGGGCGCGGGCCGCCCCGCCGCCGGCAAGACCGGCACCGCCGAGGAGGACAAGGCCGCCTGGTTCGCCGGCTACACCCCGAACCTCGCCACCGTCATCGCCGTCATGGGCCAGGACCCCACCACCGGCGTACAGAAACCGCTCTACAACACACTCGGACTGCCCCGCGTCAACGGCGGCGGCGCCCCCGCCGAGACCTGGGCCCAGTACACCGGCGCCGCCCTGCGCGGCACCCCCGTCAAGAACTTCGACCTCGATCTGGAGAGCGGCAGCGACGACACCGAACTGCCCAGCGAGGAGAGCACCGCGCCCGGCAGCCACACCGGGAAGCCGACCCGGTCACCCTCCAGCACCGCGCCGGGCACCCCCTCCACCACGCCGCCCACCACCCCGTCCGCCCCGGACAGCCCACCCGCCACCACCGGCGCCCCCACCGGCGGCACCGACACCGGGGGCAGCACGGACGGCGGCACGGGCGGGGACACGGACGGCGGCACCGACACCGGGGGCGGCGACAGCGGCGGAGGGGACAGCGGCGGCGCGGACAACGGCGGCGGCACCAACGGCGGCCTCCTCGAAGGCGCCCGCGGCACCCGCGCCCCGGGCCGCCCGTGAGCGCTGGCACGCGGCCCCCGGCCGATGTGCCCGCCGTGGCCCCGGACGGTGATGCTGTACTCTCGGGCCGCCTCGGGGCTCATCCCGGCGGCGCGCCGGCGAGCCTCGGTCAGGAGCCGGTCACCGGAGGAGTCGGAGCTGCGTGAAATCGATATGGGGCATGGGTTTCGCCGTGGGCGCGGTCCCGGTCGTCGTACTCGTATGGCACTTCGGCAGCCGGACCGGCCAGCTGCGCCCCTGGGGCGAGTCCCTCTGCGTGGGCCTGGGAATCGGCGCACTCCTCGGCGTGCAGATCTGGTGGGGATCGCGACGCGGGAAACCGGCCCCGGACAAGACCGGCCAGGACCAGGGGCCGGGCACCACCTGACGCGTCAGTGACCCGAAGTCGCCTTCAGCCCCACGACGGCCACCAGCAGCAGACACACGAAGAAGATCCGGGCCGCCGTCACCGGCTCATGCAGCACCACCATGCCCAGCACCGCCGCACCCGCCGCACCGATGCCCACCCACACGCCGTAGGCCGTACCGATGGGCAGCGTCCGCGCCGCCTGGGACAGCAACACCATGCTCGCGACGATCCCGAGACCCGTGAACACACTCGGCCACAACCGGGTGAACCCCTCGGTGTACTTCATCCCGATCGACCAGGCCACTTCCAGCAGACCGGCGACCAGCAGCAGAACCCACGCCATGACAGCACCTCCGACGACACAGAACACGTGAACAACACGGGGTGCGTCGTCTTTGCGGAAGCCCGGTACGGCGCGTCTCGTCGGGGTCCCACCACCGTAGCAAAGAACATGCAAAAAGCCTGGTGACAACGGCCACCAGGCCACACCACCACGGTCACACGGAGGTACGACAGGCACCGACCGACTACAAGTACAGGCCCGTCGAATCCACCGAGCCCTCGAACCGGTCAGCGGCCACCGCATGCAGATCCCGCTCCCGCATCAGCACGTACGCCACCCCCCGCACCTCGACCTCGGCACGGTCCTCGGGGTCGTACAGCACCCGGTCCCCCGGCTCCACCGTCCGCACGTTCTGCCCCACCGCGACCACCACGGCCCAGGCCAGCCGGCGACCGACCGCGGCCGTCGCCGGGATCAGGATGCCCCCGCCGGAACGCCGCTCGCCCTCGGGCGAATCGGACCGGACCAGCACACGGTCGTGCAGCATCCGGATGGGCAGCTTGTCGTCCGCGTTCTCGCTCACGCCCCGCAACCTACCTGGCCGACCCGGCACCGCACGCCCGAGGGGGCACCCCGCGACGCGGAACCCCTACTTCCTGCGCCGCCGCGCCGACATGGTGAGCAGACCCACCACACCCACCGCGAGCAGCGCCGCCGGGATCACCCGCTCCAGCCGCGGCGCGCCGCCCTCCGTCACGAACTGGGCCCGCACGTCCGACACCGTCCGGTTCACCGCGACGAACGCCCGCCCGGCCGTCCGGTCCACGGCCTCGGCGGCCTTCGCCTTCGCATCACCAATGATCGTCTGCGGGTGCACCCGCACCCCGATCTCATCGAGCACCACCGCGAGCTGCTCACGCCTGGTGATGATGTCCGCCTCGATCTGCGCAGGGCTCCTGGCATCCGACACTGCGCCGCCTCCGTGGTCCTCGTCCGGTAAACCTTCATCGACAGTCTGTCAGCTCGGCCGCTCCCGCACCCGGCGGCACCCCCTATTACTCTCGGTCCCGTACACCCCGCGTACCAACGAGGAGAACCATGAGCGAGCGACTCCAGCCCGGCGACACCGCCCCCGCCTTCACTCTTCCCGACGCCGACGGCAAGGACATCGCGCTCGCCGACCACAAGGGCCGCAAGGTCATCGTCTACTTCTACCCCGCCGCCCTCACCCCCGGCTGCACCAAGCAGGCCTGCGACTTCACCGACAACCTCGACCTCCTGGCCGGCGCCGGATACGACGTCATCGGCGTCTCCCCCGACAAGCCCGAGAAGCTCGCCAAGTTCCGCGAGAAGGAGAACCTCAAGGTCACCCTCGTCGGCGATCCGGCCAAGGAGACCCTGGAGGCCTACGGCGCCTTCGGCGAGAAGAAGCTCTACGGCAAAACGGTGACGGGCGTCATCCGCTCCACGATCGTCGTCGACGAAAACGGCAAGGTCGAGCACGCGTTCTACAACGTCAAGGCCACCGGCCACGTCGCCAAGATCATCAGGGACCTCGGCATCTGACAGCCTCGGATTGGGCCGAATGGCCGAAACAATGTGATGGACATCCCAATCTCTCGCCGATTCGGTTTGCGGCCGTCATGACCGCGCAGAAGCCTTCCCTGGAACACCCACCGAGGAAAGGACCCGGCCATGGCGGCCTCCGACCCCCACCAGGCGGCCGATCCCGAAGCGGTCAAACGCCACCCCGCTCTCTTCCGGGCCATCCGCAAGCGCAAGAACCCGAAGCTGCGCCTGACCGACATCACCATCACGGACGACCAGGCCGTCAAGCGGGCCGTGAAGGCGGCCTCGCTCGGCAACGCCATGGAGTGGTTCGACTTCGGTATCTACTCCTACATGGCCGCCACCCTGGGGCACGTCTTCTTCCCGTCGGGGAGCGACACCACCCAGCTCCTCTCCTCCTTCGCGACCTTCGCCGTCGCCTTCCTCGTACGCCCCCTCGGTGGCATGTTCTTCGGCCCCATGGGCGACAAGGTCGGCCGCAAGAAGATCCTCGCCCTCACCATGATCATGATGGCGATCGGCACCTTCGCGATCGGGCTCATCCCCTCCCACGGCTCCATCGGCGTATGGGCCCCGGTCCTGCTCATCTTCTTCCGGATGCTCCAGGGCTTCTCGACCGGCGGCGAGTACGGCGGCGCCTCCACCTTCATCGCCGAGTACGCCCCCGACAAGCGACGCGGCTACTTCGGCAGCTTCCTCGAATTCGGCACGCTCGCCGGCTACGTCGGGGCCTCGGGACTGGTCACCCTGCTCTACGCGCTCCTGGACACCGGACAGATGGAGACCTGGGGCTGGCGCATCCCCTTCCTCGTCGCCGGCCCGCTCGGCCTCGTCGGCCTCTACCTGCGACTGCGCCTCGACGAGACCCCCGCCTTCCAGAAGCTGGAGGGCGGCACGGCACACGCCACCGAGGCCGCGGACGGCGTGGAGGTGAGCGCGAAGGGCGACCTCGCCAAGATCTTCCGCGACTACTGGCCGACGCTGATCCTCTGCATCTGCCTGGTCGGCGCGTACAACATCACCGACTACATGCTGCTGTCGTACATGCCGACGTACCTCTCCGACGAGCTCGGCTACAGCGAGACCCACGGACTGCTCATCCTGCTCGGCGTCATGGTCTTCCTGATGACGATCATCAGTCAGGTCGGCAAGCTCTCCGACCACTTCGGCCGCAAGCCGCTCCTGATGACGGGCATGCTCGGCTTCCTGATCCTCTCCCTCCCCGCCTTCCTGCTCATCCGGCAGGGCAGCATCCCGGCCGTCACCATCGGCATGCTGATGCTGGGCCTCTCCCTGGTCTGCATGCTCGGCACCATGTCCGCCGCCCTCCCGGCCCTGTTCCCCACCCAGGTCCGCTACGGCTCCCTGTCGGTGGGCTACAACCTGTCGGCGTCGATCTTCGGCGGCACGACCCCGTTCGTCATCACGGCCCTGATCAGCGTGTCCGGCACCAACCTGATGCCGGCGTACTACGCGATGGGCGCGGCCGTGGTCGGCGTGATCGCCGTGGCCTGCATGAAGGAGACGGCGAACAAGCCCCTGGACGGCTCGCCGCCCTCGGTGGAGACGAGCGAGGAAGCGGAGGAACTGGTCGCGAACCAGACACCGGACCCGAAGTTCTGACCCGTCCCGTACGGGGAACGGCCCGCCCCACTTCGGTTGTCGCCGAGGCGAAGAACCGGGCAGAGGACCTTCGCTGCCTCTGCCCCAACTGCCATACGCTCACTGAGACGTGGTGCCGCCACCGACGCCCTGCCAGATCAGCCGCTCCATAACTCTTCAGGGCTGTGGCATCTCTCCTTGTAGACTGCGGGAGCGGCGCGAGTGCTGGAATTGGTGAGACAGGCTGGTTTTAGGTACCAGTGCCCTAGCGGCGTGAGGGTTCGAGTCCCTCCTCGCGCACCCCGGCAACAGGCCCGGCTCACTTCTGCAGCGAGCCGGGCCTGCGGCTTCGTGGGAGGACGTCACCCCACAAGCTCCCGCACCACCCGCACCAGTGCCCGGAACGCCAGACCGCGGTGGCTGATCGCGTTCTTCTCCGCCGGGGTCAGTTCCGCGCAGGTCCGGGTCTCGCCCTCCGGCTGGAGGATCGGGTCGTAGCCGAAGCCGTGGGTGCCGGACGGGGTGTGGCGCAGGGTGCCCAGGAGGCGGCCCTCGACGACGCGTTCCGTGCCGTCGGGGAGCGCGAGGGCGGCGGCGCAGGCGAAGTGGGCGGCGCGGTGGGGGGCGTCGATGTCGGAGAGCTGGGCCAGGAGCAGGTCCAGGTTGGCCCGGTCGTCGCCGTGGGTGCCGGCCCAGCGGGCGGAGAAGATGCCGGGGGCGCCGCCGAGCACGTCGACGCAGAGGCCGGAGTCGTCGGCGATGGCGGGATGGCCGGTGGCCCGTGCCAGGGCGTGGGCCTTGAGGAGGGCGTTCTCGGCGAAGGTGACGCCGGTCTCCTTGACGTCGGGGATCTCCGGGTACGCGTCCGCGCCGACGAGTTCGTGGGTGAGGCCTGCGTCGGCGAGGATCGCGTGGAGTTCGGTGATCTTCCCGGCGTTGCGGGTGGCGAGGATGAGGCGGGTCATGTCCCGATTATCGCCGCCCGTGCCGGCGGGGATCACGGGGTGCAGATCTGGCCGATCTCCGTGGCCGGGGGCGGATACGCGGACGGGCGCACGGTTCGGCCCGTGCGCCCGTACCCGTATCGGCGCTGTGGGGTGGGTACTTGGTTGCTCCTCTACCCGGCCCCGCGCCCGTCCCTACGCGCCGAGGGTGCGGGTGAGGGCGTCGTTCTGGAGCGCGGTGAGGTCGGCGCAGCCCGCGGTGGCGAGGTCGAGGAGGGCGTTCAGCTCCTTGCGGTCGAAGGGTTCGGCCTCGGCGGTTCCCTGGACCTCGACGAAGCGGCCGTCGCCGGTGCAGACGACGTTCATGTCGGTCTCGGCGCGGACGTCCTCCTCGTAGCAGAGGTCGAGGAGGGGGGTGCCGTCGACGATGCCGACGCTGATGGCGGAGACGGTCCCGGTCAGCGGCTTGCGGCCGTGCTTGATGATCTTCTTGCCCTGGCCCCAGGCGATGGCGTCGGCGAGGGCGACGTAGGCGCCGGTGATGGCGGCGGTGCGGGTGCCGCCGTCGGCCTGGAGGACGTCGCAGTCCAGGACGATGGTGTTCTCGCCGAGGGCCTTGTAGTCGATGACGGCGCGCAGGGAGCGGCCGATGAGGCGGCTGATCTCGTGCGTGCGGCCGCCGATCCTGCCGCGTACGGATTCGCGGTCGCCGCGGGTGTTGGTGGAGCGGGGCAGCATGGAGTACTCGGCGGTGACCCAGCCTTCGCCGCTGCCCTTGCGCCAGCGCGGGACGCCTTCGGTGACGGAGGCGGTGCAGAAGACTTTGGTGTCGCCGAAGGAGATGAGTACGGATCCTTCGGCGTGCTTGCTCCATCCGCGTTCGATGGTGACGGGGCGGAGCTGGTCAGGGGTGCGGCCGTCGATACGAGACATGGCGTCGACTTTATCGGGTGCGGGGAGTGGGCCGTTGCGGTGCGGTGAGTGGGCCGTTCCGGTGTGCGGGAGGGGTGCCCGCGGCCGGGTGCGCCGCAGGCCCCGTCCTGGTGGGGGCGGGGCCTGCGGGTGTCGGGCGGGCGGGCCCGTACGGGTTCAGCGGTGGGTCACATCATGTCTTCGATGTCGGCGGCGATGGGGTCCGCGTCGGTGCCGATGACGACCTGGATCGCGGTGCCCATCTTGACGACGCCGTGCGCGCCGGCGGCCTTGAGCGCGGCTTCGTCGACCTTGCTCGGGTCGATGACCTCGGTACGGAGGCGGGTGATGCAGCCTTCGACCTCTTCGATGTTCTCGATTCCGCCGAGCCCGGCGACGATCTTCTCAGCCTTGCTGGCCATGGCCTTCTCCCTGGTTCTTCACGTACATGTGACGGCCCACCATGGGTCCGTTTCGTCACGGTAACGCACGGTTGGCCCAACTTCGCGAGCGAGCAGCCGAGCCATCACCAATGATGACGATCACCGGCGCCCTGTCTTCCGGACGGGCTCCGCACCGTACCGCAACTGGTCTACACCAGTGTGCAACGACCCCCAATTGCGCTTTGTTCCGGGAGGACGCCGATGAGCTCCAGCAGCGCAGCGATCCCACAGAAGCAGTGGTGGAACGGCCTGTTCCAAGGCCTCCAGAAGATGGGGCGCAGCCTTCAGCTGCCGATCGCCGTGCTGCCGGCGGCCGGCATTCTCAACCGGCTCGGTCAGCCGGACGTCTTCGGTGACGACGGTCTCGGCTGGACCAATATCGCCAAGGTGTTCGCTGCTGCCGGTGGTGCGCTGCTGGACTCGGGGCTCGGTCTTCCTCTGTTGTTCTGTGTCGGTGTCGCGATCGGTATGGCGAAGAAGTCGGACGGTTCGACCGCTCTGGCGGCGGTGACGGGCTTCCTCGTCTACTACGCGGTGCTGCACGCCTTCCCGGTGGACTGCGGGGGCGGTTCGACGTTCGTGTCGGGCGGCACCTGGTTCGGTACGTGTGTCACGGACGACGCGCAGGTGACGGCCGCCGCGTACCAGAACCCGGGGGTGTTCGGCGGGATCGTGATGGGGCTGATGTCGGCCTGGTTCTGGCAGCGGTTCCACCGGGTCAAGCTGGTGGACTGGCTGGGCTTCTTCAACGGCCGGCGGCTCGTCCCGATCATCATGGCGTTCGTCGCGCTGCTCTTCGCGGCGCTGTGCGCGTGGCTGTGGCAGCCGATCGGTGACGGTCTGACGAGCTTCTCGAAGTGGCTGGTGGACCTGAACTGGCTGGGGTCGGGCATCTTCGGTGTGGCCAACCGCGCCTTGCTGGTGATCGGTATGCATCAGTTCCTGAACACGTTCGTCTGGTTCCAGTTCGGTGACTTCACCAAACCGGACGGGACGGTCGTGCACGGTGACATCAACCGGTTCCTGGCGGGTGACCCGACGGCCGGTCAGTTCACCACGGGCTTCTTCCCGATCATGATGTTCGCCCTGCCGGCGGCCGCGCTGGCGATCTACCACTGCGCGAAGCCGCATCGCCGCAAGGCGGTCGGCGGCATGATGGTGTCGGTCGGCCTGACGTCGTTCGTGACGGGAATCACGGAGCCGATCGAGTACTCGTTCCTGTTCGTCGCGCCCGTGCTGTACGCGATCCACGCGGTGCTGACGGGTGTGTCGATGGCGCTCTCGTGGGCGCTCGGGGTGAAGGACGGTTTCAGCTTCTCGGCGGGTCTGATCGACTACGTCATCAACTGGAGTCTGGCCACCAAACCATGGCTGATCATCCCGATCGGCGTGGCGTTCGCCGTGGTGTATTACCTGATCTTCCGGTTCGCGATCACCAGGTTCAACCTCCAGACCCCGGGCCGCGAGCCCGACGAGGTGGAGGAAGAGATCGAGAGCAACCTCACGAAGTAGCCGCTGAACGGGGCCGCAGCCCCGTCCGGCCAAGGCCCTCGGACCACTCGGTCCGGGGGCCTTCGGCATGTCACCGTGCGTGGACGGTGGCTACTGCGAAGTAGTCGGAAATTGCAGGTTCCTTATCTAACCCTCACCGTGCTAGAACTGGTCTACACCACTCAGTGGTCCAGACCACGCGCCGTTCTGCGGCGCGTTTCTCGAGTCGCCGCCCACCCGGAACCCCTGTCCCCGGCGGCGCCTTGCCCAATGGAGGAAGTTGATGTCCACGGCTGGCACCGCTCCCGCGGTCACCAAGAAGAAGGGCGCCGGAGCGATGGCTGTCATGCAGCGCATCGGCCGCAGCCTCATGCTGCCGGTCGCGGTGCTGCCCGCAGCCGCCCTGCTGGTCCGCTTCGGACAGGGCGACATGCTCGGCAAGGAGTCCTTCCCGGACTTCATCAACAAGATCGCCGGCTACATGGCGGCGGGCGGCGGCGCGCTGCTCGACAACATGCCGCTGCTGTTCTGCGTCGGTATCGCGATCGGCTTCGCCAAGAAGTCGGACGGCTCGACGGCCCTCGCGGCCGTCACGGGTTACCTGGTCTTCCAGAAGGTGCTCGCCACCTTCACCGACAGCAACCTTCCCAAGGTCGCTGCCGTGGCCGACGGCAAGATCGTCATGAACGAGGCCCCGGTCGACGCCGGTGTGCTCGGTGGCGTCGTCATGGGCATAATCGTCGCCCTGCTCTACCAGAAGTTCTACCGGACCAAGCTGCCGGACTGGGCGGGCTTCTTCGGTGGCCGCCGTCTGGTCCCGATCCTCTCGGCCTTCGCGGGCCTGGTGGCCGGCATCGTCTTCGGTCTGATCTGGCCGGTCCTCGGCGCCGGGCTGCACAACCTCAGTGAGTGGCTCGTCGGATCCGGTGCTGTCGGCGCGGGCATCTTCGGTGTCTTCAACCGTGCGCTGATCCCGATCGGAATGCACCACCTCCTGAACTCCTTCCCGTGGTTCCAGGCCGGTTCGTACACCGACGGCGGCGTGGAGTACCACGGCGACATCGCGCGCTTCCTGCACGGCGACCCGAGCGCGGGCCAGTTCATGACCGGCTTCTTCCCGATCATGATGTTCGCCCTCCCGGCCGCCTGCCTCGCGATCACCCACTGCGCCCGCCCGGAACGCCGCAAGGTCGTCGGCGGCATGATGTTCTCGCTCGCCGCCACCGCGTTCGTCACCGGTGTGACCGAGCCGATCGAGTTCACCTTCATGTTCATCGCCCCGGTGCTGTACGCGATCCACGCGGTGCTGACCGGTGTCTCGATGGCGCTCACCTGGGCCCTCGGCATGAAGGACGGCTTCGGCTTCTCCGCCGGTGCGGTCGACTACTTGCTGAACCTCGGTATCGCGGAGAAGCCATGGCTGCTCGCGCTGGTCGGTCTCTGCTTCGCGGCGATCTACTACGTGGTCTTCCGCTTCGCGATCACCAAGTTCAATCTGCCGACGCCGGGCCGTGAGTCCGACGAGGAGCTTGCCGAGCTCCAGAAGGCCGAGGCCAAGTAGGCGCAGCGGGCAGGGCGCCGCAGCCTTCCCCACCCTCCCTCACCGGACCTTGCGGTCCGGTGAGGGAGGGTGTTCTGCGTTGCCGGCCGTGTCCTGCTCATCGACTCGGCGTGGGCAGCAGCGTGACCGACGACTTCCGCATGCTCAGGCAACTGCTCGACGAGATCACCCCGGCCTGCGACAGCACCCTGTAGGCGGCCGGGGGCGGGGCGCTAGGGTCTTTCGTTTGGATCAGGCTGGATCAGGGAGCGGGGTCCGGTGCCGTGCATCGCAAGGCGGAGGAGGGAGTCATGGCGGAGTCATGGCGACCGACGACAACGCCGCGAGGTGCGGCACCGGACCCCGCGAGCCCAGCATGATCCAAACGAGAGGCCCTAGATCTCGTAGACCGCGCCCGGGACCGCCAGCTCCGTCGGGCCGTCGAAGACCTCGCGGGCGTCGCACAGGTTGCGCCCGGCGTCGGTCCACGGCGGGATGTGGGTGAGGACCAGGCGCCCCACCCCGGCGCGGGCGGCGAGCTCGCCTGCCTCGCGGCCGTTGAGGTGGAGGTCCGGGATGTCCTCCTTGCCGTGGACGAACGACGCCTCGCAGAGGAAGAGGTCGGCGCCCTCGGCCAGCTCGTCCAGGGCCTCGCAGATGCCGGTGTCGCCCGAGTACGTGAGCGACCTGCCGCCGTGCTCGATGCGGATGCCGAACGTTTCGACGGGGTGGCGGAGCTTCTCCGTACGGACCGAGAAGGGGCCGATCTCGAACGAGCCGGGCTTCAGCGTGTGGAAGTCGAAGACCTCGCCCATCGCGTCGTCGGACGGGGTGTCGGCGTGGGCGGTGGTGAGCCGCTGCTCCGTGCCGTCGGGACCGTAGACCGGGATGGGGGCCAGTCGTCCGCCCTCGTGCGGGTAGTAGCGGACGACGAAGTACGCGCACATGTCGATGCAGTGATCGGCATGGAGGTGGCTGAGGAAGATGGCGTCGAGGTCGTAGAGACCGACGTGGCGCTGCAGCTCGCCGAGGGCGCCGTTGCCCATGTCGAGGAGCAGCCTGAAGCCGTCGGCCTCTACGAGGTAGCTCGAGCATGCCGATCCCGCGGACGGGAACGAGCCGGAGCATCCGACGACGGTGAGCTTCATGGAGCGTGAACCTCCGAGACGTGGGAGCGGGGAGGGTTCGTGCGGTTCGTGGAGCGGTTTGTTGAGCGTAAGGCGCGAAAGACCTGGTCGCTCCTCCGGGGCCTGCCGTTGTGGGGGAACTCACCCGCGCTGTCACCGGTTCGATGGAAGGGGTGCGGGTGGGCGGGGGTGCGGTGCGGGTGGGGCGCGCGGGTGGGGGTTCGCCTGCGGCGCGCCTTGTCCCCTCCCCGTCCCTTCCCGTGACCGGGGCTCCGAGCGAATCAAGCCCCTCCGGCGATTGAGGAGCGGGGGTCCGGGGGCAGCGCCCCCGGGAACGGCGAACGCCGGGGGCCAGGACCGGTGTGGTCCGAGCCCCCGGCGTCCGGGGTGGGTAACGGCGTGCGGGCCTACGCCCAGAGCTGGCCCTGGAGCGTCTCGATCGCGGCCTCCGTCGTGGGCGCCGTGTACACGCCCGTGGACAGGTACTTCCAGCCGCCGTCGGCGACGACGAAGACGATGTCGGCCGGTTCGCCGGCCTTGACCGCCTTGTTGCCCACACCGATCGCGGCGTGCAGCGCGGCGCCGGTGGAGACGCCCGCGAAGATGCCCTCCTGCTGGAGGAGTTCGCGGGTACGGGTGACGGCGTCGGCGGAGCCGACGGAGAAGCGGGTGGTGAGGACCGAGGCGTCGTAGAGCTCGGGGACGAAGCCCTCGTCGAGGTTGCGCAGGCCGTAGACCAGGTCGTCGTAGCGCGGCTCGGCCGCGACGATCCTGATGCCCTCGACGTGCTCGCGCAGATAGCGGCCCACGCCCATGAGCGTGCCCGTCGTGCCGAGGCCCGCCACGAAGTGGGTGATCGACGGGAGGTCGGCGAGGATCTCCGGGCCGGTGGTGGCGTAGTGGGCGCCCGCGTTGTCCGGGTTGCCGTACTGGTAGAGCATCACCCAGTCGGGGTGCTGCGCCGACAGCTCCTTGGCGACGCGGACGGCGGTGTTGGAGCCGCCGGCCGCCGGGGAGGAGATGATCTCGGCGCCCCACATGGTGAGCAGGTCGCGCCGTTCCTTCGAGGTGTTCTCGGGCATGACGCAGACGATGCGGTAGCCCTTGAGCCTGGCCGCCATGGCGAGCGAGATGCCGGTGTTGCCGCTGGTGGGTTCGAGGATGGTGCAGCCGGGGGTGAGCCGGCCGTCCTTCTCCGCCTGCTCGACCATGTGGAGCGCGGGGCGGTCCTTGATCGAGCCGGTGGGGTTGCGGTCCTCCAGCTTGGCCCAGATGCGGACGTCGTCCGACGGTGACAGCCGCGGCAGGCGGACGAGCGGGGTGTTGCCCACTGCGGCGAGCGGGCTGTCGTAGCGCATCAGTTCATGCCGCCGGCGACGGCCGGGAGGATGGTGATGCTGTCGCCGTCGCTGAGCTTGGTGGAGATGCCGTCGAGGAAGCGGACGTCCTCGTCGTTGAGGTACACGTTCACGAAGCGGCGGAGCTCCTCGCCGTCGACGATGCGCTCACGGATGCCGGTGTGGCGGGTCTCCAGGTCCTTGAAGAGGTCGGCGAGGGTCTCTCCGTTGGCCTCGACGGCCTTGGCGCCGTCGGTGTAGGTGCGGAGGATGGTCGGGATGCGGACCTCGATGGCCATGGCGTGGGCTCCTGTCGAAGCGGAGTGGTGGCGGTGGGCGTGGGACGCGCGGCTGTGCCCCCGCGCGGGGTGGTACGTGTGTGTGGTTGCGCCCGGCCGGGGCGGCGCCGGGCCTCGGCCCGGCTCAGGCCTCGCGGCCGGCGGTCCGATGGTTCGTACAGATCGCACTGGAGAGCCGGCACAGATCGACGTGCAGGCGCGCCACGAGCAGCGTGCCCGGCGTCTTGTCGCTCACGTCATGGAGAACCATGCGCTCATCGTATCGATTCCCGGTCCGGAATCCGGAATGTGATCTCAGCTGGTGGATGGTCTACGTTCGACAGGCGGACAGGGCCGCGGTGGCGGCCCTGTCCGGCCGCAGAAGCGGGTCCCGGTGGCCGGGGTCAGGCGGCGCTGTAGGCGTCGACGACCTCGACGTCCTCCTCGGTGATCTCGCCGTCCACGATGCGGTACGAGCGGAACTGGAAGGGCCCCGCGCCGTCGATGTCGGCGGTCGACACGAGGACGTAGTGGGCGCCGGGTTCGTTGGCGTAGGTGACATCGGTGCGGGAGGGGTAGGCCTCGGTCGCCGTGTGCGAGTGGTAGACGATCACGGGTTCCTCGTCGCGGTCGTCCATGCCGCGGTAGAGCTTGAGGAGATCGGCCGAGTCGAATTCGTAGAACGTGGGCGAGCGGGCCGCGTTGAGCATGGGGATGAAGCGTTCGGCGCGGTCCGTTCCGGCCGGCCCGGCGACCACGCCGCACGCCTCGTCGGGGTGGTCGGCGCGGGAGTGCGCGACGATCTGGTCGTACAGCGCCTGGGTGATGGTCAGCATGGCGCCCAGGATAGGACGACCGGCCCCCGCGTACCGAGGAGTGGTACGCGGGGGCCCGCATCGTGGACGCGACCCTTGGGGCGACTGCCGGACCGACTGCCGGGCCGGCTGCCCCCGTCCGGGGAGGTGCCGGTGGTCTCAGCGGCCGGCGAAGGCCTTGTTCCCCGGGTTGCGGGCCCTGAGCACCAGGTACGAGACGCCGAGGATCAGGGCCCACAGCGGCGCGCAGTACAGCGAGATCCTGGCGTCCTTGTCGATGCCCATCATCACGATGACCATGCCGATGAAGGCGAGGGCGAAGACGCTGGTGTACGGGGCGCCGGGGGCCCGGAAGCCGGACTGCGGCAGGACGCCGCGGTCGGCCAGCCGGCGGTAGCGGAGCTGGCTGATCAGGATCATGATCCAGGCCCACATGCCGGAGATGGTGGCGAAGGAGACGACGTAGGTGAAGGCGTCCCCTGGCCACTGGTAGTTGATCCAGACGCCGACGAGCATCAGGGCGGCCGAGACGGTGGTGCCGACGAGCGGGGTGCCGCTCCTGGTCAGCCGGGTGAAGGCCCTCGGGCCCTGTCCGTTGAGCGCGAGGTCGCGCAGCATACGGCCGGTGGAGTACATGCCGGAGTTGCAGGAGGAGAGCGCCGCGGTGAGGACCACGAAGTTGACGATGCCCGCGCCGAGACCCAGGCCCATCTTCTGGAAGGCGGCGACGAAGGGCGAGATGCCCGGCTGGAACTCGGTCCAGGGGACCACCGAGAGGATCATGACGAGGGCGCCGACGTAGAAGAGGGCGATGCGCCACGGCACGGTGTTGATCGCCTTGGGCAGGACGCTCTTCGGGTCCTTGGACTCGCCCGCGGTGACGCCGACGAGCTCGACGGCGAGGAAGGCGAACATCACGATCTGCAGGGTCATCAGGGTGCCCGAGATGCCGTGCGGGAAGAAGCCGCCGTCCGCCCAGAGGTGGGTGACGGACGCGGAGTCACCGGCGTCGGAGAAGCCGAGGGTGAGGATGCCGGCGCAGATGAGGATCATGCCGACGATGGCGGTGACCTTGACCATCGAGAACCAGAATTCGAGTTCACCGAAGACCTTCACGGAGATCAGGTTCACGCCGTACAGAATGACCGTGAAGATCAGTGCGGACACCCATTGCGGGATGTCGAACCAGAACGTCATGTACTGGGCCGCCGCGGTGACTTCGGTGATTCCGGTGACGACCCAGAACAGCCAGTACGTCCAGCCGGTCACAAAGCCGGCGAAGGGCCCGATGAATTCGCGGGCGTACTCCGAGAAGGAGCCCGAGACCGGGCGGTACATGAGGAGTTCGCCCAGGGCCCGCATGATGAAGAAGATCACCAGGCCCGCGACGGCATAGGCCAGGACGAGGCTGGGACCGGCCCTGGCGATGGCCTTGCCGGCGCCGAGGAAGAGGCCGGTGCCGATGGCCCCGCCGATCGCGATCATCTGGATCTGGCGTGCCCCGAGGGCGCGCTGGTAGCCCTCGGCCGAGGTCGCGTCCGCTACCGCGGCCTGCGGTTCCTCCTGTCCCTCTTCGACTTTCGGCGATGTCATGTGGTGCGCCTTCCTCCACGCCGTTCCGCGCCTCGCGGCTGCGGACCAGGCCCGATCCACCGGACATTACGTGGCACACATCACAGGAGAAAGCGGACGAAGGCATTCGGGTTGCCGCACAGAAACGGATCCGGCCCTCGGCCGGGCCGCGTTACGGCATAAGGGTCTCGATCAGCGTTTCCTGGAGTGCGCCCAGCCAGAGATAGGCCATGACCATGGGCTTGCGCGGATCGCTGTCGGGGAGCCGGTAGAGGGAGCCCTCCTCGCCGCCGTCCTCGTCGGAGACCTCCAGCCGGGCGCCGATGGTCAGCCGCAGGTCGTTGAGGGTCCCCAGCCAGCTGCGGCACTCCTCGGCGGTGAGCCGGAGCACGGCGCCGCCGTCCCCGGCGGGCGCGAGCCCGTCCAGGGTGCGTACGACGGCGAGGGCGTCGTCGCGCTTGCGGGTGCGCAGGTCGTTCTCGGTGAAGCGGCGGAACTCGGCGGAAGCGGCGCGCAGTTCGTCGTCCTCGTCGCCGTAGGCCTCGGGGAAGAGGCGGGCGAGGGCCGGGTCGGTGGGCGGTTCGCTGGGGCCCTCGGCGAAGAGCGCGGCGAGCGGGTCCTCACCCTCGGCGGGTTCGTCTCCGGGGCCGATGAGCTCCAGCAGCTGGACGACGAGGGAGCGCAGGATCGCGATCTCCACCTCGTCGAGCGCGACGGCCGCGCCGCCGCCGGGGGTGGCCTCGAAGTGGCCGGCCATGGGTTCTCTCCGATGGTGGTCGGTCGGGCGGGTGAGGTGGGGCGGGGCGGGTCCGCTAGTGGCGGTTAGTTGCGGTCCTGGGTGAGTGTGGCCCACAGCCCGTAGCCGTGCATCGCCTGGACGTCGCGTTCCATCTCCTCGCGGCTTCCGCTGGAGACGACGGCGCGGCCCTTCTGATGGACGTCGAGCATGAGCTTGTGGGCCTTGTCCTTGGAATAGCCGAAGTAGGCCTGGAAGACATAGGTCACATAGCTCATGAGGTTGACCGGGTCGTTGTGGACCAGCGTCACCCAGGGGACGTCGGGCTCGGGGACAACGAGGTTCTCCTCGGCCGATTCGGGACGTTCGATCTCTACGGGGGCGACGCTCACCTACCCCATGCTGCCACTTGGGAGGGGGCATCGCACAAACGGCCCCGGCACCGCGCGGGGCGCGACACCCCCATCTCGTCACTTTGACGAAATAGGGGTAGCATCCCCGGCATGAACTCTGCGGACCTTGGGCGACGGGTCGGTGTGCCCTCGACAGCGCTCTTCACCGACCAGTACGAGCTCACGATGGTGCAGGCCGCGCTGAAGGCCGGCACCGCCGACCGGCGCTCGGTCTTCGAGGCGTTCACCCGCCGGCTGCCCGAGGGACGGCGCTACGGCGTCGTCGCGGGCATCGGACGGGTTCTGGACGCGGTCGAGAACTTCCACTTCGACGACGAGATGCTCGCCTTCCTCCGCGACCAGGACGTCGTGGACGGACCGACGCTCGACTATCTGGCCGATTACCGCTTCAGCGGGGACATCTGGGGCTATCCGGAGGGCGAGGTCTACTTCCCCGGCTCGCCGATCCTGCGGGTGGAGGGCTCCTTCGCCGAGTGCGTGCTGCTGGAGACGGTGATCCTGTCGATCCTCAACCACGACTCGGCGATCGCCGCCGCGGCCTCGCGGATGTCGTCGGCGGCGGGCGGGCGCGGGCTGATCGAGATGGGTGCACGACGCACGCATGAGCTGTCGGCGGTGGCCTCGGCCCGTGCCGCGTACATCGGCGGTTTCGACACCACCTCCGACCTTGCCGCGGGCTTCCGCTACAACATCCCGACCGTCGGGACGAGCGCCCACGCCTTCACCCTGCTGCACGACTCCGAGCGCGACGCGTTCCGGGCCCAGGTCGACTCGCTGGGGCGCGACACGACGCTGCTGGTCGACACGTACGACGTGACGGCGGCGGTCCGTACGGCGGTCGAGGTGGCCGGGACCGAGCTGGGGGCGGTCCGGATCGACTCCGGCGACCTGCTGCTGGTCGCGCACCGGGTGCGCCAGCAGCTCGACGAGCTGGGCGCGACGGGCACGAAGATCGTGGTGACCTCGGACCTGGACGAGTACGCCATCGCCTCGCTGGCCGCGGCGCCCGTGGACGCGTACGGGGTGGGCACGCAGCTGGTGACCGGCAGCGGGCAGCCCACCTGCTCGATGGTCTACAAGCTGGTGGCGCGGGCCGCCTCCGCCGATCCGGCGGACCCGCTGCGGCCGGTGGCGAAGAAGTCGCTGGGCGCGAAGACCTCCATCGGCGGCCGCAAGTGGGCGGCGCGCCGGCTGGACGAGGACGGCGTGGCCGAGACCGAGGTGATCGGGACCGGCCCGGTGCCGCCGGAGCTGGCCGGCCGGCAGCTGCTGGTGGAGCTGGTCAAGGCCGGCGAGGTGGTCGCGCGGGAGCCGCTGGACGCGGCCCGGGAGCGGCACATCGCCTCGCGGGCGGGGCTGCCGATGTCCGCGATGCAGCTGTCGCGGGGCGAGCCGGTGATTCCCACGGAGTACGTGTGAGGCGGGCGGGCGGTGGTGCGGGGGGCCGGGGGCGCCCGGTGGTCACCTTGCCCTCGATCGCCGGACGGGCTCGATATGGCCGCGCCTCTCCCTGAGGCCCGTCCGAGTCCCTAGGCTCGTCGTCACCCCCGTAATCACCCCCGTAACCGCCGCCCCCTCCCCCACCGAAGGACACCCGCCATGCACCGCGCCTTGATCGTCGTGGACGTTCAGAACGACTTCTGTGAGGGCGGGAGCCTCGCCGTGGCGGGGGGTGCCGATGTCGCCGCCGCCATTACCGACCTGATCGGTGAGGCCCAGCCCGGCTACCGGCATGTCGTGGCCACCCGGGATCACCACATCGACCCCGGCGGCCACTTCTCGTCGGCGCCGGACTTCGAGCACTCCTGGCCGCCGCACTGTGTGGCCGGCACGGAGGGAGTGGGCTTCCACCCCAATTTCGCGCCCGCGGTCGCCTCCGGCGCGATCGACACGGTCTTCGACAAGGGGGCGTACGCCGCGGCGTACAGCGGCTTCGAGGGCCTGGACGAGAACGGTGTGGGGCTGGCCGAGTGGCTGCGCGACCGCGGGGTGACCGCGGTCGACGTGGTCGGTATCGCGACCGACCACTGCGTCCGGGCCACCGCGCTGGACGCGGTCCGCGAGGGCTTCGCCACGCACGTACTGCTCGACCTGACCGCGGGCGTCGCCGAGGCGACCACGGACCGGGCGCTCACAGAGCTCCGGGAGGCGGGCGTGGCGCTCGCCGGCAAGCCCGTGGTGTAGCGGGACCGGGTCAGCTCTGCCGGGCCGGCAGGGCGGGCCTCAGGAGCGCCCGGATCGGGTGCCAGAGTTCCTGGGCCCGCTCGGGTCTCGCCCGCCACAGCACGCCGTCCGGGTGGTGCAGGACGGCGGTGATCTCGTCCGGGGTGGGTGGCTCGGCGTTGCCCCGGAGGTAGACGGCGCGCAGTCCCAGATTGCGCAGCCGGGTCAGTGCGCGGGCCCGGTTGGCCGCGTGCACCAGGACGCGGACCGGCGTGTCCGGCCCCACGCTCTGCGCCGGACTGGGCAGGGTGATCGCGACGACCACCCTGCCGTTCGGCAACTTGCTGAATCCTCCGCCTGCCATACTCCGCGCTCCCCCGTGAGACGTTGTGTCAATAAGAAACGGAACAAGAGGCACCTAAACACGATCGGCCGCCGCCCGCTAGAGGGCGACGGCCGATCATGCTCTGACCTGCGGTGATGCCGGATTACTTGTGCGAGGCGCCAACCTGGACGGTCATCGTGGAGCCGCTGAGCGGCTCGCTGATGATCGAAATCCTGGTGTTGGTGTCAGCGACCTGCACGCTTCCGGTCTTGTTCTCCTTGTACCAGTAGGTTCCCTTGTGGTCGTCGAAGACCGGCACGCCGAGCTGCGGCTTGATCTTCGTGGCCACGTCACCGAGGTGGAGCGTGAAACCGTCGGTGGGGTACCAGCTGAACGGAGCGTCGAAGGGCTGGATCTTGTTACGGATGACGGTGCCGTCAGACCACTTCAGCGGCTTGGCGTGCGCGTCGACCGGCAGGATCAGGCCCTGGCCCGGGTGGGCCGAGACGTTGTTGTCCTTCTGGGAGGTGTCCCAGAGCCAGACGAGCAGACCGTTCTGGTACGGGAAGTGCTCGACCCAGTCCGGACGGGTGTTGGAGAAGCCGAAGTTGTACGGGCCGACCTTGAGGGTCTGGTCGTAGCTGACGTACTGGCGGTTCTCCGCGAGGTAGTACTGCGGGTAGTCCTTGGTGAACGACTTGCCGACCCGCGAGAAGCCCTTGGCGGTCCAGCCGTTGTCGTCGCCCTCGGCGTTGTCCGTGAAGAGCGCGGCACCGTCCGCGTTGACCGCGATGGTGTCGGCCGCGAAGCCGATGCCGCCCGCGCCGCCGTCGGTGGCGTAGCGGAAGCGGATGTCGATCTTCTTGCCCGCGTAGGCGTCCAGCGGGAACGAGAGCTTCTGGTACTTGCCGGAGACGTCGGTCAGGGCCGGCTTGTCACTGGCGTCGCGCGGGATCGCCTTGCCGTCGGCGGTGCCGTCGATCGCGGTCCAGCTGGTGCCGCCGTTCTCGGAGACCTCGGTGTAGAGGTAGTCGTAGTCCGCCTCGATGTCCCACCAGCCGGCGAGGTCGAGGGAGGCCTTGGACTTGCCGGTGAGGTCGACCGGGCGGGACAGGGTGTTGCTGAGGTTGTCACCCATGTCGCTCCACCACTGCTTGGCGCCCTCCGCGGGCTCCGTGACGGCGGTGGTGACGGCCTTCTCGGGCAGCGTGACGACGAGCGCCTGCTTGTCCTTGGTGTTGTACTCGGACACGCCCAGTTTGTGGGTCGACTTCGTCGCGGCCTTGGCCTCGCCGTAGTTGAGCCAGCCCAGCTGGAGCTTGTCCCAGGCGGTCATGTCGCCCGGCATGTCACCGATGCTGTTCTTACCGGTGCCGAGCCAGGAGCCCGCCGACATCAGGGACCAGAAACCGACCGAGTTCTCGGCGGTGTTGGTGGTGTCGTAGAGGTCCGGCAGACCGAGGTCGTGGCCGTACTCGTGGGCGAAGACGCCCAGGCCGCCGTTCTCGGGCTGCGCGGTGTAGTCACCGACCCAGATGCCGGTGTCACCGATCTGGGCGCCGCCGGCCTTGTTCTCGGCCGGGCCGGTCGCGCCGGCGTCCGTGCCGTAGGCGTACCAGCGGTGCGCCCAGATGGCGTTGGTGCCCTCGACGCCGCCGCCGGCCGACTCGTCCTCGCCGGCGTGCACGACCTGGAAGTGGTCGATGTAGCCGTCCGGCTCGTTGAAGTCGCCGTCGTTGTCGTAGTCGTAGCGGTCCCACTGGTCGTACTGGGCGAGATCGGTCTTGATCTGCTCGGGCGTACGGCCCTTGGCCTTCTGGTCGGCGGCCCAGGCGTTCACGCCGTCCTTGATCATGTCCCAGGCGTTGGAGCAGTTGGACGAGCCGCAGTAGTTGGAACCGTAGCGCGCCTCGTTGTACGGGACCTTGACCCAGTCGGAGACCTCGCCGTCCACCGAGTAGCGCCCGGAGGACGTCTTCTCGTAGTACGTCTTGAGCGAGTCCTTGCCGGCGCCCGCGCCGAAGTACAGGTCCTGGAAGTGGGCCTGGTTGTAATCGGCCTGCCAGGCGGTGCTGTTGTCCTTCTTGGGGTCCGGCTTGGCTATCTTGTTGTGCGCCGGTCCAGGGGTGCCGCCGTACTTCGGGACGGGAGGCTTGGGGCCGTCGCCGTCCGGGTCGTACGTGGTCGTGTTGTCGACCTTGTCGCCGAACTCCACCAGGATGGTGAAGATCTTGTCGGTCTTCTCCCGGCCGAGCTCGACGTACTTGTTGGCGTCGAGCTTGACGACGTTGGAACCGCCGCGCTTGGACACCTTCTTGTCGCCGGATATGACCTGTTCCATGGCGGCCTGACGCTGGGCGTCCTGCTGCTTGCTGAACGGGCCTTCCAGGTTGTGCGCGTTGCCCTCGGCCGACCCCGGGTCCCGGCGGTCGACGACGGAGGCAGCGGTGCCTGACGCCTTGTCATCAGCCTGAGCGGTGGCGAAGGCGGATGCGGTGGCGGCGGTCGCGGCCATGGCCACGACAACCGCTCCGGTGCGAAGCGCCCGTCTCTTAATGATCACGTGATGCAGTCCTCCCCGGCGCCCGCGACTGCGGCCTGGAGAGTGAGAGGGCCGCGCGCGGAAACGCGTCACAAGTGACGACATTCGACCGGAGTTACGTGAGAAAAGACAGACCTTGACTTGAACAGACCAAGTGCACTATGCAGGAGCACATTTCCGCTATCCGGACGACTGCTCCACGCCCAACCGGCGCGCCGAAGGCGTTCTTTGGCGCGGAGAATGACTCCGTGCGCCCCCCGTGCTCCGGCACTGTGGGTTAGGTCATGCTTACTACCCGTTCCGCGAGGGCATCCACCGTCGTAGAGTCGCTTGACAGTGCGACCCGTGTTGAGAGACCGCCCATCCGACGTCCCGAGGACGGATAACGCCATGCCGCGTCCTACTGCTGCACAGCTCTCCTACGGTTCGGTCACCGTTGTCTTCTCGACCCTCGCCATGCTGCTGCTGTCCCGTACGAGTTCGGACCTCGGCATCGCCGTGATCACTACGGCCGCGCTCGCGCTCGGCCTGCTGGTGGCCGTCACCGTGCCCGCTCCGGCACGCCGGAGGACGGCGACGACGCGGGACGCGGTGTCCGCACACCAGGAGACCCGCCCGGCCGCCGAGCCCGAGGGCAGCGCCCTGGGCCACGTACAGCGCACGATCCCGGCCGCACGCACCTCCGCACGGGTGGGCGAGCACTCACTGCGGCGCTGACGACCGGCGCGACCGGCGCGACCGGCGGAGCCGGGAAGGTCACGAGAGCCGCGAGACCCGGGAGAGTGCCGACACGCCCTCCCGGCCCGGCCCGGCCCGGCCCGGCCCGGCCCACACTGACCCGGACTGCCCCTGCCCCTGCCCCGGACTGCCCCTGACTGAACGAACCACGCTGCGCGGCTCTCAGACCGCGCCCTGGTTACTGGTGGTCACCACCACAGTCTTGGCCGCCTTGTCCTGGAGGCCCTGCCGGTACGGCTTGTCCGTGAACATCAGCACGATGTTGATCAGCCACCACAGGCACGGGCAGCACAGCAGCGCCGGCAGCCAGAGCACCACGGCCCGCAGGAACGAACTCCCGGTGTCCGGCACACTGCCGTCGTTGAGCATCGCGACCCGCAGTTTCAGCAGCCGCTTGCCGGGCGTGCGGCCGTCCTTGTGCGTGAAGTACGTGTCGTACCCGACGTAGATCACCAGGCCGATCAGCGACCAGAGCAGCTGATGGCCGCTGTACGTCTGGGCGAAGAGGTCACCGACACCGTCGTTGCCGTTGTTGTTGTTCGAGACCTCCACCGCGCCGCCCCAGGGCAGTGAGATCAGGTACAGCGGGATCGAGATGATCAGGAAGTCGATCAGCCGGGCCAGGACGCGCTTGCCGGGCTCGGCGAGCGGCGGCATGCCCGCCAGCGGGTCCGCCGCACCGAACTGGCCTCCGCCATGGGAGCCGGGGCCGTACGGCGGAGGCGGCGGCGCGCTGTCGTAGGGCGAACCCGATGACGGCGGCTGGGGCTCGTGCGGCTTCTTGAGGAACGGGTCGTCCTCGGGCGGCTGACCGGACGTCGGCTGATCGTTGCTCATGGGGGCAGTGCACCCCGCCCCACGGGCTCCCGCAACGGCTCAGGTGCTTTCGGGGGAACGGAGACCGTCCGACGGCCCATCACCCGATGAGCCGTCAGCCGTGCGGGTCCGAGCCGGCCGCGAGGGTACGGACCCGCTGAGCCGTCCGAGAAGGTTCCGAGAAGGTACGTCCCGCTCAGCCGGCCACGAAGGTGCGGGCCGCCTTGTCGTGCCAGCACTGGCGCCACGGCTTGTCGATCAGGCACCACAGCACGTTGACCGCCCCGATCACCAGGACGCCCAGCACGCCGTAGACCAGCCAGCGGCGCAGGGCGGCGCCGAAGGTGGGCGCCGATCCTGACTCGATGTCCCGTACGTCGAGTCCGCAGAGCTTCTTGCCGAGCGTACGGCCCCACTTCGCGGTCGGCAGCGCCTCCAGGAGGACACCCAGCACCAGGAACGCGACGAGGACCGCGGCGGCCAGGCCGGCCGTGGTGGAGTCCAGCAGCCAGACGGTGACCGTCTCGCCGGACAGTTTGGCCGCGTCGATCTTCTCGTTGATGTGGTCCGTGGCCCGCGTCGCGAGGGGGAGGGCCACGGCGCCGACGAGCGCGGCCAGCACCGCGGTGTCGATGAGCCGGGCGGCGAACCGCTTGCCGAGCGCGGCCGGCCGGGCGGCCGTCCGGGCCGCCGCGAGCTGCTGGAAGTGGTCGTTGACCGGGGGCTTCCAGGGCACGACGGGCTGGTGGGGCTGGTCAGGCTGGTGGGGCTGGTCAGGCTGAGGCGCCTGGGACTGCTGGGGCCCCTGGGGCTGGTGAGGCGTCTGAGACTGCTGGGGTGCTCGGGACTGCTGAGGTGTCTGCGACTGGTGAGGGGCCTGCGACTGCTGAGGGAACGCGGCCTGTTGCCGGCGCGCGGGTGCCTGAGGCAGGGCGGCCTGTTCGGGCCGGGCCTGCTGCGGGGCCTGCTGCGGGGCCTGCTGGGCCCAGGAGGTGCCGCCTCCGGGGCCACGCGTGGGCGGGCCGTCGAGCCGGGCCGGGTCCTGGGCGGCCCGGTCCTGCCGCGCGGGGCCCGGAGCGGGCGCGGAGGCCTGCGGGGCGGCCGCGGAGACGGCCGGGCCGATCGCACGGATCGCCATGGTGCCGTCCACGGCGGGCTGTTCGGCGGGCTGCCGTTCCGCGTCGCGCGGGACCGGCGGCCGGCGGCCGGGTCCCACGGCGCGGATCGAGACCGTGCCGTCGGCGGGCGGACGCCCCGCGTCGCGGTCGCCGCCACCGGAGCGGTCGGGGCGGGCGGCCCGGATGGCGACGGCGTTCTCAGGCCCGTCGCCGCCGTCCCGCATGCCCGGCACCACGCCGCGCTCGGGTTCCGGCCGCACGGGCCGGCGCGGGTCCGCGGGAGCACGGTCGGTGCCGGGGCGGACGGCCGGCGAACGGTCGCCGGACGAGCGGATCGCCGGGGAGCGGTCAGCGGGCGGGCCGGCCGCCGGGGAACTGCCCGCGGGCGTACGCGGGTCGGGGCCGGGCGCCGGCTGTTCGCCCTGGTGCGCGGGCTGTCCGCCGCCCCAGGAGACCCGGCGGTCGCGCTCGCCGCCGAAGCCGTTCTGCCGGGAGACGTCGGCCTGCCAGGCGTGCGACGGTCCGGGCCGGCCGTCGTCCTGCGGCTCCTCGTCGAAGAAGACCGGACCGGTCTCGTCCACCGGGGCGGGGTCGGGCCGCTGCGGTTCGGGGCGTTGAGGTTCGGGCCGCTGTGGTTCGGCCGCCTCCGGGACGGGTGCCGACGGCATCGCCTCGCCTGTCTGCGGGGCGGGCCTGCTCGTACCGGGCACCCACGAAGCGCCGTTCCAGTACCGGACGTATCCGGGAATGGACGGGTCTGGGTAGTACCCCTCGCGGGGGCTTTCGTCACCGGGTGCCGGGGTTGGGGCGCTCATCACCGTGGTCCCGTATCTCTTCGAGTCTCAGTACAGGGGTCCACATCTACCAGACACCCGCGTACCCCCGTGCCGGTCCGGGCGTTTGGCCCGCTTTCCGGTCACGCCAAACTTTTTCCCCGAAGTCGCGTAATGGATGGCGGGGAGGGCGCTCTCTCCCTGTGAAGGCCGGTCGCGGGACCGGCTCACAGGTCTCGAAAGGACGCCTCATGCACACCGTCGTGGAACGCGAGCTGGAGCTCAAGCTGGTCCTGTCGCCCGAGCGCAGCATCCCCGTGCCCGCCCGGCTGACGTATCGCACCCTGGACCCGTACGCCGTGCACATCACCTTCCACATCGGCTCGGACGCCCCCGTGTACTGGACGTTCGCCCGCGATCTGCTGGTGGAGGGCGTGTTCCGGCCGTGCGGGCACGGGGACGTACGGATCTGGCCCACCAAGATCGACGGGCGCAACATCATCTGCGTGGCGCTGACCTCGCCCGACGGCAACGCCCTGCTGGAGGTGCCGTCCGCCGCGGTGGCCGCCTGGGTGGAGCGGACGCTGCGGGTGGTTCCGCCCGGCACGGAGTCCGAGCGGCTCGGCATCGACGAGGGCCTCGCCGAGCTGCTGGCGCCGCTGCCGGCCGACGACCTGTGGATGAGCGATCCCTGGCCGTCGGACGAGGCGCAGGACGGGGAGAGTTGAGCGGGCGCGGCGGGGACGCCGGGTCAGAACACCTTGCCCGGGTTGAGCAGCCCGAGCGGGTCGAAGGCCTGCTTGATGCCCCGGTGCAGTTCCACGCTCACCTCGCCGAGTTCCCGGGCGAGCCACTCCTTCTTGAGCACGCCCACGCCGTGTTCGCCGGTGATCGTGCCGCCGAGTTCGAGGCCGAGCGCCATGATCTCGTCGAAGGACTCGCGGGCCCGCCGGGACTCGTCGGCGTCGGTGTGGTCGAAGCAGACGACGGGGTGGGTGTTGCCGTCGCCCGCGTGGGCGCAGACGCCGATGGTGAGGTCGTACTTCTCGGCGACGGCCGCGGTGCCCTCCAGCATGGCGCCGAGCTTGGAGCGCGGTACGCACACGTCGTCGATCATCGTGGCGGACTTGACGGTCTCCAGGGCGGTGAGCGACATCCGCCGGGCCTGGAGCAGCATCTCGGACTCGGCCGCGTCCTCCGCCGGGACGACCTCGGTGGCGCCCGCGGCCGTGCACAGCTCGGCGACGGCGGCCAGATCGGCCGCGGGGTCCGGCGTGTCGAAGGCGGCGAGCAGGAGGGCCTCGGTGGAGTCGGGGAGGCCCATGTTCGCCATCTTGTTGACGGCGTGGACCGTCGTACGGTCCATCAGTTCGAGGAGTGACGGGGTGTGACCCCGCTCCATGATCGCGCAGACCGCGTCGCAGGCACTGGCCGCGCTGGGGAACTCGGCGGCCAGGGCGAGCTGCCGGGGCGGCTTCGGCTTGAGCGCGAGCACGGCCTTGACGACGATCCCGAGGCTGCCCTCGGAGCCGACGAGGAGCCGGGTGAGGTCGTAGCCGGCGACGCCCTTCGCGGTGCGGCGGCCGGTGCTGAGGAGGCGTCCGTCCGCGAGGACGACGTCGAGGCCGAGGACGTATTCGGCGGTGACCCCGTACTTGACGCAGCACAGGCCGCCGGAGGCGGTCCCGATGTTGCCGCCGATGGTGCACATCTCCCAGCTGGAGGGGTCCGGCGGGTAGTACAGCCCCTGCTCGTCGACCGCGCGGGAGAGCACCGCGTTGATGACGCCCGGTTCCACCACGGCGATCCGGTCGACGGGGCTGATCTCCAGGATGCGGTCCATCCTGATCAGGGAGAGCACGATGCAGCCGTCGGAGGCGTTGGCGGCGCCCGACAGGCCCGTGCGGGCGCCCTGCGGGACGACCGGGACGCGCAGCGCCGTTGCGGTGCGCATGATGTGCTGGACCTGCTCGACGGTGCGTGGGAGTGCGACGACGGCAGGGGCGCCCGCGTCGCAGAAGCTCGCCATGTCGTTGGCGTAGGAGGCGGTGATGTCCGGGTCGGTGATCAGGGCCTCGGCCGGGAGCCCCGCACGCAGCAGTTCGAGAAGATCGTCCATGATCCAAGACTGGCATCCGGGCCCATTGGTGTGAACCCGTATGCGCCAGCCATCCCAAGACGCGGTGCGATCTTCGTACTGACGCAGAGTGATCGGCATGGACGTCACTCCGCAGCAGACCCCGGCGGCCCCCGGGCCGGACCACTCCCCCGACACCGCTTACGCCCCGCCCTGCGAATCCCCTCCGCGCCTGCCGCCGGACCCCGCGTCCCTGGCCGAGCCGCCGCCCGCCTCGCTGCGCACGACCCTGCGCCGGGCCGCGTTCGGCGTGGTGGCGGGCGCGGTGCTGGTGACGGGTGCGGTGGTCGCCGTGCCCGACGAGGACAAGGACGCGGCGCCGCCCCTGTCCGGTCCGGTGTCGCGGGCGATGACCGCGACGGCGGCCGGCTCCCCCGCCTCGCTCTCCGATCTGACGGCGCTCATCGGGGACCGGCAGGCGTGGGTGGGCACCCATCCGTCGGACGCGCAGTCGTGGGCGGTGCTGGGCTCCGCGTACGTGGAGTGGGGGCGGCGGGCCGCGGACGCGGCGTACTACACCCGGGCCGAGCAGGCGCTGAAGCGCTCGCTGAACGTGCGGCCGGGTGACCGGGGGAACGAGGCGGCCTGGGTCGGGCTCGCCTCGCTGGCCAACGCCCGGCGCGACTTCGTCACGGCGAAGAAGTGGGGCGAGACGGTACGGGCCCGGCTGCCGAAGCAGTGGACGGTGTACCCGGAGCTGATCGACGCGTACAACGGCCTCGGCGACCTCAAGTCGGCGACCACGGCGGTGGAGAAGTACGCGTCGCTGCGGGCGGGCGTCCCATCGCTGGGCCGGACGGCGGATATGTACCGCGACCGGGGCTGGCGCGAGGACGCGCTCGCCACCGCGCAGGACGCCGCGAACCGGGCGAGGACGCCCGCGGAGAAGGCGGCCTGCCTCTCCCGGCTGGGCGAGCTGGCCTGGGAGCGGGGCGAGCCGGAGGAGGCCGTGGCCCAGTACGGGGCGGCGCTGCGCACCGACCGCGCCCACCACGCCTCCCTCGCCGGCCGGGCGCGGGCGCTGGCGGCCCTCGGCCGCACCGACGAGGCCCAGCGGGACTACCAGGCGGCGCTGGCCAAGTCCCCCCGGCCCGAGTACCTGCTGGAGCTGGGCGAGTTGTACGAGTCGCTCGGCCTGGACGGCGACTCCGTCAACCAGTACACCCGGCTGCGCGAGGCGCTGTCCCGCGCCGGGGCCCAGGGCGTGGACGAGGCCCTGCTCCTCGGCCGCTTCGAGGCCGCCCACGGCGACGCGGACGCGGCGGCGGAGCAGCTGCGGGCGGAGTGGGACCGCGGGCACCACAGCGCGGCGGTGGCCGATGCGCTGGGCTGGGCGCTGCACCGCTCGGGCGACTCGGACTCGGCCCTGGAGTACGCGCGGAAGGCGGTCGACTCGGGCGGCCAGAACGCGTCGTACGCGTACCACTTGGGCATGGTCCAGCGCGCGTTGAACGACTTCGGTCCGGCCCGCCGCAGTCTGGAGGAGGCGCTGCGCACCAACCCGAAGTTCTCGCCGCTGGACGCCCCGAGGGCGCAGGAGGCCCTGGACACCATGGGGGAGCCCCCGGCGGGTGGCCCGCAGGACATGCGGCCCGCGCCGCCGCAGGCCCCGGCACCGGCGCCGCCGCGGGCCGAGCAGCCGCAGGTGCCGGCCCCGTCTCCGGCACCTCCGGAGCAGGGGGCGGCGGGCGCGGCGGGCGCGGCGGGCCCACCGGCGGCGTCCGCGGCGAAGCCGTCGGCGGCGGGGGCGTCGGCGGGCCGCTGACGTCTCCCCTGACGGTTCCGCGCCCGCGCCGGATCACTTGAGCCTGCGGGAGGCTCCTCGGGTCAGCGGGTGCAGATGGTGGACGCCTGCACCTGCGCCTGCGCCTGGGCCTGGGCCTGGGCCTGCGCAGAACGTTCAGGCACATCGGGCCGGGCCGCCTCGGACCGCAGTGAGCTCCATTGGGTTGCCAGATCCACAGCGCTCCTCCCTTCCTGTCCCCCTCTTGACGGGGAAGGAGCCTCGCCTGCTGCACGACCCCATTGAGACCTGCGTCACAGGGAAGGTCCCAACACGCGAGGGCGGGCCGATGCCCTGGAGGTCACCGGCCCGCTGCGCCGTCAGGACCCCGGCCGCTCAGCTCCGGGTGCGGCGACGGCGCAGCGCGATGCAGCCCGGCGCGCCCGCTCCGGTCACGACGAGGGCCGCCGCGGCCACGGCGATTACCGGGACACCGCTGCTCCCGGTCGAGGCCGGCTGCTGGATTCGCGCGGCCGCCACCGGCGCCGGCTCCGTCCCCCTCGCTCCCGCAGCGGGTCCGATCACCACCAGTACACGGGGTAGGTCTGCTTGCCGACGCGATTGCCGACGATGCCCACGGCGACGAGGATCACCGTGGCCAGCGCGAGCATCGCGAGGAACGTGCCGATCGGGGGGCTGGAGAGCGCGACGATGACAGCGGTTGCCGCGGCGGGCGAGTGACCGACGCGGAGGGCGAGCATGGCGCCGAGCGCCAGGCCGCCGGCGACCGCGGCGCTCCACATTCCCGCTCCGCCGATGGCGAGAACGAGGTATCCGGTGAGTGCGGAGACCAGCTGGCCTCCGATCACGTTGCGAGGCTGCCCCAGCGGCGTGGCACTGGCGCCTGCCACCAGGGCCATGCTCGCGGCCAGCGGGGGAATGAGGACGGTTTCGTCGAGCCACTTGCCGGCTGCGACGAGAGCGAGGAGAGCGACCACGCTCGTGGCCGTGGCGATGAGCATCGCGAGTGGGCTCAATCGAGCCGGGGCCTTGCTTGCGTACCAAGCCCGCGCTCGTGACGTCCCAGCCTCGCTACGGGAGGGGGCCGTTGCTTGAGTCATCTGATTGAACCCTTCGTTCCGAGATGGCTTCATCGTCGTTTGCTAATGGCAGTGCCATTAGCAAACGACGATGACTCTCCCATGCCTACTAATGTATTGCAAGGCGAGATACCATTAGCTCATGAGAGAAGTGACGATGGCTGACGTCCCGGTGCATGGCGAGCCGCTCGCTCTGGACCTGGTGAACACGACGTTCGTCAGGGGTGGGCTGCGCGGGCATGTCGTCGATGCCCTGTGCGGGCCCGAGGCGCTGCACGAGTGGCTGGCCGCCCACCGCAACGAGTTGGGGGCCGAGGCCTTGGAGAGCCCGGCCGGGGTGAGCGTCGGCGACCTTGAGGTACAGCGCTTTCAGGAACTGCGCCAGGCCCTGCGCGAGGCACTGACCGCCGAGACCTCGGGTACCACCTGGCCGGACACCGCCGTTCGCCGTATCAATCGTGCTGTCCACGGAGCGACGCGATGGAGGGAACTGTCCGCGACCGCCCCTGCTGGATCGGTCGAGGTGTGGTCGACGAAGGACTGGGCCACCGCGGCGCTGGTCCGAGTGGCGGAGTCCGGCGTCGCGCTGCTCTCCGGAGAGCAGCGCGACGCCTTGCGAGCCTGCCGGGCGCCAGGCTGCATCCTGTTCTTCGTGCAGAGCGGCCCCGCCCGGCAGTGGTGCTCATCGGGGTGCGGCAACCGGGTCAGGGTGGCCCGGTACGCAAGCCGGAGGAAGAGCGCCGTCGACGACAGGGGTTGAGGTTTCCTCACCCGGAGAGCGCGGAGCGACGGACCTTCCCGGAGGTCGTCCGGGGCAGGCGCGGGGTGAACTCGACCGATCGGGGGCACAGCTCCGGTGCGAGCCGATCCGAGCAGTGGTGCAGCAGCGCTTGTGCCGAGACGTCGTCCGCGTGCCTGCCGGGGACGAGTTCGACGACGGCGTGCGGTGTGAACCCACCCACTCGGTGGGGTCTGGGGATCACCGCGGCCTCGGCCACGGCGGGATGGGATTTCAGGACTGCTTCCAGTTCGTAGGGGGAGATGCGGTGGTCGAAGGACTTGAACACGTCGTCGGTGCGGCCCAGGATGCGGAAGTAGCCGCCGGCGTCACAGGTGGCGAGGTCCCCTGTGCGGTAGATCCCCTCCGCCGAGGCCGGTTTCAGGGTTCCGGACTCGTCCAGGTACCCGGCCATGAGACCGGCCGGGCGCCCGCCTTCGAGGTCGACGCAGATCTCACCCTGGCCGGGGCCGGGACTCCCGTCCGGGGCCCTCAGGACGATGCGGTATCCCGGCAGCACCCTGCCCAGGCGGCCGGGCCTGCGGGGCAGGCCGGGACTGGTGCCGATCATCGCGGTCGCCTCGCTCTGTCCGTACCCGTCCCTGAGCGTGACCCCCCATGCCGCGGCGACCTCTTCGACGATCTGCTCCGTCAGGGGTTCCCCGGCACTGGTGGCTTCGCGCAGCGCGGGTCGAGCGGTGCCGAGGTGCGGTCGCACCGCCTGCCATGTACTGGCCGGCGCGCAGACGGAGGTGACTCCGTGGTCCTTCAGCAGGCCGGGCAGGGTGCCGGGATCGAGCGGGCCGGGTGGTGTGGCCACGATGGTCGCCTCGGCGTTCCAGGGTACGAACAGGCTGCTCCAGGAGTGCTTGGCCCAGCCCGGGGCCGAGATGTTGAGATGGCGGTCCCCGGGCCGCAGGCCGTTCCAGTACAGGCTCGACAGGTGGCCGATGGGGTAACTGCTGTGGGTGTGGGCGACCAGCTTGGGCGCCGAGGTGGTGCCCGACGTGAAGTAGCAGAAGGCGACGTCATCGGCGCCTGTCGGAGCTTGCGGGAGGAAGCGGGGTTCGTGCGAGAGCCGGTCCCGATAGGAGGACCAGCCTTCGGTGCTTCCGGGGACGGCGGCGCGCAGCCCGCTGACCGGTCCGGTGATCAGGTGTGTCAGATCGTCACGGCAGATGACGTGCCGGATACGTCCCCGGCGCAGGCGGTCGGCCGCCTCCGCCGCCGTGAGGCTGGTGTACGTGGGGACGACCACGGCGCCGATCTTCAGGCAGGCGAGGAGGACCTCCCACAGTTCCCGCTGTTGCGCGAGCACCACCATCACGTGGTCGCCCCGTCGCACTCCGGCCGCGAGCAACCAGTTGGCGGTGCGGTCCGACTCGGCCGAGAGCTGCGCGAAGCTCAGGGTTTCGCCGGCGCCGCCGTCCTGGAGCAGTTGCAGAGCGGGCCGGTCGTTATCGCGAGCGATGACGTCGAACCATTCCAGGGCCCAGTTGAAGAACTCGGGCCGGGGCCAGCTGAAGAGCGCGGAGGCCGCTTCGTGGTCGTCGCGAAGGTCGAGGAGCAGGTCGCGCGAGCGCAGGAAGTCGCCGTGTGCGGCCGTGTGCCGGTACTGCCAGTAGTCCGCGGGCGGTTCACTCATGAGCCGGCCCCCGTCCGCAGGGACAGCCGTGCGGGTGCGAGGGTGACGAGATCCCCGGCGATGGCGTCGGCGTCAGCCATGAACTCTCCCCATGCACCGGGTCTGCTGCTGCCCACCTGAGTGAACCAGCGCGTGTGTTCGGTCGGGATGCCGAGGGCGTACAGATCCGTCACGGGCTGACCATGGGTGTCGATGGGGTGGAACGGCGCCTTGGTGACGGCCATCCCGCCCGTGTCGAACACCGCGTCGTCGTCAACGTTCGCGTAGCTGGTGACCGTGCCCTGGAGCAGTAGGTCCCGAATGAGGGTGGACGTGTCCGCACGGACGTCGGGGGTGGGGATCCGGGCGTCCATGACCGCGTCCAGGTGCGCGGGTTCCTGGCTGACGTACGGCGAATGGGCGGTGAAACACCCCCGCTCGGGATCGGCGGCGAACTGGACACCGGGGCCGATGAGTTCAAGCACCCCGGCCTCCATCAGGGCCAGCACCTGGCGGAGCCTGATCGCCGGCGGGCCCGCGGCCAGGTGGGAACTGATGGGCGCGAAGGAACCCAGGAAGTCCTCTTCGTGGGAGCGGGCGGTGAGCCCGGACAGGTCGACCGCGGCCCGGATGGTGGAGCGGACATCGCGCAGGGTGTCCAGAGCGGCCTTGACCGGGCCGTGCGCGTTCCCCTTCTCCGCTTCCAGGAGGTCGAGGCGGATGACACCTGCGACAGCGCGCTGGTAGGCGTCCCGGTCCGCGAACCGCTCCCGCACAAAGGGCCTGGCCCACTGGCGCAGATCGACGGGAGGCATTCCCTGGACACCGAAGCGGGCGGCCTGCTGGACCACGGCGAGATCCGGCGCGGAGTCGTCACGGGCTGCCCGCACCGCCTGATCGACGAACAGTTCACAGATCCGCTCGCCCCGGCGCGCGCGGATCTCCGTGGCGTAGTAGACGAGTGTGACCTCGGCCAGCAGCCACGGAAGAACCTGCCGGTCGAAGTCCAGCTTGCCGCGGGACCGCAGCCCTTCGATGCGTTCCCTGGTGAAGATGCGGGCCTGATAGGAGTGATCGGCCGTCTTCTGGTTGCGCCCTCGGGCCGGCAGCGGGACGCCGCTGCGTGAGCCGGCGATCAGCCGTGGTTCCCGGCCGCTGGGGACGTAGCGCAGCTCGCCGCGTTCGGTGACGTAGCGGCCGCCGCGCCCTTCCGTGAGGAGACTCATGACGTCGTAGAACGCCAGGCCGAGCCCGAGGACTCCCACACGGCTTCCGGGCGCCAGTCCGGCCAGCGGCATATCGGCCGCGGAGTCGCCGCGTACGTAGTGCACGCGAGGACGCTCCGCCGCGAAGTCGGACAGCGTCTGCTGGTCCGGGAGCATCGCCGTCACCGGGTGCCCGGTGGCCAGCACCACCCGGTCGGCCTCGATCGTCCGTCCCTTGTCCAGAGTCAGCGTCCATCCGGCGCCCACGCCGGTGCGTCGCATCCGGTGCACCCGCCCGCGCACGCGGTGGAGCCGAACGCGGTCCGGCAAGCCGCTCTCGACAGCGTCGAGGACGAAGCTCAGGTACCGGCCGTAGGTGCCACGCGGCGCATAGGCGTAAGGATCGCCCTCCGCGGGTGAATCCCTGACCCACCACTGGGCCAGTGAGGGGCCCGCTCCGGGACGCGCCGGGCCGTCGTCCTGCGGTCCGGAGAACATGGTGACCTCACCGGCCGGCGTGTTCATGAGCAGCCACTGAGGCTGGTCGGGCCGCCAGATCCGGCCGGGACCCGGTTCCGACGCGTCGATCGCGTACAGCTCCACCGGCTCCGAACCGGAGTCCTGGGCGAGGCGGGCCGCCGTGCGCTCAAGCACCGCCAGTCCGCGCGGCCCGACACCGACGACCGCCACCCGGTGCGGACCCTGAGCGGTTTCGACGGCCTTCGGCTCGCAGCCGGAGTCGAGGCCGAGCCGATCCTGCTGGTCCGCGGTGAAGTTCAGCATGCCCAGGAGTTCCGCGGACCGGAGGCGGCCGCGTGGGCGACTCGCCCGGGAGAGGGGCAGCCGACCGGTCTGCGCCCACCCCAGACGGCCGTCGTCGTCTACGGCGCCTTGAGTGAGTCCCCGGTTGTCGGCGTGCAGGCAGTAGGGCACGTCCAGGGTTCCTTCGCGGAACGCGGAGAGCAGGCCCGCGCCGATGTCGCCATGCTGCAGGACCGCTCCCATCAGGGCACGTGACTCGGCGATGATCTCGCCGGCGTCGACCTGATGCGCCCAGGGAAGGTCGCTGCCGGCTCGGGCCCACTGTGCCCGAGCATCCGATTCCCGCAACGCCGTGAGGTTCTCCCCCACGGTGGGAATCCGGTGCGCCTCGGCGACGGTTTTGACGATCAGCCGTTCGGCACCGCCACGGACCGCGATCTCAGCGCTGCTGTTCAGCAGCGTCTGCGCACCAGCGGCGGTACGGGGGAAGACACCCATGTACGTGTACAGAACGATGTGGCGTTCCACCCACGTGGGAAGGAACTCGTCCGCCAGGATCCGCAGGGCTGCCAGCGCCTCGATGTCCTGGATCGCGTGAGTCTGCTGGGCATAACTCAACGACACGCTCTCGACACCCTGCTGGGCGAAGAACAGTGCCTCCAGCACGCTCATCGCCACCAGCATGGAAGGCGGGCAGAGCTGACCGAGCAGGCACCCGCCGAAGGTCTCCAGATGCGCGCGCGTTCCCCCGGCCCGGCATTCGCCGGCGAGCAGTGCGCTCGCGTCGCGCCACGCGGCGACGGATTCGGCCAGTGGCACGCGTCCGTAGGGCAGGCAGTAGGAAACCGGGCCGCCTTCACTCGCCGACAGACCCGCGGCGGCCATCGTGGCGAAGATGGCCGCCGGAGCGGCCGAGCCGTGGCGCACCTGAACAGGAACTCTTCCCGCTGCCACGGCGGCGACTTCCGCGGTCACCTCAGCACCATGCGCGACCAGGGGAAAGCCGTTGAGCGGTTGGGATGTGCTCAGTGCGCTTCGGGCACCGTCGTGGTCCCCCACCCGGGTGTAGCTGTCGAGAGTGATCGTGGCGACCGTGCGCGGCCCTGCCGCAGCGACCGCTGCGACACCGGCCGCCATCTCCCGCTGTGTCGCCATCCCCATGCGCGGCTGCACGACGAGCCTGCCTGTGCGAGCGGACTCCCGCACGTACTCCCCGAAGTCCTGCGAGCGGACGACCGTCATGACGAAGCAGCTCCTTCGAGGGCCGCCGCACGCAGCAGCGATCCCGTGTCCGAGCTGCTTTCGAGCTGGCTGAGGTAGGAGGTCAGCGCCTCGGGGCCGGCATCGGTGAAGACCGCGTCGAATCCAGCCTCGATCAGCGAACTGGAATGTAATTGGTTCTCATCACCCAGGATTCCCAGCTTCCCCCCGATGATCGCCGGTATGTCGCAACCGACGGAGTCGGCGCGCAGGGCCCGCGCCATCCGGCTTCCGTCGAGGAAACCGTGACCATTCACCGAACTCACCACAATCGCATCCGGCCGGTGACTCCGTACGGACTCCAGGAACAGCGAATCCGGAACGCACGGGCCGATATTTATCACCTCGTTCCCGTGCTCCTCAAGGAAAAGCTGAAGGAATACCAGGTTCCAGGTGTGCGAGTCGGAGGAGACGGTGGACAGAAGTATTCGACGTTTCCGCTGTTTGAGCTGTTTGAGCTGTTCGGGCTGTTCGGGCTGTTTCATTTCGGGGTTCCCCGTTCATCCGGAGTGCGGCTTCGTTGGCGGAGGCGGGGGCGCGCACCCATTGGTTCCACTGAGTGCGCGCCCGCAAGACACCGCGTCAGGCCGACTGCCGGTTACGGGATCCGAGCCGCGACTCAGCGATTTCGCCCTCGAGCGCGTCCCGGGCGGCGGCCGGTCGCGTCCTGACGGCGAGGACGGTGCAGCCTTGCTCGCTGGACATCTGGTGACGCGTTCCCGGACCCTCCACGATCAGGTCGCCCTGGCTGAACGTCCGGCCGTCACTGTGGTCCAGGGCCCCTTCCAGGACGAGCATCAACTCGTAGCCGAGGTGCTCGTGGAAGTCCCCGTGGGCGCCGGCGGGGAAACGCAGGAGCAGGCCGACCGACCGCTCTTCCTCGTTGTCGGGAGTCCACAACGGGTAGTGTTCGACTCCCGCGCGGCCCGGCTCGACCCACGGAACCCACTTGAGGTCGGTCAATTCGAAACCGCTTCGGAACACATTTGAAATTACTTCGATTTCAGACATAAATCCCCCCCAGGGAATTATCGAATCAGAAGTGGAGCTGGAACACGTAACGAGCGAGCCAATCGGAAGACCGACCCGCACCCAACCAATGCGGCACTACCTGTGAATGGACACGGAGCAACAGGAGGGCGGCGCACTGCGCCGGATCGACGAATCTACGCCAATACCCCTTCGAGGAAGAACACAGTCCCAAATATTCCTAACGGGCATGGCGTTAGCCGTCACGCGAGAGACTACCTCAGAAATCAGCCAGAGGAACCCCTATCTTTCGATACGAGATCGCGAAAGGCGGAGATGGACACACACGGGCGTACGACGATCGAAATCAGGCCATCAGAACCATTGGCGGTAGAATTCACCAGTTCCTGGCACTATGCGGGAAACACCCTTATTGACGAGTTCAGCACGGTTGAGAGCATGGCGAACTGGATCGTGACGTACCGGGACCGCCTGGGCATGCCTCCCGACGGCCCGGTCATGGCCGATCACTCGGATATGGAAAGGGCGATCGAAGCGCGCGAAGCCGTCAGGGAGCTGCTGGACTCCGTCGTCGACGAGAGCCGGCCAGGGGCGGCGGCGTTGCGCCTCATCAACAAGGAAGCTCACCGCATCCACGTCGCGACACTCGCCTGGACACCCAACGGCCCGCATCTGCGCTGGCCGCCCGGGACGTCCACCGCGGATCAGCTCGTCTCGCAGGTGTGCGCCTCGGCGGTACGGGTCCTCAGCTCTCCACGCCGGCACCTGCTGCGCCGATGCCCCGCACCCCGCTGCGTGCTGTTCTTCTCGGCCCTGCGTACTGGGCAGATGTGGTGCAGCCAGGCATGCGGCAACCGCGCTCGTGTGGCTCGCCACAGCGCCCGTAGCCACTAGCCAGTAGTCAGTGGCCGGTAGTCAGTGGCCGGTGGCTTTCCGCCGAGAATCCGCCTCGACGCCGGACGTCTACCTCACGGCACCGCCCGACCGGATCGGAGCCGTCTCCGGCCTCGTCCTGGATGGCTGGGTGGCGGCCCCGCAGACCGACAACACCACGCAGATCCACGCACGCGTCACCCCGAGTACGGCGACATCGTTGTCCGCGAGATCCGCGTCGGCACGGGCTCCATCACTGATCTCTTCGAGCGACTGCGCGACTGCGCGACCGCGCGACCGCGGGCATCGACACGCTGATCCTGGCCGGGACCAGCACCAGCGGCGTCGTTGGCCGCTCGCCGGTAGGCCGTGACACACTCCTGCCTCGAACGCAGGGGCCCATCGATCCCCGCGACTTGGGGATTGGACGACTGTGAGCAGAATGAAGTGGGCTGCCCTGCCGATAGCGGTCATCGCGCTCGGGGTCACGGGCTGCGGCACGAGCGACGCCGGCACCGGAGCGGCCGCCGCTTCGGTGCCGGCATCGCCCCGGCCCAAGGGCACTGGTCCCCTCACGGAGAAGGTCGTGCGCACGGACCTCGACACCTCGACCGCGAACGCGGGCGTTCCGGCGAACGCACCGGACTACGCCCGCTCTGCCGAAGAACGGTCGGACGGCTCGCCGGCATCGTGCGCCGTCACGTTCAAGGGCTTCGGTACGGAGACCACGCGTGTCGACCTCAGCCGCTTGGAGGGCGTGGTCAGCGAGCTGCGCAAGCGCGACTGGCAGCAGTCCCGGAAACGGGAGGAGCGCAAGCAAGCAGACGACATCGTCGAGGCCCGGGTGGTTCTGAAGCAGCGCGGCTGGACCCTGACAGCGACGTACCAGGACTTCGCGGAGAAAGGCGTGATCACCCTGTGGGCCGCCGAGGACGCGTGCATGAAGAAGATCGGCGCCGACACGGATCTGCTCGGCTGACCGGCGCCCTCGCGCGCGGGGAAGGCGGGCACCACGTCAGTGGCGGGCGTTGTCGACCGTGACCGCGCGCAGCAGTCCGACGCGCAGGGCCAGGAACCCGGTGTGCCCCGTCCGGTCCGCATGCTCGGCGCACCACAGGTGCCGTACGGCAACGTCCTGCGACACGGTGGGCTCCGGGCCCTCGCCACACGTGGTGCACTCCGTTTCATGTACCGCCGGGCTGCCGGACGCGTCCTCGACGAGCACCTGGCCCGGCGGCGCCGACGGCTCGGGCGCCGGCACGGTGACCAGCTGACCGGCGGGCACCCGCAGCGGACGGCCCCCTCCGGCGAAGGTCAGCACGACCGCCATGCCGCCGGTCGCGTACCGGTCCAGCCGCACGGCACACACCTCACGCCACTCCCCCTGTACGCGTACGAGATCGCCGCGCCTCATGCGTACCGCGCACCGGAGCTGTTCAGACGGCATCCACCACACCCCCGTCCCCCAGGGGAAGCGCGCACTCCGCCCAGACGACCTTCCCCGGCCCGTTGCGGTCGGCGCTTCCCCACCGGTCCGCGAGCGCGGCCACGAGGAACAGCCCGCGCCCGTCATCGGCGTCCAGCGCGGGTTCGCGGCCGACCGGGCGGACGGACGAGGCGTCGTGCACCTCGATCCGCACCCTGTCCGGCAGCCGGACGAAGCGGGTCTCGATCTCCCGCCCCGGCGAGACCCGGGCGTGCCGTCCGGCATTGGTGAGCAACTCCGACAGGACGAGCAACGCGGTGTCGGTGACCGGAACCAGCGCCCAGCCGGAGAGCGCCGTACGCAGTTCAGCGCGCGCCCGGCCGACCTGACGAGGATGCCGGCTCCACCGCCGCACCACCTGATCCGGCGTCACCACTTCACCGCCACACCGTGGATGAGTCCCGGCCTTGCGTCGACGCCTTGAGTAGCCAGCCACAACACGGTTCGGTGCGCACGCCGTTGCCGGTTCGCGGCGCGCTCCCAGCGGGCCCATGCGGCGGGCGAGTACGGGCCGGGTGCGGCGGCCAGCCGCGCGTCCGCCAGGGCGATGGCCCCGGACCGGGGCTTGACCGGGAAGGGCGGTGGGAGGGGGCGGAGTTGAAGGGACGACTTCATGGACCGCAGCAGCGGACCAAACAGCCAGTCGATAACATGCTTCATGTCGACGCTCCTGTAGGGCGTGGGCCACGCCCCCGGACCGGTGCAGGTCGCGGGGGTTTTTTGCATGGACGAATACGCACGCTGCGCAACCAAGCTGTCGCGGTGTGCTACGGATTCAGGATGCCCTGGAATCCGTTCTCATCGCAACCGAATCAATAGGAAACTGTTCCAAGATCTTTTTGGGCCACTAATCTTGGCCCGTCACCATTCACAAAGGGGGCTACGCATGGTCGATTCCCGGCCTTCTGTACGACGACGAAGGCTCGCCACGACACTCGTCCAACTCCGGGAAGCAGCCGGAAGGTCACCGGAAGAGGCCGCCGACCGCATCGGATGCCACCGTTCGAAGATCAGCCGCATCGAGAACGCCCACCTCGGCATCTCTCTCGGTGAACTACGCGACCTGCTCACGTTCTACGGGGTTCAGGACGATGTACTCATCGAGGACCTGGTCACTCTTGCCCGACGCCGCAACGAACGGGGGTGGACACGAAACCTGGGCACGACTCTGCCTTCGTACGCGGATCACATCGACTACGAGCAGACGTCGGACTACATCCGGTCCTTTCAACCGCTGCTCGTTGCGGGGCTGTTCCAGACTCCGGACTACGCAAGGGCCCTGTACCGAGCCAACCCTGAGATGCTCAGCTCCGAGCGAGTGGACGAACTCGTCGGCATGCGGATGCAACGACAGGAAGTGCTCGCGTACGAACGGGCGCCGCGCATCTGTGTCATCGAGGGTGAGGCGGCCTTGCGCAGCGAGGTGGGTGGCGCTTCCGTGATGCGACCGCAACTCGACCAGCTACTGGCACTGGGCGATCGACCGAACATCGAGATCCAGGTCATGCCCTTCAGCGCGGGAGCCCACGCCGGGCTGGTCGGGGCATTCGTCGTGTTCGGCTTCCCCACCCCCACCTTCTCGGATGTCGTGTGCGTTGAGCACGTCACCGGAACGCTGCACTTGGAGACACCCGACGAAACGGACCGTTATACGCTCGCGTTTGACTCGTTGAGATCGGCGGCTTTGAGCCCCGTGGACAGCCGTGACCTCATCCACCGGATCAGACTCAAGCTGTAGCCGACAGAAAGAGGTATCCACCATGCTCGCTCCCGAACTCGCCAGTGCCGTCTGGCGCAAGAGCAGCTACAGCGGCGGCGGATCGTCGGGCGGCGACTGCATAGAGGTCGCGGGCCTCACCACCCGCACCGCCGTCCGCGACAGCAAGAACCCCACCGGCCCCACCCTCATCCTCGGCAACCGGGCCTGGGCCGCCTTCGTCGCGGAGGCCAAGCAGCGTCCCTGAGCACGCGACAACCACCACAACCGCGAACGGGCGGCCCGGAAGAATCCGGCCCGCCCGTCTCGTACTCCGGCATCGCTCAGAGGTTGCCGCGCACCCGGCTCCCGTGCCCGTGCCCGGAGTCAAATCCGTGAATTGCGCAGCGACTGCCACACGGCGCCGGCCAGCGCCCGCGTCGACTGTGGGACCGACAGATGCTCGTGCTCGCGGTACAAGTTCCAGTTGTACGGGACGAGCGACAGCTTGTTGGACGACAGCGATCCCGCCTGGTGGGCCCTGTACACCGCAAGCGGCTCGGCAAGGCCGCGGGCGTCAGCGCCGTCCCGCATGATCGACAGCCACAGGGCGTAGTCCTGGCGCTTGCGCATCTCCGGCATCAGCCTCGTGCCCAGGACATTGCGGTCGTACATGGCGGTGAGAGCACCGATGTGGTCCTGGACCAGCATCGCGCGGTAGTCCACGTGCGCCCGCGCACGGACCACCCGCCCGTTCGGAACCCAGTCGGTGCTCTCGCCGTCGTAGGCGGCGTCCATCTTGAAGTACGAGGTGAACGTCAAAGGCGCAGTCGACTCGACAGCGAAGGCGAGCTGCTTCTCGGTCTTCTCCGGCAGCCACATGTCGTCGCTGTCGAGGAAGGCGATGTAGTCCCCGCGAGATCGCTCGATCGCGAGGTTGCGGGCCCGGCCCGCACCACCCCGCTCGGGCGCCGACTCCGGCAGGACGCGCTTGTCCTGCGCGGCAAACTGGCGGAGCAGGTCCATGGAGCCATCGGAGGACTGGTCGTCGGTGACCAGCAGTTCCAGATCGCTATGGGTCTGTGTGAGCACTGACCGGACCGCTGCGCTCAACGTCGCGGCCGAGTTGTACACAGGCATCACGACAGACACCAGGGGCACAGCGCATCTCCTTGCCGGATCAGGAACGACGGTCCATTCAAGCACCGCAGTCGAGCAGGAGCTGACATGCAGGAAGCCGTCGCCGGTGAGGCTATGCAGGCCCCCCTTGCTCGTCGGCCCGTCGAGGACGTCGAAGACGGACTCGTATCCGCCGTGTCGCTGTACGCGATGGATGTGACGAACGGCCGTCGAGCGGGGCATTCTGAGCGGCATGGATCTCCAGCCGGGCGAGCGCGCCTCGGAGGCGTTCCAGCAGTCACTGACCGCCCAGGAGATTGGGGAGATCTGCCGCCGGGCCTTCGGACCTGCGGCCGTGCCCGCCTCTGCAGTCGAGCTGAGCACAGGGATGTACAACAACGTCTACCGTGTGACCCTGACCGGGCGGGCGGAGCCGGTGATCCTGCGGGTCGCGCCGGAGGAAGCCCGCCAGTTCCGCAGCGAGCGCCACCTGATGCGGAACGAGTACGCGAGCCAGCCCTGGCTGACGGTGATCGCGCCACTGATGCCGCAGGTGCTCGCCGCGGACTGGTCACACGAGGTGATCGGCAGGGACTGGATGATCCAGACCTGTCTGGACGGCGTCCCGGCGCCGGAGCAGTTGGGAGCGTATCCGCGTACGGAGTGGCCGGCGTTCTTCCGGCAGATGGGTGCCATCGCCCGTTCCGTGCACGACGTGCGCGGCCCGTACTTCGGCCCCGTCGACGGTCCGGAGCACGGAACGTGGAGCGAGGCGGTGCTCACGTCGCTGGAGGAGATCGCCGCAGACCTGGACGGTGCCGGTCTTGACACGGGCGACGTACGGAAGGTCGCCGCGATGGCCTCGCGCGGCTGGGCCGCGCTCGACGAGGTCACGGAACCAAGGCTGCTGACCTGCGATCTGTGGACAGTTCACTAGGCAAGTGCCTCGTCGGAATTGGAGTTGTCGGGTTCTGGGCAGCCGCTGTCAGCTGTGCGCCAGCGACTCGACAGAGGTTGGCCGGACAGGTTCCGGGGTGAGACGGACTGTGGTGGTCGCGAGGACTCGTGATGCCAGGGTCTGCAGCGCGGTGCCAAAGGACGAGGCGGTGGCGTCGTTGTGTGCTGTGAGCGTCAGGGTCCGGCGAGTGGAGCAGGAGACTCCGGGCGTGACTTGGGTAGCTGGGTGGTACCCGGCCTGTTCAAGGAGCCATCCGGCGCTCGCACGCAGGCGCCCGTTCTGGTCGCGGTACACCGGGCCGTCGGCGGCCCGTACCGTTGCCGCCTGGGCCCGGGTGATGGGTGGATTGAGGAAGACGGAACCGACCTGGCGGGCGTCCGGTCCACGAGATGGCAGGCAGAGACCGCGGTTGCGGCGGTCGTTGAGTACACCCTGGGCCGCTTCGGCGAGCGGTGGCCGGGCGCCGAGGGGAACCGCCAAGGCTTCCGCGAGGTGCGGATAGGCGACCGACGCGGCGTACGGGCTGAGGGTGAGCCGTAAGACGATGTCGAGGATCGTCCACCGGCCGGGTTGGGTCTTGAAGGCGCTGGTGCGGTAGCCGAATTCGCAGCCGGCGGTTCGTAGTTCGACGGTGCGGCTGAGGTGCCAGTCGTAGGCGGTGATGCGGGTGAGGGTGTCGGATATCTGCTGGCTGTAGGCGCCGGTGTTCCGGACCGGGGCGGCGCCGACGGTGCCCGGGATGCCGCCGAGGTACTCGATGCCGGACAGTCCTTCGGCGACAGTGAACGCGACGAGCGCGGAAAGCGGTTCGCCGGCCTGGGTGACGACCTCCACGAGGCCGTCACCGAGCGGACGTACGATGATGCCGCGCGTGGCCATGCGGATCACCGTCCCCGGGTATCCGGCGTCGGCGGCCAGTGTGTTGCTGCCGCCGCCGAGCACGAACGGTGCCGCCCGCTCGCCCCGCACGGAGTGGGCGAGGCTGGGCCAGTCGGCGGGGTCGGTGTGGGTGAGGAACCGGTCGGCGGGGCCGCCGAGGTGGAGAGTGGTGTGGTCGGCCAGTAGCTCACCCATGGGGTGCCTCCGTACGTCAGGTGGCGGAGATCGTCTTGAGTGCGAGGGCCCGCAGCGGGGCGATCTTGGTGCGGGCGTTGCCGTGGTAGACGGCGTTGGTGCAGATCACCAGGTAGCGACCGGTCTCCGGTGCGAGGTAGAGGCTCGTGCCGGTGAAGCCGTGGTGGTACGCGACCTGGCCGCCGGCGGCGAGGACCCATGACAGGCCCCGGTCGAGGCCCGGTTCGATCTGAGCCTGGGGGATGAGGCTGGCGTGCAGCCACTCGCCCAGTCCGTGGTCGTCGCCGTCCGCGTGCGCGGTCAGGAGCCGCTGGGCGTATACGGCGAGGTCGCCCGGGGTGGAGAAGACGCCTGCGTGTCCGGCGATGCCGCCGAGTAGGCCGGCGTTGTCGTCGTGCGGGGTTCCCCAGATCCGTGGGGCGCCGGGGATTCGCTGCTCGGTCGGGGCGACCTGGTGGGTGCGGGCGACGGGACCGTACACGGTGGCGTTCATCCCGAGCGTCCTCCACAGGGCTCCGCCGAGCTGGTCGAGTGGGAGGTCGTTGATGTGGGCGAGGGCGAGGCCGAGCAGGATGTAGCCGCGGTTGATGTACCGGTGCCGGCCGGGAGCGTCTTCCAGCGGTTCGCGGCAGAGAAGTTCGTGGAGCGGCAGGTCGGCGCCGCGGTAGTGGTCGAGGCGGGTGGAGGCCCGTAGCCCCGAGGTGTGGGCGATCAGCTGGCGGACGGTTGCCTCGCCGCTGGGGGTCTCGCTGTTCATCGGCGGCAGGAAGTCGCGGATCGGGGCGTCGAGGTCGAGCAGCCCGGCATCCAGAGCCTGCCCAAGGAGGGGCCAGGTGGCGACGACCTTCGTCAGGGAGGCGATGTCGTAGGCGGTGTCCCGGTCGGGTTCGATGTCGCCGCACTCGGGGGCCACCTTGCCGACACTGAGGAACTGGGGGTTGGCGCCGGTGGTTCCGTAAGCGATGGCACCGCCCGGGGTCGCGCCGTCGGTGACGACCTGGTCGAAGGTGTCCCACAGGCGGGTGGTGTCATCGGCGGTGAACGGGACGGGCATCAGGAGCCTCCGGGGATGGTGGTGATCTCGGCTCCCAGCGTGGCGAGATTGGGCAGCAGGTGACCGTAGCCGCGCCGGAGATGGAACATTCCTCGGATCGTAGAGGTGCCGTCGGCTGCGAGAGCGGCGATCAGCAGCGCGGTCACCGCACGAATATCTGCGGCCTCGACCTGGGTGCCACGGAGTCGTGCGGTCCCGCGGACGCGGATCATGGAGCCGGTGGCGGTGATGTCGCCGCCGAGCGCGCGCAGCCCCTGGACGTGGGTGTCACGGCGGGGGTAGACGCGTTCGCCGATGAGCGAGGTGCCGTCGGCCTGCGTAAGCATCGCGGCCAGTTGGGGTGCGGTGTCGGTAGGCAGCCCCGGGTGCGGGCCGGTCACTGCCTCAATGGCCCGCAGCGGCCCGTGCAGTTGCGTACGCATGCCACCGCTCGGGGTGTCGGTCAGGGTGATGCCGGCTTCTGAGAGAGCGCGGGTGAGATTTTCGGGGAAGTCGGTGGTGGTGATGTTGTCGAGGTGGACGGTGCCGCCGGTCGCGGCTGCGGCCATGACCATGGTGGCCGCCTCGATCCGGTCCCCGGCCACCGCGAACGTGCCGCCGGCGATCCAGTCGCCGCCGGACACGTGCAAGCCCTCGTGGTCGAAGTGGACGAGGACGCCCCGGTCGGCGAGGAAGCGGGCGGTCTCGGTGACCTCCGGCTCGATGGACGGGTGGGTGATCAGGCTGGTGCCGTGGGCGCGGGCGGCCAGCAGTATCGCGGACACCGTCGCTCCGAGGCTCGGCCCGTACGGCGTGTTCACGTCCACCGTGAACGCCCTCACCCCGCGGGCACCGCACAGGGCGCGGATGCCGGTGTCGCCCACGATGACTTCGGCGCCGGCGGCCTGCATCGCCGCGAGGTGCCGGTCGATGAGCCTCGGACAGAACGCGTCGCCGCCGGGACAGGGGAAGGCCACCTGTCCGGTCCGGGCCAGCACCGCGGCGGCCAGCACAGCGGTCGTACGGACCCGATGGCCGAGCCCGGGATGGATGACCGGGCACATATCACTCGGCGAGGACACCATGAAGCGGCCATCGTCGTATGTGACTTGGGCTCCGGTGCGGCGCAGGATTTGCGCGCACACTCCGGTGTCGATGATGTCCGGCGCGCCCGTCAGGACGACCGGGACGTCGGCCAGGAGGGCGGCGGCGTAGAGGTGGAGGGCGATGTTCTTGCTGCCTTGCACCGGGATCCGGCCGGACAGCAGGTGCCCGCCGGTGACCTGCACGAGGGTGGTATCCATGGCGTCGTGGGTGGGTGCGGTGGTCATGGCTGTCACCGGACCCGGGAGCCGGCGGGCAGGAAGCCGCCGATGTGGTCACGGGGGTAGACCACTGTGCCGGGCCCGATCAGAGTGCCCGGCGAGAGCACGGTTCCGGCGGGCAGGGCCACCTCGTCGCCGATGACGGCGCCGAACTTCGTCTGGCCGGTGGGAATGCGCTGCCCGTCGAGGTTGACGGTGATCTCCTCCAGCGCCGGTTCAGCAATGGGGCCGCGGTCGCACCGTAGTCCGGTGGTGGAGCAGAACGAGCCGATGTTGACACGACGTCCGATCACGGAGTCGCCGATGAAGCAGGGGTGCTTCGTGAAGACGTGCTCGGCCAGCAGGCTGCGGGTGATTTCCGCGCCGAACCCGATTCGGCAGCCTGGGCCGATCACGCTGTGGTCGCGGACCAGTGCGCCGGCCGCCACGACGGCGCTGGTGCAGATCAGGACCGGCCCGATCACCTGGGCGCCCGCCTCGATCCGGGCCCCGGTCTGGACGATCACTTCCCCCTGGAGCAGGGCGCCGTCCTCGACGACGCCCTGGCCGTCGCGCAGGTGCTCGCCGCCTTGGTCGAGGTCGGAGGCCATGGCGGCCTTGATGTCGAAGACGGTTGCGCACCCGGCCAACAGGGCGTTGACGTACGGGCCGAGGCCCTCGGAGCGAATGTAGTAGGCGGGGGTGAGACGGGCATCGGCGGCGAGCGCGGTGGGCTGGATGGGATTCGCGGACTGCATCAGGACCTCCCGGAATCGGGGCGGCCTCTGTCAGCGGGCCGCTCGTTCTCGAAGGTCGCCGCGATTGGCCCGCTGGCGGGAGGGGCGCTGTCCTGCCCTGCAAAGCCGTTTGCATCTCATGCAAACGACCTGTTGGCCGCGCTGTCCCAGGACTACGGTTGAAGCGGCGCAGCCTCGGCTATCGGCGGGAACGAGGTACTGATGCGGTTAGCGAAGCATGAGCGGCCCTTGGGGCCGATGTGAAGCCTGGGGAGCTGATACGGCAGACCCGGCAGGCAAAGGGCCTCACGCTCGCCGAACTGGGGAAGTTGACCGGATACTCCGGGGCCCAGGTTTCCCGGTATGAGCGGGGCATCTCCCCGATGACCGACGTCGATGTGCTGCGGTGCTTCGCCGACTCCCTTGAACTCCCGCACCAGGCATTCGGCCTGGCCCCGCTCATGCCGCGACCGGAGATCCGACACGGTCAACCGATCGGCGCAACTGCTGCCTTCCCCCGCATGCCCGCCCATAGGCTGGGTAGACCCGGATCGGAGGGCGGTGAAGATCCTTTGCAGCGACGGGAGTTGCTTGCGGGCCTGGCGGCCACCGCCGCCGCAGCGGCCGCAACCCCAGTGCTTGGGAGCGGAACCGCACAGGCAGATGAAGCCCTCCTCGGCGAGCTGCTCGTCGCCCGCTTGCGGGACGCAATGCTCGGCCTGGGCAAGGCCCCTGCCGCACCACCGGCCGACACCCTCGCCACCGACTTCACTCGCGCGCTCGCCGACTTCGACGCCTGCCGTTACGCCTCCCTCGCCGTGCGCCTGCCCCGCCTCATCCGCGCCGGCCACGCACACACACCTGGCGGCACCGAGGACGACTACAAGCTCCTGGCCATGAGCTACCTGCTGGCCACCCGCATGCTCGTCAAACTGGACGAGCAGCAGCTGGGCTGGATGGCCGCCGACCGGGCCCGCCAGTTCGCCGAGGCCGCCGGCGACGTCCTCGCGGTCGCCGAGTCAGCCCGCCAACTCGCCGTCCTCGCCCGCAAGGCCGGATGGCACGGGGAGGCCCTGTCGATCGCGCTGTCCGCCGCCGACCACCCCGACCTGCGCGACGCCGGACGAGCCGGTGCCGCAGTACGCGGTCTCCTTGTCCAGAGTGCGGCCTACACCGTGGCCAGGCGGGGCGACCGCGACGGAATGCGGGAGCTGACCGACGAGGCCGCGGCCATCGCCAAGGAACTCGGCGGCGCCACCCTGGTCCGCGACCACGGCGGTGGCTTCAGCCCTCTCACCGTGCAGCTCCACCGCATCTCCGCCGAGAACTACGCCGGAGATCCACTGGCCGCGCTCGCCGCCGCCCGCTCCATCTCCCTCAGGGCACTGCCCAGTGTCGAGCGCCGCTCCCGGGCACTGAGCGACGTTGCCGTCACCTACGACCGGCTCGGCCGCCGCAGCGACTGCATCCGCACCCTCCTGGCCGCCGAGCACTGCGCTCCCCAGGAGACCCACGCCCGCCCGGCGACCAAGTCGCTCATCTCCAGCCTCCTGGTGTCCGGACCCACCTCAACGGAGCTACGCGGTCTCGCGGTACGCAGCGGCGTCCTCGCATAGAACGAGGGGCCGGGTAACCCCCGGGGCATCTCATCGGGGAGGCAGTCAGGCTACGGCGGAGAGAACCTGTGCCATCGACTCGTAGCTGTCTCTTACGCCCTCGCTGTTGCCGAGGCGGTGACACTCCAGGCGGATGGCGCCGAGATGCCCGGCCTCGTAGATCTGCCGCCGCCACCCAGCGTCCTCGGACTCGTCCAAGGACCCGTAGGTGTCCCAGAAAGCCCGTCGCTCATCGGACTTGGCCATGACCATACGGATGGTCCAGTCGGCCGCCGGGTCGCCCCACAGAGTGCGGTCAAAGTCGTACACGCCGCTGAGTGTGGGTACGGGGGCCACGGCATCAAGAAGACAGTCAATTGTCCAGTAAATCGCCTGAAAGTAGCCGAGGTTCTGAAATCTCGTCGAATGCGGTGCGGTGCTCGTCAACAAGGCCGGCGGCCTTGCGCAGGTCTGCGGCGTCCAGCCCGGCGGCATCGAGGTCGGTGGCGATGTCAGCGAAGCTCGCGGCGAGCGCGTCACCCCACGAGGCATGTCCGGGCCCGGAGGTCACCGTCGATAAGACCACGCCGATCACCCTCACCGAGCACGACGACCACACCTGGGCCGACCGGACCCAACTCCCCGGGGTCAGCGACGCCGTACGGGAACTGATCACCCGCTGACCGCCCGGCCACCGATCACGCGCCACGACAGCGAACTCATCACCCAGGCCCGCGCCGCCGGGTACGACGCCCTCCGCGTCGCCGCGATCGTCGTCCGCACCGGCCACCCGCTCACGCTCCGACGCGTTGCGACCGGCTGACGCAACGGCCGCTGACCAGCCGTGGGTGTTCCGGGCGACCCCATCGCCCGGAACACCCACGCTGCCGCACCAGCGACACGTTCACCTGGTGATCTCGGCCAGTTCATCGATCCGCGTCAGCTTCCACGGGTTCCGCACCACGTAGATCCGGGTGATCCGCCCGTCCTCCACCACGAGGCTCACCGCGGAGGGTTCGCCGTCGAACTCGATCCGGCCCGCGAGTGCGCCGTTGAGCCACACGGTCGTCGTCCTGAGCACGGCCACCTTCTGGTTCACGCCCGCGAGCAACCGCGCCACCACATCGGCCCCCTGGATCGGAGCCATCGCGGCGGGCACGATCCCGCCACCGTCGGCGATCATGACCACGTCCGGCGCCATCACCTCCAGCAACTCCTGCAACTGCCCCGTCCGCAGCGCGAGCAGGAACCGCTCCACCACAGCCCGCTGCTCCGACCGTCCCACTCGCACCCGCGGTCGCCGGGCCGCCACGTGGTCGCGGGCCCGGCGCGCGATCTGCCGCACCGCGGCCGCGGATTTGCCGACGGCCTCGGCGATCTCGCCGTACGGCATCTCGAAGACCTCGCGGAGCACGAACACCGCGCGCTCGGTCGGCCCGAGCGTTTCGAGGACTGTCAGCATCGCGATCGAGACGCTCTCCGCGAGTTCGACGTCCTCCGCGACATCCGGGCTGGTCAGCAGCGGTTCCGGCAGCCACTCGCCCACGTAGTCCTCACGGCTGCGCGACAGGGCTCGCAGGCGGTTGAGCGCTTGCCTCGTGACGGTGCGGACGAGGTACGCCCGCGGCTCGCGCACCTGCGACCGGTCGACATCGGCCCACCGCAGCCAGGACTCCTGCAGCACGTCCTCCGCGTCGGCCGCCGACCCGAGCATCTCGTAGGCGACGGTGAACAGGAGGCCGCGGTGGGTGACGAACGGATCCTCTGCCGTCATGACGTCGACGCTGCGCCGGAGTTCCGAGGGCGCGCGGCTAGGGGGACCTCGCAGGCGTCGGAGAGGCCCTGCGACGAGATCCCGTTCGCGTTGTTGTTCCTGGTCGCCATGTTCACGAAGGCGATGTACGCGGTGAGTTCGACCATCGCCGCCGCGCCGAGCCGGTCGAGCAGGCTCGCGTGCAGTTCGTCGGTGACGGTCGGGGGCGTGTTCGTCATGGCCTCGGCGTACTCCAGGACGTCCCGCTCCAAAGGCGTGAACACCTCCGACTCCCGCCAGCGCGGCACCTGGCTCGCCTTGGTCAGGTCCAGGTTCTGATTCTGTGCCTGGAAGTAGCCGACGTCGAGACACCAGGCGCAGCCGACCTGCGACGCGACGGCCATGTGCGCGAACGACTTGAGGCTCGCGTCGGCCGCTTTCCACTCGCCCAGCCTGGCCGAGAACTCCAGGTTGGACATGGCGACCTCGGGGTTGTGCCACACCACTTCGACGGGCTCGGCCACGACGCCGAGCTGCTTGATCATGTTCTCGCTCATCTCGGTGCTGAGCTCGGCCTTCGGAACGCGGGGCGCCATGGTGTTCTCCTCAGTCGATTCGCCTGTCCGGCTGTTCGGCATGAAGACACCGCCGGGTCCGCGGATGTGACACCCACCGTCGCGCGCTTGTCGCCGGCACGTCAGTGCCCGGCATCCCGCACGGCCGGGAACTGGCGCGGCAGCCGCCACAACCGCGACGGGCGGGCCGGAAGATCCGGCCCGCCCGCCTTCGTACCCACACACCCCTCAGAGGTTGCCGCGGCGCTCCTGCTCGCGCTCGATCGCCTCGAACAGGGCCTTGAAGTTGCCCTTGCCGAAGCCCATCGAGCCGTGGCGCTCGATCATCTCGAAGAACACTGTCGGCCGGTCCTGGACCGGCTTGGTGAAGATCTGGAGCAGGTAGCCGTCCTCGTCGCGGTCCACGAGGATCTTCTGCTCGCGCAGGGTCTCCACCGGTACCCGGGTCTCGCCCGCCCACTCGCCCAGCGTGTCGTAGTACGAGTCCGGGGTGTCCAGGAACTGGACGCCGGCCGCGCGCATCGCGCGCACCGAGGCGACGATGTCGTTCGTGGCGAGCGCGATGTGCTGGACGCCCGCGCTGCCGTAGAACTCCAGGTACTCGTCGATCTGGGACTTCTTCTTGGCGACGGCCGGCTCGTTGATCGGGAACTTGACCTTCAGGGTGCCGTCCGCGACCACCTTGGACATGAGCGCGGAGTACTCGGTGGCGATGTCGTCGCCCACGAACTCCTTCATGTTGGTGAAGCCCATGACCTTGTTGTAGAAGCCGACCCACTCGTTCATCCGGCCGAGCTCGACGTTGCCGACGCAGTGGTCGATGGCCTGGAAGGTCCGCTTGGCGGGCGTCTCGACGATCGGTGCGGCCTCGGCGTAGCCGGGGAGGTAGGGGCCGTCGTAGCCGGTGCGCTCGACGAGGGTGTGGCGGGTCGTGCCGTACGTGGCGATGGCGGCCAGGACGACGGTGCCGTGCTCGTCCTTCATCTCGTGCGGCTCGGTGAGGCCGAGGGCGCCGTGCTCGACCGCGTAGGCGTACGCGGCGCGCGCGTCCGGGACCTCGATGGCCAGGTCGACGACGCCGTCGCCGTGCTCGGCGACGTGGTCGGCGAGGAAGCGGCCGTGGTCCGTGGACGCCTTGATGACGGAGGTGAGGACGAAGCGGGCGGAGCCGTTGGTCAGGACGTAACTGGCCGTCTCGCGGCTGCCGTTCTCCGGTCCGGAGTAGGCGACCAGCTTCATGCCGAAGGCGGTCGAGTAGTAGTGCGCGGCCTGCTTGGCGTTGCCGACGGCGAAGACGACGGCGTCCATTCCCTTGACCGGGAAGGGGTCGGCCTGCCGTGCACTGTCGGGGGTGCTGTGCGTCGTCTCAGTCATGTCCGAAGGTTCTCGCCGCTTTGCAAGATGCGCAACAGTTCGCGGAATCGCTGGGCAGTCTGTGCAGTGGATGACCATGATGGGCGGGCGATCTGTACATGCTGACCATCACAGGACTTCCCGGAGGCCGACCGTGGCGATCGATCATCTGGACGGGCGGCTCATCGTGCTGCTGGCGCGTGAGCCCAGGATCGGGGTACTGGAGGCTTCGCGCAGGCTCGGCGTGGCGCGCGGGACCGTGCAGGCGCGCCTCGACCGCCTTCAATCGAATGGCGTCATTCGCGGATTCGGCCCGGACGTGGATCCGGCGGCCCTCGGCTACCCGGTCACCGCTTTCGCGACGCTGGAGATCAAACAGGGCCAAGGAGCGGACGTACGGGCGCACTTGGGCGGCGTACCGGAGGTACTTGAACTGCACACCACCACCGGGCAGGGCGACATGTTCTGCCGGCTCGTGGCCCGTTCCAACGCGGATCTTCAACGGGTGATCGACCTGGTTGTCGGGTTTGATGGCATTGTCCGGGCCTCCACGGCCATCGTCATGGAGAACCCCGTACCCCTGCGCATCATCCCGCTCGTCGAGCAGGCGGCGCGGGACACCGACTGAGCCGAGGAGTGCCGTGTGAGCTTCTGGGAGTATCTGGGCAATCGGCACCAGCAGCTGCTCACCGACGCGTTCCAGCACGTCAGCGCCGTGTTCCAGTGCATGGTCATCGCGACCGTGCTGGGCGTCCTGATCGGCGTCCTCAGCTATCGCAGCGGCTGGGGCGGCTCGCTGGCGATCACCTCGACGGCGGCGATCCTGACCATTCCGTCCCTGGCCGCGATCGGTCTGCTGATCCCGCTGGTCGGGCTCGGTGTGGCGCCGACCGTGATCACCCTGACGCTGTACGGGCTGCTGCCCATCGTCCGTAACTCCATCGTCGGTCTGCGCGGCGTCGATCCGGCGCTCGTGGACGCGGCGAAGGGCATCGGGATGTCGCGGATCGCCCGGCTCTGCAAGGTGGAACTGCCGCTCGCCTGGCCGCCGATCCTCACCGGCATCCGGGTCTCCACCCAGATGCTGATGGGCATCGCCGCCATCGCCGCGTACGCCTCGGGGCCGGGGCTCGGCAACGAGATCTTCCGCGGTATCGCCTCGCTGGGCAGTGCCAACGCGATCAATCAGGTGCTCGCGGGCACGCTCGGCATCGTCGTACTCGCCCTGCTCTTCGACGCCGCGTACGTACTGCTGGGGCGGCTCACCATCCCGAGGGGGATCCGTGTCTGAGACCGCGGCGGAAGCCGGACAGACGCCCGCCGTGAACGCCACCTCCGGTGCCACCATCCAGCTGGAGAACCTCACCAAGCTCTACCCGGGCAATCCGAACCCGGCCGTGGAAAACGTCTCGATGGACATCAAGGCCGGCGAGACCGTCATCCTCGTCGGCCCGTCCGGCTGCGGGAAGTCGACCACCCTGAAGATGATCAACCGGCTGATCGAGCCGACCTCCGGCCGCATCCGGATCGGCGACGAGGACGTCACCGACATGGACCCGGTGAAGCTGCGCCGGAAGATCGGGTACGCGATCCAGTCGTCCGGGCTCTTCCCGCACATGACGGTCGCGGAGAACATCGCCCTGGTCCCGAAGATGATCGGCTGGTCGAAGACGAAGGTGAAGGACCGGGTCGAGGAGATGCTCGACCTGGTCGGGCTCGACCCGCGCGAGTACCACGGCCGCTATCCGCGCGGCCTCTCCGGCGGTCAGCAGCAGCGGGTGGGCGTGGCGCGGGCGCTGGCCGCCGATCCGCCGGTGCTGCTGATGGACGAGCCGTTCGGCGCGGTCGACCCGATCACCCGCGACCACCTCCAGGACGAGCTGATCCGGCTCCAGCACGAGCTGCACAAGACGATCGTCTTCGTCACCCACGACTTCGACGAGGCCATCAAGCTGGGCGACCGGATCGCCGTGCTGCGCGAGCGCTCGCACATCGCGCAGTTCGACACCCCCGAGGCCATCCTGACCAACCCGACGGACGACTTCGTCTCGGGCTTCGTCGGGGCCGGTGCGGCGCTGAAGCGGCTCAACCTCACCCGGGTGCGGGACGTGGAGATCGCCGAGTTCCCGACGGTGACGGTCGACGACCCGCTCCAGTCGATCTTCAACAAGCTGCGCAGCGGCCCGCACAACGAGCTGCTGATGCTGGACCGCCGCAACCGCCCCTACAAGTGGCTGCGGCGCGGTGACCTGATGCGGGCCCGCGGTTCGCTGGCGCGGGCCGGGCAGCTGGTGCACGACACGGTGACCAGGGACGCGACGCTGCACGACGCGCTGGAGGCGGTGCTGATCGACAGCGGCGGGCGGGTCGCGGTGACCGGGCGGCGCGGCGAGTTCATCGGGGTCGTCGACATGCACACCCTGATGAACTCCGTGCACGAACTGCTGGAGGCCGACCGGCTCACCGCCATCGAGCACCAGCACGAGCTCCAGGAACTGCGCAGCCATCAGACCGTGCAGGAGCTGGAGGGCGGTGCGGACGTATGACTCCCAGCTCTCAGTCCGGCCGCCGCCCCACCGGTCCGGTCCCCTCGTCCGACCGGGACCGTCCGCCGGGCGAGCACGACGTCAAGGGCCATGCCTTCCGTGACGAGGAGGCTGAGCCCTCGCCTCCCCAGGCCCGGCCCGCCCGCCGGATCACCTGGCGCAAGCTGGTGATGATGCCGGCGGTACTCGCGGTGGTCCTGGTCATCACGTACGTGTGGATCAACAACATCCACCTCGACTCGATCGCGCGGAACTCGCTCGCGGGCGACACGGTTCAGCTGCGCTGGTGGCAGCACGTCAGGCTGACCGCCATCTCGACCTTCTGGGTGCTGATCATCGCCATTCCGCTGGGCATCGCGCTGACCCGGTCGGGGCTGCGCAAGGGCGCCCCGGTGGTCACGTCGATCGCCAACATCGGGCAGGCGACCCCGGCGATCGGTCTGCTGGCGCTGCTGGTGATCTGGCTGGGCATCGGCCCGTCGACCGCGATCACGGGCATGGTGATCTACGCGGTGCTGCCGGTGCTCTCCAACACGGTCGCCGGGCTCAAGGCGATCGAGCCGACCCTGGTGGAGGCCTCGCGCGGCATCGGGATGTCGGCGATGGGGACGCTCACCAAGGTCGAACTGCCGCTCGCGGTGCCGCTGATCCTGGCCGGGGTACGGACCGCGCTGGTGCTCAACGTGGGCACGGCGACCCTGGCCACGTTCGGGGGCGGCGGCGGGCTCGGGGACCTGATCACCTCGGGCATCCAGACCCAGCGGATGCCGGTGCTGGTGCTCGGTTCCGTACTGACGGTGGTGCTGGCGCTGCTGGTGGACTGGCTGGCCTCGCTGGTCGAGGTGGCGCTGACGCCGCGCGGACTGGAGGTGGGGTGATGGGCCCGGTGGGGAAGCGGACGAGGCGCGGGGCGCGGACCGGAATGCGGACCGGCGGGCGGCGGACCTGGCTCGTGGGCGCGGCGGCGCTGGCACTGGCGCTCTCCGGGTGCGGCCTGAAGAGCGGATCGCCGATGGTCGACGACGTGACGCCGGGGTCCGTGGGGAAGGGCGAGCCGCTGAAGGGCGCCTCGCTGACCGTCACCTCGAAGAACTTCAGCGAGAACATCATCCTGGGCCAGATGATCGGCCTGATCTTCAAGGCCGCCGGGGCCGAGGTGCTCGACCGGACGAACCTGCCCGGTTCGATCAGCGCACGCGAGGCGATCATCCAGGGCAACGCCGATGCGATGTACGAGTACACGGGAACCGCCTGGATCACGTATCTGGGCCATTCGAAGCCGATCACCAACCCGCTGAAACAGTGGGAGGCGGTGCGCGACGCGGACCGGAAGAACGGGGTGACATGGCTGCCGCAGTCCACCCTCAACAACACGTACGCGCTCGCCATCAGCAAGAAGAACAACGCGAAGTACCACCTGAAGACGCTCTCCGACGTCGCCGCGCTGTCGAAGAAGAACCCCTCGGCGGTGACGATCTGCGTGGAGAACGAGTTCGCCTCCCGCAACGACGGGCTGCCGGGCATGGAGAAGGCGTACGGGATGTCCGTCCCGGCCGGCAACATCAAGAAGATGGACGCCGGGATCGTCTACACCCAGGTCTCCAAGTCCAACTCCTGCCTGCTGGGTGAGGTGTTCACCACCGACGGCCGGATCAAGGCGATGAAGCTCGACGTGCTGACGGACAACAAGCACTTCTTCCCCAACTACAACGCGGCGCCCGTCATCCACACCCCGACCTTCGACAAGTACCCCGTGATCGCCTCCCTGTTGGACCCGCTCAGCGCGCGACTGACCACGGAGGTCGCGCAGGAACTGAACGCCAAGGTGGACGTCGACGGGGACGACCCGCACCAGGTGGCGAAGGACTGGCTGGTGGCTGAGGGGTTCATCAAGGTGGGGTGAGGGGGCGGGGGGCTGGGGTGGCGGAGCCCGCCTTCTCACCTCAGCCGGGCGGAGCCGCCCGAGTTACAAAGAAAGTGATGCAAAGGATCTGTTGCAAAGCTTCCTTTGTAACTCTATGGTTGAGACATGACAGAGAACGAGACCGGTCAGGACGGCGTCCCGGACGGCACCCCGACCATGCACACGGTGGACGCCCGCTCCCTGCGCGGGCTGGCCCACCCCCTGCGGATGCGGCTGCTGACCGCCCTCCGGGAGTTCGGCCCGGCCACCGCGTCCGGTCTCGCGGACCGGCTCGGCGAGTCCAGCGGTGCCACCAGCTACCACCTGCGGCAGCTCGCCTCGTACGGCTTCGTGGAGGACGACCCGGAGCGCGGCAAGGGTCGCGAGCGGTGGTGGCGGGCCGTCCACGGAGGTATGGCGTTCCACCACAGCGCGGACTTCCTCCACGACCCGGACCCGGAGATCCGCGGCGCCATGGGAGTCGTCCTGCACGAGAGCGCCACCCGGCACGCCCAGGAGCTGAACACCTGGCTCGGCACCATGCACGAATGGCCCAAGGAGTGGGTGGGCTCCTCCGACCTCAGCGACTTCAAGATGCGCCTCACGCCCGAACTCGCCCTGGAAATGGCGGAGAAGGTCCACGAGCTCGTCGAGAGCTACTGGGGCCGGGTCCCGGAGGGCACCGAGGGCTCCGCCCTGGTCCGCACCCACCTGCACGTCTTCCCGCGCCCCACCGACTGACCGGCCGGCTCACCGACCGCCCGGCTCACTGACTGACTCACCAACTTCACCGACTTCACCGACTGAAGGGACCACCACGCCATGCATCCCGAGACGCACCTTCAGCTTCACAACCTCCGCTCCACCGAACTGCGGCGCCACGCCGACGACTTCCGCCTCGCCCACCCCCGTACGGCCACCCGCGCCCCGCGCACGGGCATGCGGACCCGGCTGGGCTGGACCATGGTCGAGCTGGGCCTGCGGGTGCTCCCGGACCGGTCCGCCGCGCCGTCCGGCGCCCCTCGTACGGCCTAGTCCGTGGGCGGGGGGAAAAGCACGCCGGACCGGGTACCGCTCGTAGCCGTACTGGCCGCCAACTCCATATCCACAGCAGGTACTTCACTCACCCTCATCGGCGTTCCGTGGTTCGTCCTCGAAACCACCGGCAGCGCCGGCCGGGCCGGGTTCGTCGCCTTCTGCGCGACCCTCCCCATCGTCGTCTCCGCCCTGATCGGCGGGCCCTTCATCGACCGGATCGGCCGCCGCCGGGTCTCCGTCGCCTCCGACACGGTGTGCGGACTCGCCGTCGCCGCAGTCCCGTTGCTCCACTACGGCGACGCACTCGACTTCTGGATGCTCTGCGTCCTGATGGCCGTCAACGGCCTGTTCCACACGCCCGGCAACACCGCGCGCTACGTCCTGGTCCCCGACCTCGCCGAACACGCCGGCACCACCCTCCCCCGCGCCGCCAGCCTCTTCGACGCGGTCTCGCGCGGGGCCAGGATGGTCGGCGCGGCGCTGGCCGGGGTACTGATCGCGCTGGTCGGCGCGGAGACCGTGCTGCTGCTGGACGCGGCGACCTTCCTCACCTCCGCCGCGCTCATCGCGGCAGGCCTGCGGGGCGTCCGCGCGGCCGAGCCCCTCAAGGCCGAGGCACCCGTATCCCTGCCCACCTACAAGCGTGAACTACGCGAGGGATACGCCTACTTGCTCGGCAACCGGCTGCTGCTGGGCGTCGTCGTGATGGTGCTGTTCATGAACGGCACCGACCAGGGCTGGAACGCCGTGCTGCTGCCGGTGCACGCGTCGGCCGAGCTGGGCGGGGCGCGGGATCTCGGGCTGCTCACCGCACTGTTCGGCGCGGGTGGCCTGACCGGGGCACTGCTGTACGGGGCGGTGGGGCACCGCTACTCGCGGCGGGCCGTGTTCAGCGTCTGCGTGATCCTGTGCGGGGCGCCGAGGTTCCTGGTCGCGGCGCTGACCGGGACGACGCTGCCGCTGGCCGTGACGATGGTGCTGAGCGGGGTCGCGGGCGGCGTCCTGAACCCGATCCTGGCGACCGTGATCTACGGAAGCGTCCCCGACGCGCTGCGCAGCCGGGTCTCCGGAGCGCTCACCGCCGGGTGCGAGCTGGCCATGCCGGTGGGCGGGCTGGCGGCCGGGCTGCTGGTGGAGAGCGCCGGCGCCTCGGGGGCGCTGCTGGCGATGGGCGGGGTGTACCTGCTCGCGACGCTGAGCCCGCTGGTCTTCCCGGCCTGGCGCACGATGGACGACGAGCCGGGCGCCGGTCCGGCTGGAGCCTCGGGCCCTGTGGAGCGGCCCGTCAGCAGTTCGGGACCTTGCCCCCGTGATCCAGCGCCCGCAGCGAGGAGACCGCGCCCTTCAGGGTCGTGACCGGGATCAGCCGGAGCCCGTCGGGAAGCTCGGCGTGCGCCTCCTTGCACTCGGCCTTCGGTACGAGGAAGACGCTCGCCCCGTCCCGGCGGGCCGCCTGCGTCTTGAGCGAGACGCCGCCGACCGCGCCGACCTTTCCGTCCGCCTGGATGGTGCCGGTGCCGGCGATGGTACGGCCGCCGGTGAGGTCGCCCCCGGAGCCGTCGCCGTCGAGCTTGTCGACGATGCCGAGCGCGAAGAACAGGCCCGCACTGGGGCCGCCCACGTCGGCGAGGTGCAGGGTGACATCGACCGAGCCGGGCTTCTTGCCGAGATAGTTCAGGGCGGCGTCCACCGCCGAGTCCTGCGACTGCACCATGTCGTCAAGGTTGTGCTTCTCGATCTCCTTCTCGGAGCCGCCGGTCGGGTAGACGGAGTCGCGGGGCATGACCGCCTGGTCCGTACGGAACCAGCTGTCGATCACGTCACCGATCCCGACATCTGCGTCGGGCCCGGTCGCCACGATCGTCGTCATCCGCAGCTGGCCCTTGGTGGGCCGGGTGGGGGTGCCCTTGATGGTGATCACCGGTGTGCCGTGGTCGTCCCCGAGCACGTTCGCCGTCGTACCGGGCTGCGCCAGCGTGAACGGCAACGGCGCGAAGGCGGCCACACCGAAGAGGGCGAGCACGGGCAGGGCGCAGAGGGCGAGGGTGCGGGGGCGCGAGAGACGTGTGAGCACCCGCCCAATCTAACCGGGGTTCCTCGGTGCGGGGTTCCTGGGCTCGGGGTTCCGTCCTCAATCGCCGGACGGGCTTGAGGACAAGAACCCGCACCCCGGAACCCCGCACCCCGCGCTAGCGCAGCGCGTCCGCGACCTCGCGGGCCGCGTCCACGACCCGGGGGCCGACCCGTTCCGGGACCGCGTCCGCGAGCATCACCACGCCCACGCTTCCCTCGACCCCCGTCACCCCCATCAGCGCGGCCGCCGCGCCGCTCGCCCCGGCTTCGAGCTCGCCGTGGGTGAGGGTGAACGCGGTCTCGCCCACCGGCTTCTGCCGTGCGGCGAGGATCGCCCGGCCCGCGGCACCCCGGTCGAGCGGGTGGCGGAAGCCGGCCCGGTACGCCACGTGGTAGTCGGTCCAGGTCGGTTCGACGACCGCGACCGCCAGCGCGTCCGTGCCGTCGACGAGCGTGAGGTGGGCCGTGGCGCCTATGTCCTCGGCCAGGGAGCGCAGCGCGGGCAGCGCGGCCTCCCGGACGAGGGGATGCACCTGTCGGCCCAGGCGCAGCACGCCCAGGCCGACTCTGGCCCGGCCGCCCAAGTCACGTCTGATCAGGGTGTGTTGTTCCAGGGTTGCGAGCAGACGGTAGACCACCGTGCGGTTGACGCCGAGTTTGTTGGACAACTCGGTGACCGTCAGTCCGTGGTCGGTGTCGGCAAGCAGCTTGAGGACACGCAGTCCTCGGTCGAGCGTCTGCGAGGTCTCCGCGGTCACGACGCCCTCTCCTCTTTGGTGAGCGGCAGCGGCTGGTTCCCACGGATTGTGCGTCACCGGTCCCAGCGGCGACGCACGGAGAGGCCGCCGGCCTGGCCAAGGCACCGGCTGCGCTCCGCGGCGGCGTTGCCACGGGGCGTTCACATTTTGGGACAGTAGCGAGCCAGTCCGCTCAGCGGAAGACCTCGTCCAGAATCCGGGCGCTTCCGGAAAAGCGTTTGTGCCGGACGAGCATAAGTGCCGGTCAGCGGGGCGTCGGCCGAATGGCGCACATCTACGCGCGTCCATGTCGGCCGACTCCCTCGCGACGCTCCGTACACCGGAGGTGAACCGGCGTTAACTCACCGTGAACAATTGCTGAACAGTTTTACCGTTCACCAGTACTTCGCAGGCCCGGATCGACTTCGTCGCCGGGTCCCGGACGGTGAAGTTGAGGGCGAAGGTGCCGTCGAGCCCGATGATCCGGGTGACGTAGGAGTCGGCGGTCTGCTTCCCGTCCGCGGTGCGTCCGGTCACGGAGACCGTGGCGACGGGCGCGAAGCCGCGGCCGGTCACCTGGACCACCGTGCCGACCGGCCCTTCGGGCGGCGAGAGCGCGAAGGACGCCCCGGCCGGGGCTGTGCCGTCCTGAACGGTGAAGGCGGCCGTCTCGGTGCGCGGGTTGACGAGGACCTCCCGGACCCGGATCGCGACGGTGTCGGCCGCGTTGACGGTGAAGGTCTGCGAGAACGCCCCGTCGAGGCCGACCACCTTGGTCCGTACCGAATCGGAGGTCTGTGAGCCGTCCGCCCGCAGCCCGACGATCGACACGGTCGCCACCTTCGCGAAGCCCTGTCCGAGAACGGTGACCGCGGTGCCCTTCGGCCCGGCCGCCGGGGTGAGGACGACGAAGGTCGGGGAGACCGTCAGCTGGGTGAGTGCCTCTGAGCCGCCCGCGGTGACGCGGAGCGCGTACACGTCGCGCGGGGTGGCTCCGGCGACGGTGACCGTACCCGTGAGGGTGCCGTCGGCAGTGATCTTGAGGGTGGAGCCGCTGACGCGGGCCGCGTCGCAGCCGCTGCCGTCGGCGGCGCACAGCGCGGCGGCCGGGGTGACGCCGGACGGCCAGCCCTCACCGGAGACGCCGATGGTCCCGCCCGGTTTGACCTTGGCCGTGCCCGCCGAGAGTGTCGCGGTGGCCTCGGTCACGGTGAACGGGGTGGTCAGTACGGTCGCCGGGTCATTGCCCTCGTCGACCTGGATCGCGGCGATCGCCGGGTCCGAGACGGTGAGCTCGACGCTGAACTTCCCGTCCGACCCGCTCTTCACGTAGACGGCGGTGTCGTCGAGGGTCGCCCCGCTCGCGTCGAGGGCGACGGTGTTGATCCACCGGTCCTGGAGGTAGTTGCTCCCGGTGACGGTGATGACGCTGCCGACCGGCCCGCTGCCGCGGGACAGCGCGATCGCGCGGGGCCCGTCGGGAACGAAGGCCCGGACGGTCAGGGGCGCGGTCGCCTCCTTCGCACCGTCGCCGACCTTCAGGAGGTACGAGCCGTCCGGCACGGCGCCCGCCTCGGCGAGCACCGCGTTGCCGGTCAGCTGCCCGGAGCCGTCGATCGCGAGGGTGGAGCCGGCGAACTTGGCGGGGTCGCAGCCGCCGCCGTCCGCCGCGCAGAGCGACGGTACGGGACTGGCGGACGGTGTCCACCGGCTGCCCGCCAGGGTGAGCGCGGTGGACGGCCGCACCGGGGTGGTGGGGGCGATCAGCGTGGGCGGCTGCCCGGCGCTGCCCTCCGCGGTGACGGTGCCGATGGACCCGCCGCCGGCGGTCACGACGCACGGTGTCTCGTAGTTGGAGCCGAGCACCTTCGTACGGGTCAGATTGCGCAGCGGGGTGAAGGAGATCGGCCCGCTCGCGTCGGCGGGCACGAGGAAGTCCCCTTCGTACGGCGGGATCTCGATCGGCTTCCCGGACGGGACGTCGAGGGAGACCTGAGGTCCGGTGACGGTCACCGTGCCGGTGGCGCCGCCGGACATCGCGAGGTCGAGGCTCGGGGTGGTGGGCACGTCGCTGAGGCTGAGCCCGCTGGTGGCGGGGGACGGGCCGAGCGTCACCTTCGCGTGGACCTTGCCGCCCGGGTCGACGACGTCGGGCGTGAGTTCGACCTTCATCTCCTGCGGCCCGGTCGCCTCGCCCTGGCCGGCCGGCAGGGTGCAGTGGACGGTCGGGGTGACCGTACCGGCGTGGGCGAGGGGTGCCAGGGCGGCGGATCCGCCGGTCCAGACGAGCAGGGTCGTGGCGCCCAGGGCGACGGCCCGGCGTAGTGCCGAGCCACCCGGCCCTCTCGGGCCGGCGGGTCTGCGATGCGCGAACATACGGCTCCTCCAAAGGAAGCGGAATGTGAATGATCCGAATACGAATGATCCGAACGCGGGTGATCCGAACGCGGACGGCCCGAACTCGGACGGTCCGAAAGCGGAATACGAAACGCCCGTCCGCTCCATTGCCGTATGGAGCAGACGGGCGTCCGGAAGGGCTTGTCCCGGCGACCCCGTTACAGCAGGGTCAGGGTCAGGGTGGCGCTGTAATCTCCGGGCCGGGTGAATTCGGGAACCGTGAGCGTGAGACCGGCATCGGCGTCGAATCGGCCACCGGTGAACGGACGTGATCCGTCCGGATCCATCCGGCAGAGGCTCGCCGCCTCGCTCCCGAGCGCGGCGGGCGATCCGGCGACCGGCGCCCCCGTGCTCCCGGACTGCGCGGTGCAGGCCGGTGTCCACCGCACGGCGTCGGCCGCGATGGTGTTCCCGTCGGCGCTTGTGAAGCCGGTGAGGGTGGCGGTCAGCGACCATCCGCTGTTGACGCCGCGGGCGTCCTCCACCTCGACCCGGTTGAGCCGGGCCTTCTGCACACCGGTGTCCGTGCCGAGCACCGTGGTGCCGAAGTCGACGGTGTCACCGGCCTGGGTCATGGACAGCGTCCCGGCCCTGACCTCGGTGGTCAGCCGCTGTTCGCTCTCGCCGCCGCCCCCGCCGCCGCCCTCGGTGGTGACGGTGAACGGCGTCGTGCGTACGGTCGCCGGGTCGTTGCCCTCGTCGGCCTGGACGGCGACGACCGCATCGGAGATGACGGTGAACTCGACGGCGAAGGTGCCGTCCGTGGCGCTCTTGACGTAGACCGCGCTGTCGTCGAGCCCGTTGCCCGCGGCGTCGAGGCCGATGATGTTGATCCAGCGGTCGGGGTTGTAGTTCCGCCCGCTGACGGTGACCACGCTGCCGACCGGCCCGCTGTCCGCGGACAGCGATATCTCCCGGTTGCCGGCGGCGACGGCCTTGACGGTGAGGGGTGCGGTCGCCTCCTTCGTGCCGTCGTTGACCTTCACCTCGTAACTGCCGTCGGGCACCGCCCCGGCCTCGCCGAGGGTCGCGGTGCCGGTGAGCGTGCCGTAGGAGTCGATCCTCAGGGTGTGCGAGGCGAACTTCAGCGGATCGCAGCCGCCACCGCCCACCGCGCAGAGCGACGGTACGGGGGCTGCGTCCGGTGTCCACTGCGAACCGCGCAGCTTGACCGCGGTGTTCGGGCGCACCGGATCGGCGGGGGCGGTCAGGGTGGCGGGCTCGGAAGCGGAACCCTCCGCCGTGACGGTGCCGACGCTGCCCACGTCGCCGACGACGTCGCACGGTGTCTCGAAGACCGATCCGAGCACCTTGGTCTGGGTCAGGGTGCGGACCGGAGCGAGTGAGATCTCACCGGAGGCGTCCGCCGGAACCAGGAAGTCGCCCTCGTACGCGGGGATCTCGATGGGCTCCCCGGCCGGGACGTCCATGGTGAACTCGGCGCCCCGCACGGTGACGGTGCCGGTGGCCCCGCCGGACATCGCGAGGTCGAGGCTGGGGATGGTCGGCACGTCGTCCAGGGCGATGGCGCTGGTGGCGGGGGACGCCCCGAGCGTCACCTCGGCGTGCACCTTGCCGCCCGGGGCGACGACCGCGGGCGACAGCACGACGGTCATCTCCTGCGGCCCGGTCGCCTCTCCCTGGCCCGCGGGCAGGGTGCAGTGGACGGTCGGGGCGACCGTGCCGGCCGCGGCCGCCGTGGCGTGGTAGGGCGGAAGCGGCGCGGCGGCCCCGACACAGCCCAGCGACAGCACGAAGCAGGCTGCGAGCAGACCGGTCACCCCGGATCTTCGACGTCGGATCACCTGACACCCTTTCATGGCCCATTGATTGCGCATATTGAGGAGGTCACGTGCAGAGAAGTCAAGAGAGACCGAATTGATCCTTTCGGAAATGCCCGAAAAGCATTTCAGCACGCGTTTCCTGCGCATCTGTTGACATCTTCGAAGATCACCGTTTCACTGCACCCGACATGCCGGGCCCGGCACGCAGATCCGCAGGCTGGTGCAGCTACAGCGAATCTGCGGAATTCAAACCGGAAGGAGTTCCACCCGTCATGTCGATCTCTTCAGGCCACACCCCGAGCCGAAGACGCCTGCCGCTGGTGCTGGGCGCGGCGTGTTCCGCCGGCGCACTGCTCGCGCTGTCGTCCCCCACGGCCTCGGCCGTGGCCCCGCTCACCGCGACGGCGAGCTACGACTGCGGCTCCTGGGGCAAGGGTCTCGCCACCCTGACCGCCGCCGACTCGGGCACGAGCAAGACCATCAAGATCACCTCCACGGCGATCACCATGCCGACCGGCACGAGCGCCGACCCGAACAGCATCACCACGACGCTGACCCTCGCCAAGACCTCGGGCGGCGTCACCAGTCAGGTCCAGTTCTCCGCGAAGACCAACCCCGGTCTGAGCGGCGGCAACCCGATCACCCTCGGCCCGCTGAAGCTCAGCTCCGGCACCCTCGCGGCCGGGGACAGCACCGACTCCGTGGTGCTGCCCACTCCCCCGACCACCTCCAACTGGTCGCTACGGATCGTGGCCTCGTCCCCGACGTCGGCCACCGTGCCGTGCGTGGCGACGTCCACACAGTCCGCCGCGTTCCTCTGGTAGCGGCGGACCCCTCATGACACCGGCCTCAGCCCCATGAAGCCGGCCCGCTCATGACACCGGCCCGGGGCGAGGACAACTGTCCCGCGCCCCGGGCCGGTGCCCGCGTGCTCCGGTGGGCTCACGTCATACGGGTGGCCCACTCCTGGACCTTCTTGATCCGCTGCTCGATCTGCCCGGCCGTGGCCTCCGCGCTCGGCGGGCCGCCGCACACCCGCCGCAGCTCGGTGTGGATGACCCCGTGCGGCTTGCCGCTCTGGTGCGTGTAGGCCGACACCATGGTGTTCAGCTGCTTGCGCAGCCCCAGCAGCTGCTTGTGCGTGACCACCGGACGGTCCTCGGCCGGCTTCTCCAGCAGATCGGCCTCGGAGGCCGGCCTCTGGCGGCTGTGCGCGATCTGCCGGGTCTGCCGCTTCTGGAGCAGCAGCTGCACCTGGTCGGGTTCGAGCAGCCCCGGGATCCCGAGGTAGTCCTGCTCCTCCTCGCTGCCCGGATGCGCCTGCATGCCGAACTCGGCACCGTCGTACAGCACCCGGTCGAAGACCGCGTCGGATTCGAGGGCCTCGAAGGGCAGCTGCTCCTCGGTCTCCTCGTCCTCCAGCTTCTCCGCGTCGGCGAGGAGCTTGTCCTCCTCGGCGAACGGGTTCTCCTCGTCACCGCCCTTCTTGGGCTTGTCGAGGACGTGGTCCCGTTCGACCTCCATCTCGTTGGCGAAGTCGAGGAGCATCGGGATCGTCGGTACGAAGACCGAGGCGGTCTCGCCGCGCCTGCGCGAGCGCACGAAGCGGCCGACGGCCTGGGCGAAGAAGAGCGGCGTCGAGATGGTGGTGGCGTACACACCGACCGCGAGGCGCGGCACGTCGACGCCCTCCGACACCATGCGGACGGCGACCATCCAGCGCGATCCGTCGTCGGTGAACTGGTCGATCCTCTTCGACGCGGCCTTCTCGTCGGACAGGACGACGGTGGCCTTCTCGCCGGTGACCCTCTTGAGGATCTTGGCGTACTCGCGGGCGGACTCCTGGTCGGTCGCGATGACCAGACCGCCCGCGTCGGGAATGCCCTTGCGGACCTCGGTCAGCCGCTTGTCGGCGGCGCTGAGCACATTGGGGATCCAGTCGCCGGTGGGCGCCAGCGCGGTGCGCCAGGCCTGCCCGATGGCGTCCTTGGTCATCGGCTCGCCGAGCCGGGCGGCGATCTCGTCACCGGCCTTGGTGCGCCAGCGCATGTTGCCGCTGTAGCTGAGGAAGATCACCGGGCGGACGACGCCGTCGGCGAGCGCGTTGCCGTAGCCGTAGGTGTAGTCGGCCGAGGAACGCCGGATCCCGTCGTTGCCCTCCTCGTACACGACGAAGGGGATCGGGTTGGTGTCGGAGCGGAACGGCGTACCGGTGAGCGAGAGCCGGCGGGTCGCCGGGTCGAACGCCTCCTGGCACGCCTCGCCCCAGGACTTCGAGTCACCGGCGTGGTGGATCTCGTCGAGGATCACCAGGGTCTTGCGCTGCTCGCACCGGTTGCGGTGCAGCATCGGGCGGACCCCGACGCCCGCGTACGTCACCGCGACCCCGTGGTAGTCCTTGCTCACGGGGCCGGCGCTGTAGTCCGGGTCGAGCTTGATCCCTATCCGGGCGGCGGCCTCCGCCCACTGCTTCTTGAGGTGCTCGGTCGGCGCGACGACGGTGATCTGCTGCACGACGTGGTGGTGCAGCAGCCATGACGCGAGGGTCAGCGCGAAGGTGGTCTTGCCGGCGCCGGGGGTCGCGACCGCGAGGAAGTCGCGCGGCTGCTCCTGGATGTACCTCTCCATGGCGCCCTGCTGCCAGGCTCGCAGCTTCCCGGCCGTACCCCAGGGGGCGCGACCGGGAAAGGCGGGTGAGAGGTGGTGGGAGGCGGTAGTAGTCACGGTCTCCGGTTCGGGTCTCTCGGGTACGTGGGGCGCTGTCAGCACGGGCCGGGACGGGCACGCACGCGATACGACAACCGGGCCACCCTACCGGGGGGCGGGGTGCGATCCGCCCTGGACTCCGTCACCCCGGGGCGAATTGCGACGGCTCTCACACGTGGTCGGCGACCAGGTCGCGCAGCCCCTGGGAGATGACCTTCACCTCGTCCGCCTCCCCCGTGGCAACGGCGATGACCAGGCGTTCCGCCGCGTCGATGTCCGGGCGGAGATCGACGTCATTCATCACAAGGAAGGTCACGCAGGACAGCCAGGCGGTGCGCTTGTTGCCGTCGAAGAGCGGATGGTTGATCGCCAGGGACTGGAGCAGCGCGGCCGCCTTGTCCACGACGTCCGGATACGCCTCCTCGCCGAACATGGCCGCGGACGGCCGGTGGGCCGCCGATTCGAGGAGTCCGGCGTCGCGGACCACGATCTGCATGTCAGGGCAGGCGTGTTCGGCGATGACGAGGATGTCTTCGGAGGACAGGTAGATACAGCTCACTTGAGCCGCTCCATGAGCTCGCCCCACTTGGCCGCCTGCTCCTTCGCCGTCTTGCGGACGATGGCCTGCTGGGCGGTCCTGGCCAGGTAGTCGTCCACGGCCTGGAGCAATATGGCGTGCATACTCGTCCCCTCCTGCTCGGCGCGCTGCTTGAGGGCTTCGGTCTGGTCGTCACGAAGACGCAGGTTCATGGCCATACCAGAACGGTACCACCACATGGGGCCAGACTGGTACCACTCAGCGCTCCCGCACCCGCGTCGCCACCCACGCCCCCACCAGCGCGACCCCCGCCATCGGCAGGAACACCACCGCGAACGCCCCCGGATGCGAGCCGGACGCCCCCGCTTCGACGGCCTCGTGCACGGCCCCCACCGCTCCCCCGCCGAGCGCGCCGAACGCCGCGCCGCCCGCGGCCAGGAGCAGGGCGTTGGAGAGCCCGTCGGAGATCTGCAGGGCCGCGGAGTTCGCCCCCGCCTCCTGCGGCGCGGACAGCTTCAGCAGCAGCACGCTCGTCGACGCGATCACCGCGCCCATGCCGAGGCAGCCGACCGCCCAGGCCGCGGCGACCGTCCAGACCGGCACCCCGTCGATCAGCACGGTGGGCGCGGCCGCGATCGCCAGGGCGACCAGCACCATGCCGCCCACCATCAGCCGCTCGCGGTGCGGCTCCAGACGCGGCCGGGACTGCAGGAACGAACCCAGCGCCCAGGTCGCGCCGCCGGCCGCGAGCGACAGCCCGGCCATCGTCGGGGACAGGCCGCGCTGGGTGACCAGCATCAGCGGCACGAACGACTCGGCGGCGATGAACGACCCGGCCGCCACCCCGCGCAGCAGCACCACCGAGGGCAGCCCGCGCGCCGCCCGCCCGGTGCCCGGGGGCAGCAGTCCGCGGACCGCGGGGACGAGCAGGGCGATCCCGGCGGCGGCCGGCAGCAGCGAGAACCAGTTCCGCTCCTGCCCGGCGTACTGGAGCAGCCCCGCACCCAGCGAGATCGCCAGCGCGAGCACGATGCGCCGGCGGTCGAACGGCTCGACGGGCGCCGCCGGATCGGCGGGCCCGGACGCCATCCGCCGGATCGCGGGCAGCGCGAGCGCCAGCGGGAAGACCACCAGGACCGGGATGCCGACGAAGACCCAGCGCCAGCCCAGGTGCTCGGTCACGCTCCCGGAGGCCAGCGGCCCGACGACGGACGGGATCACCCAGCTCGCGGCGAACCCGGCCATGATCGCCGGCCGCAGCGGATCCGGGTAGGCCCGGCTGACCACCACGTACAGCGCGACGATCACCAGCCCGCCGCCGAGCCCCTGCACGGCCCGCCCCGCGATGAACATCCACATGGTGCCCGCGGTCCCGGACAGCAGCAGGCCCACCCCGAAGGAGGTGATCCCGGCGGCGAGCGGCCCCAGCGGCCCGCGCCGGTCGGCCCACTGGCCGGAGAGCACCATGGCGAAGAGGCTGGTGGTGAAGTACGCCGAGAACGCGAACGCGTACAGCGGGATGCCGTGCAGCTCGCGGGCGGCGACCGGCATCGCGGTCCCCACCGCGGTCGCCTCGAAGGCGATCAGGAACACGACGGAGACGATGCCGATGCTGAGCGCCCGATAGGTCCGCCCGAGCACTCCTTCCGGTACTGCGGCGACGACGGTCTCATGCAGGTCATCGGTGTCTTCGGTGCGGGCCGAGACCTCGGCGTCACGCGGTTCCAGGGCGGTCATGAACCCTAGAGTAAGGGGCGAAACCCACCATGGCCCCTGTCCCGGGTTGCTCCCGTTCTCGTCCGTTGGTCGTAGGACCGGACGGTCGGACGTGAACGGCGTGTGGCAGTCGCGTTGCGGGGCCGTCCGCACCCTTGGCGCCGGAGCCCCCGAGGCATACGGTCGGGACCGGAACAACGCACGGCCGTGTGCCCGAGAGGCTCAGGGGCTCGACTGCAACTCGAGTTACACCGGTTCGAATCCGGTCACGGCCTCGGTGTACACGCAACCGCCCCGCCCCTCGTCCGTGAGGGGCGGGCGCTCTGCGTTCGGCGGGTCAGCGGGTGGAGACCGAGTCCGGCGCGGGGGCGCCCTCGCCCACGGTCACGGCCGGCGCGGGACGGCTGCCACGCGCCTTGCACACCGCGTACGCGACGAGAACGACGGCCAGGCTGCCGATGCTGGTGAGCAGTTGGGTGCGCTGGTCGGCGATGGCCACCAGCACCGCGGCGAAGCCGGCCATCACCACCCAGGTGAGGTACGGGAAGAGCCGCATGCGCAGGGTCAGCCGCTCGGGCTCCTCGCGTTCCAGCCGACCACGGTGCCGGCCAGGATCGCGCGGACCGGAACCTGGCGCTTGTTCGTCGCCACCGGCCAGGTGGGGGCGTCGCCATGGGTGGCGAGCGCCCGCATGATCCGCGAGGAGACGTAGACGGAGGAGTTGAGCACGCTCAGCACGGCCGTGAGGATCACGATGTCCATCACGACGCCCGCACCCGGCAGCCCGATGATCTTCCAGGCCGCGACGTACGGGCTGGCCAGGACCTGGGCGCTGTCCCACGGCACAATGGTGACCACCAGGACGATGGAGCCCACGTAGAAGAGGATGATCCGCCAGATGATCCCGGTGGTGGTGCGGGCCACCGAGCGCTCGGGCTCCTTGCTCTCGGGCTCCTTGCTCTCGGCGGCGGCGATGAGACGATCTCGGCTCCGCCGAAGGCAAAGATGACCTCCACGATCGCGGCGACCTTGACGGAGGAGAACCAGAACTCGAACTCGCCGAACGACTTCACGGAGAGCAGGTTGGTCGCGGTCATCACGATCATCAGGCCCATGGCCAGGACCCAGAGCGGCAGGTCGATCCACGCGTGCAGGATCGCCGCGCCCGCGACGGCCTCCACGGCCACGATGATGACGTAGTAGGACCAGTACAGCCATCCGATGGTGAAGCCCGCCCACGGCCCGATGGCGGTGCGGGCGTAGTCGGCGAAGGAGCCCGCGGACGGCTTCGCCACGACCATCTCGCCGAGCATCCGCATGGTGCACAGCACCAGCGCGCCGGCCAGGCAGTAGGACACGATCGCGGCGGGCCCGGAAATCCGGACCTCGGCGTCGCGACGGCCGGCACCGGCACCGGCACCGAGACATGCTGTCGTAGGCCCCCTGACCACCCCGCGTCCCGCCCATGAGGTACCGGCCCCGACCGCTGAGTAGGCTGCCCCTGTTCCGATGACGTCCGGGGGGATATCCGTTCATGAAGTCGCCGCACCGTGCTCCGTCCCGGCAGATCGGCCCCTACCTCGTCGTCGCACGGCTGGACCCAACCGGCCCCGGTGCCACCGCCGTTCCCGAGCAGCGACTGATCGGCCGCACCCCGGACGGCGAGCGGACCGCGATGGTGAGCGTGCCGCTCGACTCCACCGATCCGGCCAGGTTCCTCGCCGAGGCACAGGCCGCCCGGTTCCTGCTCGGCCCGTGGGCCTCCCCCGTCACCGAGCACGCGGAGCCCGGCGCGGCCGTGTGGTGCGCGCGCCCCTACGTCCCCGCACTCCCCCTGCCGGCCGCCCTGGCCGTCAACGGCGGGCCGCTGCAGGAGGAAACACTGCGTGTCCTGGCCCGCTGCCTCGCCGAGACACTGGTCACCGCCCATGCGGCCGGGGTGACCCACGCCGGGGTGTCGCCCGCCGCCGTACTGCTGGCCGGGGACGGGCCACGGCTGACCTGCTTCGGCGCGGCGCGCACCGCCGCGAAGGACGGCAGCCCCCGGTCGGGGCTCCCGGGTCTCGACCCCGGCAGCCTCCCGCCCGAGCAGGCCGCCGGCGGACGCCCGCGGCCCCCCGGCGACGTCTACGCACTGGGCGCGGTCCTCTCGTACGCGGCAACCGGCCACACAGTCCCCGACCGGGACGAGCTCCCCCTCCTGCTGCGCGCACTCGTGCCCGCGTGTCTCTCCCGCGACCCTGCCGCCCGGCCCCGGGCGGCCGACGTCCTCGAAGCCCTCGCCCCGCCGGCGACCGCCGCCCCGGTCGCCACCGTCCCGGGTCCCCTCTCCGGGGCGGGCGGGCTGCGGCTGCCCGGCCGGGTCGTCGCAGCCGTTGCCCGGCAGTCCGCGGACGTCCTGGCGGCCGATGTCCGCCCACACCCCGGAGCCTGACCGATGATCGAACCCCTGCTCCACGACGACCCGTCGCACATAGGCGGCTACCGGCTGGCCGCCCGGCTCGGCAGCGGTGGCATGGGCACGGTGTACCTGGCCCGTACGCCCGGCGGCGCGACCGTCGCCCTCAAGACGGTGCACGTGCACATCGCGGCCGACGCCGCGTTCCGCACCCGGTTCCGGCTGGAGACCGACGCGGCCCGGGTGATCGGCGGCGTTCACGGCGCCCGGGTCGTCGACGCCGATCCGCTCGCCCAGGTGCCCTGGCTGGCGACCGAGTACGTCCTCGGCCCGCCCCTGGACGAGGCGGTGACCGCGGGCGGCCCCCTGCCCGAGGCGGCCGTACGGGCCGTGGGTGCGGCGCTGTGCGGCGCGCTCGGGCAGCTGCACCGCTCCGACGTGGTGCACCGCGACCTGAAGCCGTCCAACGTCATGATCACCGCGTACGGACCGAAGGTCATCGACTTCGGCATCGCCCGCGCCCTCGGCGACGACCGTCTCACCCAGGTGGGCGCGGTCGCCGGAACGCCGGCGTTCATGTCCCCCGAGCAGGCGACCGGGCAGGAGCACACCCCGGCCGGTGACGTGTTCGCGCTCGCCGGTGTCCTCGTCTTCGCCGCCACGGGCCACGGCCCGTTCGGCAGCGGGCAGCCCGCCGATCTCCTCTACCGCGTCCGGTACGCCGATCCGGACCTGTCCGGCGTACCGGCGGGGCCGGCCGCGGTGCTCGCCCGCTGTCTGACGAAGGATCCGGCGCTGCGCCCGGACACCGGGGAGCTGGCTGCCGCGCTCCACGACGGGCACGGCGAGTTCGCCGACCATCTTCCCCACCCGCTCCTCGCGGAGATCTCCCGTCGCGCCGCGGAGGTCTGGCACCCGTATCCGCAACGGCTCCCGGCTCCCGACGAGCCGGCCGTCACCGACGCACCGGCACCTCGGCGCGCGCGGCTGTCCCGCCGCGGGCTCCTGGCCCTGGCCGGTGCGGCGGCGGCCGGGGCGGTCGCGGGCGGCGGACTGTGGCTGGCGTCCGGCAGGTCCGACGCACCGGCGTCGGCCGCGTCCGGTGCGGGCGCGGCCGGTTCCCCGCCGGGACCGTGGGACGTGCTGTGGACCAGCGACCAGGGGGAGGCCGACGCCACGATGCCGCCCCTGTTCGTGGGCAAGGGCATCGTGGTCGCCACGGCGAACCAACTGCGCGGCATCGACCCGGCGGACGGCAGCGAGCGCTGGGCGTTCTCCCAGGGGTTGTCCGAGAGCCCGGCCGTCACGGACGGCTCCCAGCTCTACTGGACGACCGGCATGACCACCGACAGTCACGCGGTCATCACGGTCGACACGGACACCGGCGAGCAGGACCGTACGGTGACCAGGCTCTCGGACCTGGGCCTGCCGACGAACAGGAGCGCCGAGCTCCTCTGCGCCACCGCCGACACGGTGTACCTGACCACCTGGGACGGGCAAGCAGAGTCGTCCGGACGGCATCTGTACGCGGTGAACGCACGGACGGGAAAGGTCCGCTGGGACACCGCCCTCGATGTGGGGAAGGACGGCGGCCGCTACATCGGGGTGTTCGGCAAGGTCGCCGGGGACCGGATCGTGGTCGGTCAGAGTCTGCTCGACCTCGCGCTCAGCGCGTTCGACACCGGCTCGGGCAAGCAGCTGTGGCAGACGTCCTTGACGGGGGCGGCCGACTTGCACTCCACCCTGGTGAGCAGCGGGGCGCAGCTGGCGGACGACGGTACACACCTCTACATCGGGTCGACCGTGCTCCACTCGATCGCCCTGTCCAACGGTGCGGTGGTGTGGGCGTTCGGCCGCGACCGCGAGTTCGGTGAACGGACGGACGGCAGTGACCACTACGGGCCGCCGACCGTGCGGGACGGTGTGGTGTACGCGGCCGAGGGCGACCGGGGCATCCTCGCCGTGGAGACGAAGCGCGGCGAACTCCTCTGGGAGGTCATGGTTCCCGAGGGCAGCGCGACCACCCGGGCAGCGCCACCCGTGGTCTGCGGCGGGCACCTCTACTACGGGGACCAGTCGGGGCTGGGAGCGATCGAGCTGGCCGGCCACACGTACGTACGCTCGCTCCAGAGCTCGATCCGCACCTTCGCGCTCACACCCGGCAAGGACATCCTCGTCGGCAGCGGTAACCGGCGCGGGGTGGAGGCCCTGCGGCTGGACGGCTGACCCGGGGCCGGCCCTGCCCGGATCGCACCGGGCCCCACCGACCGGCACGGCACGCCCGGCCCCAGCCGAAAGACCATGAACGCCGCGCGCTCACCGACCAGTTCACCGACTTCCGCGAGAAGGAACCGTCATGAAACCGCTCGGCCCAGGAGACCCGCTCCGGCTCGGCCCGTACCGTCTGCTCCGCGTGCTCGGTGAGGGCGGGATGGGCAAGGTCTACTTCGGTCAGGACAGCCACGGCCACCGGGCCGCGGTCAAGTCACTGCGGCCCGAACTCGCCCACGACAAGCAGCTGGTGCAGCGCTTCGTCCGCGAAGCGCACACGGCACGGTCCGTCACCGGTACGGGCGTGGCCCGGGTGCTGGACGCACAGGTCGAGGGCGGGCGACCGTGGATCGCAGCCGAATTCCTGGCCGGCCCCGACCTGGAGCAGGCCGTCGCCGTCCACGGTCCGCTCGACGCCGCCGCGGTGCACGTCCTGGCCTCGGCCCTGGCCCGCGCCCTGCGGGAGATCCATGCTGCCGGCCTCGTGCACCGCGACCTCAAGCCCGCGAACATCGTGCTGACGTCGGACGGGCCCCGCATCATCGACTTCGGTATCGCCCGCCCGGAACACGGCCTCACCCTCACGACCACAGGCCAGATCCCCGTCACGCCCGGCTACGGCGCCCCGGAACAGGTGCTCGGCCACCGGGTGGGCCCGGCCGCCGACGTCTTCTCGCTGGGCGCGGTGCTGGTGTACGCGGCGGGCGGCCAACGCGCCTTCACAGGCGGACACGTTGCCGTGGTGCAGTACGAAGTCGTGCACGGACAGCCGCGGTTGTCACACGTACCTGAGCCGTTGCGGGCCCTCGTCGAGCCCTGTCTCGCCAAGGATCCGGGCGCGCGTCCGGGCCCGGACCGGATCGCCCACGCGTTCGCTCCCCCGCGCCGGGCGGCGAAGGTATGGCGGCAGGGGGACCTGGCGGAACTGATCGGCCGGTACGAGTCCGAGGCGGCCCGCCTCCTCCCGGCCGGCGCCGGCGCCGGTCCGATGGACCGGAGCCGGCGCAGCTTCCTGACCGCGCTCGCCGGCGGCGGGGCCGTGCTCGCCGTGGGCGGCGGCACGGCCGCCTGGCGGCTCAAGGACGACTGAGCCCGGCCGGCCGGGCCCGTCGCCGGCCGGCCAGCAGCGGCGGGACCGCGAAGCCGACGCAGAGCAGCCCCGCGGCGCACACCGCGAGCGCGAGCCAGAAGGCCCCGCTGTGGCCGTCGGCCGGCTCCGCGGCGGCGGGTGTGCCCGCCGCCGGGCCTTCGGGCTCCTGCGAGACCGGCGCCAACGCGGTCGCCGACGGCGCTCCGGAGCCCGAAGGCCCGGAGCTGGGCGACGCGGTGCGGTAGTCGGGGATGGGGTCCCGGTCGGCCGCCCCCGGGTCGCCCGGATCCTTCAGCACGAGACGGGGACGCACGGTCCCGTATCCGAGGTAGTCGCTGCGCACCGCCCCGTTATTCGGGCCACCGGCCGTGTCGATCATGACGCGCAGGACCTGGTTGGCCGTCCACCCGGGGTGCTCGGCCCAGATCAGCGCAGCGGAGGCGGAGACGATCGCGGTCGCCATCGCGGTGCCCTTGGACCTGCACAGCCCCGTGCCGCCACCCGAGCAGGCACTGATGATGTCCTCGCCGGGGGCGCTGAGGTCCACTTCGAGGCCCGTGCCCGCCTTCTTGAGGCTCGTCGCGGTCTTGTCGACGGCGCTGACGCCGACGACTCCGGGCGTCGCGGCCGGGTAACCCACCAGCGGGTGGTCGATCGTGTCCTCACCGACGGCCGCGAAGATCAGCTTGCCCTTGCTCCGGGCGTAGTTCACGGCCGACCGCACCGCCTCGTCGTCCGCGGACGCGGCGAGCGACACACTGATGATCTTCGCCTCCGAATCGGCCGCGTAGCGGAGGGCCGGGGCGATTCCGGCGTTGATCGCGTCGTTCTGTGCGGCGAGGGTCCGCTCCTTGGTGCCCTGGCCGTCGGAGACCTCCAGCGGGAGCACCTTCGCCCCGGGGGCGAGCCCGTACGCGCTGTCCCGGCCGCCGGCCCCCTTGCCCGTACCGGCGATCACGGAGGCGGCGGTGGTGCCGAAGTCGTGGCGCTCGGCGACGGTCCCCTTGCGGAAGTCCTTGCCGGGCAGCAGCCGGCCGGAGAGCTCGGGGACCGCGACGACCCGGGTGTCGATGAGCGCGACCGTGACGCCCTTCCCGGTGCTGGTCCGCCACATCTCCTGGGCCTTCATCCGGGTGAGGTGCCACTGGTCGGAGAGCACGGTGTCCGCGTGTGCGGGCGCCGTGCCCGTCCCGAGCGCCAGCAGGGCCGCGGCCATCGGAAGTACCGTACGGAACAGGCCCGTTCGGGCCCGGCCGGATGTCGCCGGTTTCCTGGCGTCCAGATCGCACGGCAGCACGGCAACCTCCCCCTTAGGGCCTGTATTGGATTGTCCCGCCTTCAGGACTTGGGGGCCGCGACCGCTGCCTGGGGCCGGATCGGGAGCCGGTTGATCGGGCGGCCGGTGGCCGAGCGGACCGCGGCGGCCACGGCGGCCGGGGACGTCACCACGGGGGCCGCGGAAGCCGGCTTGGCGCCGAAGGGGGCCACCACATCGCGTTCCTCGACGAGCCTGACGATGCGGATGTCCGGCGCGTCGAGGGAGGTCGGCAGGGCGTAACCGGTCAGGTCGGGGTGGCGGATCAGACCGCGTGCGGTGCGGAGGTTCTCCGTCAGGGCGGTGCCGATACCCTGGGTGACGCCCGCCTCGATCCGGGTCGCCAGCTGGGACGGGTTGAGGACCCGGCCGACGTCCTGGGCGACGGCCATCTCCACGACACGGACCGAGCCGAGCTCGATGTCGACGTCCACCACCGCGCGGATCGCGCAGAACGCGAGGCCCACGAAGGCGTCTCCCTGCCCGGACTCGTCGAGCGGCTCGGTGGGGTGCGGGCGGCACTGGGCGGTGGCCCAGAGCTCCTTGCCGTCCATCGCCTCGGTGACGGTCGTGGACAGCACCCCGTCGTACGAGGTGATCTTGCCGTCGGCGATCTGGAGCAGCTCGGTGGACATGCCGAACTTGTGGGCCAGCGGCTGGAGCAGCTGGGTGCGGACCATCTTCGCGGCGCGTTCGACCGCCCCGGCGGAGACCCAGGTGTGACGGCCGTGCGTGGCCGGGCCCGCCGGGGGCTGGTCGGTGTCGACGGAGGCCACGTGGACCTCCTCGATGCCCAGGGTCTCCTGGACGACCTGGCGGGCCAGCGTCGAGAAGCCCTGGCCCGTCTCGACCGCGGCGCAGATGACGGTGGCGACCCCGTCGTGGACCCGGACCGTGGCCGTGGAGACCTCGTCGGCGCCCTCGGCGCCGAGCATGTGGACCATGCCGAGCGCGTATCCGACGCCGCGCCGCACCGCGCCGGGCTCGCCCGCGCCCTCCGGGCCGCCCGGCAGCAGCCAGTCGTCCTCCGGGGAGTCCTTGGGGAGCGAGGGGAGCGGGAAGTCCCGTACCGAAGCCAGGAGTTCGGCGACGGGGGCGGGGCAGGTCACGGTCTGTCCTGTGGGCAGGATGTCGCCGGTGGACAGGACGTTGCGCATCCGCAGCTCGGCCGGGTCGATGGAGAGCTTGGCGGCCAGCTTGTCCATCTGGCCCTCGTACGCGGCGCAGACCTGCATCGCGCCCTCGCCCCGGACGTGGCCGGACGGCGGGTTGTTCGTACGGACGGCCCAGCCCTCGATGAAGGCGTGCGGGACGACGTAGGGGCCGCAGGCGAACGCGACGGCGGCGGCCAGCGACTCGGACGAGGCGTCGGCGTACGCGCCCGCGTCGAGGAGGATCTGCGCCTCGACCTTCACCAGACGGCCCTCGGCGTCCGCGTGGTGGCGGTAGCGGAGCAGGGTCGGGTGGCGGTGCGCGTGGCCGAGGAAGGACTCCTCGCGGGTGGCGGCCAGTTTGACCGGGCAGCCGGTGCGCAGGGCGAGCAGGCCCAGCGGGAGCTGGAATCCGGGGTCCTCGCGGTCGCCGGTCGCGCCGGGGACGCCGGTGACGACGACCTTCACCCGGTCGGGTTCGAGGCCGAAGCAGGCGGCGGCGAGGTCGCGGTCGGTGTGCGGGTCGGTGGAGGCGGTGTAGATCTCGACGCCGCCGTCGGGGCGGGGCACGGCGAGCCCGGCCTCGGCACCGATGGGCGCCGGGTCCTGGCGGCCGATGCGGTACAGGCCCTCGACGATGACCTCGCCCACGATCTCCGGGTCGCCGTAGCGCAGCGGGATGTGGCGGATCAGATTGCCGTCGGGGTGCAGCGGTTCGGCGGCGAATGCCTTCTCCGGGTCGGTGACCGGTTCCAGCACCTCGTACTCGACGGCGATGGCGGCGGCGGCCAGCCGGGCCGTGTCGGGGTGGTCGGCGGCGACCGCGGCGATCGGCTCGCCGTGGTGGCGGACCAGTTCGGAGGCGAAGACCGGGCGGTCCACGACACGACGCCCGTAGGCGCTCTCGCCGGGGACGTCCTCGTGGGTGACGACCGCGCGTACGCCCGGCATCTCTACGGCGGCCGAGGTGTCGATCGACAGGATGCGGGCATGAGGGTGCGGAGAGCGGAGCACGGCCGCCCAGAGCAGTCCCTCGGCCCACAGGTCGGCGGCGTAGGGAAAGGTGCCCTCGGTCTTGGCGCGGGCGTCGGCCGGCGGCAGCGAGGCGCCCAGGCCGAACAGCGGCTGCTCGGTCCCGGGGCCGTCCGGGCCGTCCAGTGAAGGGATGCTGATCGCCGTGTGGGTCGCGCCGGCCGCGGTGGCTGCGTCGTTGCTCACGCCAGGCCTCCGTCCTGCAGATGGGCCTGCACACTACCCGCGCCGGGGGCCGCCTGGTGCGGGATGCGGGCCTCGTCCTGTTCCGCGGATTCCGTTACGGGCGCCGAGGCCGCCTCGGAGGCGGCCTCGCGGCCCGCGATGACCTCGTTCACGGCGTCGAGCACGCCCCGGTAGCCGGAACAGCGGCAGAGGTTGCCGCAGAGCGCCTGGCGGGTCTCCAGCTCGCTGGGGGCGTGGTTGCCCTCCAGCAGGTCGTGGACGGTCATCGCCATTCCCGGGATGCAGAAGCCGCACTGCACGGCTCCGCAGTCGGCCAGCGCCCGCTGTACGTCGGACGGCTCGCCGTCGACGGCCAGACCTTCGACGGTACGGACCTCGCTGCCCGCCGCGGTGGCCGCGGGGACCAGGCAGGAGGCCACGAGACGGCCGTCCACCTGGACGTTGCAGGCACCGCACTCACCCTGCGAGCAGCCGTCCTTGGCCCCGGCGAGGCCGAGGCGCTCGCGCAGCACGTAGAGCAGCGACTCGCCGATCCAGGCGTCGGTGACGGGGCGGTCGGCGCCGTTCACATGCAGCAGGTACGAGGCGGCGGGGTGTTCGCTGGGCAGGTCGAGCGGGGCGGCCGGGGCGGCGTCGGGGTCCGTGGCGTCCGCGTCCATCGCGTCGGGGTCCATGGCGTCGGCGTCCGTGACGTCCGCGTCCGGTGCCGTCTCGACGTCCGTGACCTCGGCGTCCGGTGCCGTCGCGGTGTCAAGTGCCGCTTCGACGACCGGTTCGACGACCGGTTCGGCTGTGCCGGGGGGCTCCGTGCCGGGGTGCGGTGCGTCCTGGAGGGCTGCCTCCGGCGGGACTTCGTGTCCGGCGTCGTGTCCGGGCTCGTGTCCGGCCTCGTGCGTGCCGGCGGTCGGCTCCGGGGGCGGCGCGTCGGCGTTTCCGTCCGCTTCCGCGGTGTCGTCCGGCGCGTCCGGTGTTCCGGGGTCCGTCCCCTGCGGCGGGATGTCGTCCCCGGCCGCGGGCTCCGGCTCCGGTGTCGCCCAGGGCGCGGGCGCGCCGCCGGGCAGGGTGGCCGGCGGGGGCCGGTCCGCGTACCAGCCGGCGGCCAGCGCGGAGGCCGAGAACTCGCCGGACTCCTCCGGGAGATCGCCGTCGGCGACCGGGATCTGCCACTGACCGGTGTGCCCCGCGGGCTCGGCGGACCCGGCTGACCCGGCGGACCCGGCTGACTCGGCGAAGTTCCACTGGCCGGTGTCGGCCCGGTTGTCGCGGTACCGGTCCGGGTACTGCTCCCCGGGCGCCTGCGGCTGGTGCGGGGGATGCGGCTGGTGCGGGGGATGCGGCTGGTGCGGGGGCTGCGGGTATCCGTACGGCGTCTGCTGCTGGTTCGGGTCGGGCCAGTGCACCGTCTCGGGGGCCGGCTGGTCCGCCTCCGTACGGCGGTCCGGCCGGTCCTGCTGGTCCGGTGTCCGGACGACCCAGCTGCCGGTGGCTGCCGGGTCGGTCCCGGCGGCCGGGGTCAGCGGAAGGATCATCGGCGGCACGTAGCCCTGGCCGGGCGCGGCCAGCGGGATGTTCGCCAGGTCCTCCGGCGGCAGGTGGACGAAGGCGGTCGCCTCGGCGTCGTACTCGCCGCTCTGGGGGGTCGGCTCCCATCCCCCGTGCTGTTCGGTGTGGTCCTCGTTGCTCACGACAGTGCCCTCCCCAGTGCGCGTCGGGCCAGCGCGGCGACGGTGCGCCGCAGGTGCAGTACGGCGGGGGACAGCGGTGGCGCCTCTCCCCCGTCGGCGGGCGGTGGCTCGTCCGGGATGCAGGCGGCGGCGACGTACTCGCCGAAGGCGGCCAGCGCGTCGGGCGCCAGGCCCCGTTCACCGTCCCAGTCGATCAGCGAGGCGATCCAGCGTTCGGCCTCCAGCGGCCGCAGCGGCATCGGTGCGATGGCGCCGACCGCGCAGCGCACTCCGCGCCGGGCCGGGTCGAGGACGATCGCGACGGAAGCGGTGGCACGGCCGGGGCCGGTGCGTCCGGTCGCCTTGAGGAAGACCTGCGGGGCGTGCAGCAGCGGGACGCGGACGAAGCCGATCAGTTCGGCGGGCTCCAGCATCTCGCGGCCTGCCAGCAGGTGCGAGACCGGGATCTCGCGGCGGGCGCCGCCGGGGCCCGCGATGACCAGCTCGGCCTCCAGCGCGGCGAGCACCGGCAGGGCGTCGCCGGTCGGGGCGGCGGTGGCGATGTTGCCGCCGAGCGTTCCGGCGTTGCGGATCTGGGGCGGTCCCGCGGCGCGCGCGGACGCGGCCAGGGCCGGAATGAGGGCGGCGAAGTCGGGGCGCCCCATGCGGGCGTGGGTGAGTCCGGCGCCGAGCAGGGCGTGGCCGTCCTGGTAGTGCCAGCCCCGGAGTTCGCTGATCCGGCCGAGGCCGACCAGCCCGGAGGGGCGCAGGAGGCCCTTGTTGACAGCCGACATCAGGTCCGTGCCGCCTGCCACGGGGACGGCGGCAGGCATGGCGCCGAGTGCCGCCACTGCCTCGTCCAGCGAGGCCGGCAGCGTGACGGACTGCGTCGCCTGCGGTGCTTGCGTGGTCAACCCAGCTGCCCCTTCCCGGTGTCCCGGCTGTCCCGTCTGTTTCGCCGTACGGTACGTGCTCAAAGCCTGGACGTGGCAACTCTGGCACATCTTCGGACCGGCCCGACGCGAGGGTCCGCGAAGGGAGTATCCGTCCCTGGCCAGGGGGATGGTCCCGATTCGCACCTCTTCGGCGCGGAGTGCGAATTGCCACTATTCAGCGAGCTTGTACGGCTTACTCCGTTCCACGGGAGAGTCATGGCAGAGCCACGGGAGAGTGCGGGAGGACGGGCGGGAAGCTGTGCCGGAACAACGCGGAAGGGAGCGGTTCCGGCTGCCGCGGCAGCCGGAACCGCTCCCTTCGCGCGGGCTCACACGCGCGGGGGCGCTCCCTCGATCGGGCGTCCCAGGATGCCGGGCCGCCGCTGCCAGGGCAGCGGACCGCCCGGCGGCCGGTAGTCGACGCCGAGCGCGTCAAGTCGCCCGTAGTGCGTGGCCATCCGCCGCTCGAAGCCGGCGAAGTCCCGGTCCTCGGAGGCGGGCAGGGCCGACCAGGCGACCTCGGCGAAGGCGGCGAGGCGCGGGAAGACCTGGTAGTCGACGCGGGCCCGGTTCTGCATGACCTCGGTCCAGACGTTGGCCTGGGTGCCGAGGATGTGCCGGGCCGCCTCCTCGGAGAGGCCCGGCGGAACCGGTTCGAAGCGGTACACGTCCTCCAGGGTGCGGACGTAGCCGATCGGCATCGGCTCGTCGGGGCCGCCGTCCTGACGGTGGTCCAGGTAGACCTGCTGCTCCGGACACATCACGACGTCGTGCCCGGCCTCGGCGGCGGCGATGCCGCCCGCGTAACCTCGCCACGAGGAGACGGCCGCCCCCTCGGCGAGCCCGCCCTCCAGGATCTCGTCCCAGCCGATGAGACGGCGGCCCCGTGCGGTGAGCCAGCGGTCGAAGTGCCGGATGAACCAGGACTGCAGCTCGTCCTCGTCGGCCAGACCGAGTTCCTTGATGCGCGCCTGGGCCGTCGGCGACTGCTTCCACTGGTCCTTGGGGCACTCGTCGCCGCCGACGTGGATGAACGGCGAGGTGGCGGCGGGGAAGAGTTCGAGGACCTCCTCGAAGACGCCCTCGAAGAAGCGCAGGGTGGTCTCGGTGGGGGCGAGTACGTTCGGGGCGACGCCCCAGTCGTCCCAGACGGAGAGGGCGGCGGTGTCGATGACGTCGGTGTTGCCGAGCTCCGGGTAGGCGGTGATGGTCGCCTGCGAGTGGCCCGGGATGTCGATCTCGGGGACGACACGGATGTGCCGGGCGGCGGCGTACGCCACGATCTCGCGGATGTCGTCCTGCGTGTAGAAACCGCCGTGCGGGGTGTCGTCCCAGAGTTCGGAGGCCCGGTGGCCGTGCTTCGTGCGCGAGCGCCAGGAGCCGGCCTCGGTCAGGCGCGGGTGGCGCTTGATCTCGATGCGCCAGCCCTGGTCGTCGGTGAGGTGGAAGTGGAAGACGTTCAGCTTGTGGGCGGCGAGGAGGTCGAGGTAGCGCAGGACGTCGGTCTTGGGCATGAAGTGCCGTGACACGTCGAGCATCATGCCGCGCCAGGCGAAGCGCGGGCGGTCCCGGACGGTGCAGCTCGGTACGGTCCAGACCCGGTCCGGGTTCACCGGCGCCTGCCGGTAGGCCTCCGGGCCGAGCAGCTGGCGCAGCGTCTGGATGCCCCAGTGCAGCCCGGCCGGGGCCGCGGCCCGCAGGGTGACGGCGTCGGCGTCCACGGCGAGCAGGTAGCCCTCGGGCCCCTGTCCGTCCGCTGCCCCGGGGTCGAGCCGCAGCCGGATCGCCCGCCCGGAGTCGCCCCCGCCCGGTGCGAGCGGCAGCCCGGTCGCGGCGCCCAGGGTGGCACGCAGCAGGCGCGCGACCCCCTCGGTGCCCGATGGCGCGTCGATCACGGTGTCCTGATCCAGAACGAAGCCGGCCGCATCGGTGAGGTATTCGGCGCTCAGGGGCGCCGGGATCAGATTGACCACGTCAGTCCTTAACCGCTCCGCCCAGTCCTGAGACCAGGCGTCGCTGTACGAGTACGAAGAAGACCAGCACGGGAACGGTCATCACCGTCGAGGCTGCCATGATCCCGCCCCAGTCGTTCTCGTCGGGTTTGAAGAAGACCAGCAGCGCCATCGGGAGCGTCGACTGGGAGGTGTCGCTGATGATGAACGACTTCGCGAAAAGGAAGTCGTTCCAGGTCGAGATGAACGAGAAGACGCTGGTCGCCACCAGTCCGGGGAAGACCAGCGGGAAGAGGATCTGCCACAGGAAGCGGGCCCGGCTCGCCCCGTCGATGTACGCCGCCTCCTCCAGTGCGTCCGGGACGGCCTTGACGAAGCCGCGCAGCATCCAGATCGCGAACGGCAGCGAGAAGGCGAGGTGCGGCAGGATCAGCGAGCCGAGCGTGTTCAGCTGGCCGAAGTCCCGCATCAGGAAGAACAGCGGGATCGTCAGCGCCTCGACCGGCACCATCTGCGCGACCAGGAACATGATCAGCAGTGTGGTGCGGAAGCGGAATCTGAACCGGGTCACCGCCGTCGCCGCCAGGAAGGCGATCAGCGCGGAGACGATGACGACCGTGCCCGCGACGAGCAGGCTGTTGAGGAAGTAGCGCCCGAAGTCCTGCTGCTGGAAGACCCGGCGGAAGGAGTCCAGGGACGGCGAGAGCGTCCACGGCCTGGGGTGCGCGGACTGGATCTCGCCGGCCGGTTTGAGGGCCGAGAGCACCATCCAGTACAGCGGGAAGGCCACGGCGGCGGCGATCAGCAGGGCCGCGGCCTCGGCGGCGAGCCGGCCGGGCCGGCGGACGCGCGACAGGGACGGCAGGCTCACAGTTCCTCCCCCTGGCGCCTCACCAGGCGCAGATAGACCAGCGTGACCGCCAGCAGGATGACCAGCATCACGACGCCGATCGCCGAGCCGAGGCTGTACTGCGAGGACGCGAACGCCTTCTGGTACGCGTACACGTTGAGCACCAGGTTCTGGCCGGCTATGCCGCCGCCGTTGGTCATGACGTAGATCTGGGTGAAGACCTTGAAGTCCCAGATGATCGACTGGATGGTGACGACGATCAGGATCGGCCGCAGCATCGGCGCCATGACCGACCGCCAGATCCGCCACTGCGAGGCACCGTCCAGCGCCGCCGCCTCCAGCACCTCGGTGGGGATCGCCCGGATGCCCGCGTACACGGTGACCATCACGAACGGGAACGAGCACCACAGGACTTCGAGGAGCACCAGTGCGAAGGCGCTGTAGCGCCCGTACGTCCAGGAGAAGTCGCCGAGCCCCAGCACCCGGTTGACCGGCCCGAAGTCGGCGTCGAAGAGGAAGACCCAGACGGTCGACCCGGTGATCGCGGGGGTCGCCCAGGCGCCGAGCGCGGCCATCATCAGCGCGAGCCGCGGCAGGGCCCGCACCCGGGTCAGCAGGACGGCCAGCGCGCAGCCGACGAGCAGGGTGGCCAGCACGCAGACCGCCGCGAAGACCACGGTGGCCAGCAGCACCTGCCAGAACTGGCTGTCGTGGAAGAGCGTCGCGTAGTTGCCGAACCCCTGGAAGGTGGCCGGCTCACCTCCGCTCACCTGGGCCTGGGTGTACTCCAGGAAGGAGATCAGGCCGAGCTGGTAGATCGGGTAGACCAGCAGCCCGCCGAGGAGGACGAGCGCGGGCAGCAGGTAGAGCCAGGGGGTCCAGCCGGACCGCCGGGCCAGGGAGGCCGGGGGGCGGCGCCGGAGCGGGCGGGGGGCGCCCCTGCCCGCTCCGGGTGTGCGGGGCGTTTTGTACGCCGTGCTGTTCGCCGTCATCGTCAGCCCGCGTCGGCGAACGCGGCGTCCATCTTCTTCGCGGCGTCGTCCGAGGCACCGGCCACGTCCTTACGGCCGCTGACGATCTCCTGGAACATCGTCGGCAGGATCATCGAGGAGTCGATCTGGCCCCAGGCGGGCGAGGCCGGGACGAACTTGGCGCCCGCACCGAGTGTCCTGACGAACGGTTCGACGAACGGCTCCTTCTTCGCGGCCGCCGCCAGCACGTCCGTGTACGTGGGCAGGAAGCCCATCGCGTCGAACATCTTCGCCTGGGTCTCCTTGCCGGTCAGCGACTTCATCAGGTCGACGGCGAGGGTGCGGTGCCCGCTGCTCTTCAGTACGCCGATGTTGTTGCCGCCCGCGAACGCCGGGGCGACGGAGTTCTCGGCCAGGCCCGGCAGCGGCACGACCGCGTACTTGCCCTTCACCGTGCCGGCCTCGACGGCCGCGTGGCTGAAGTCGCCGCCGATGGCCATGGCCGCCTTACCGGAGGCGAAGGCGGTGACGGTCGCGTTGCCGCCCATGGCGGCGCACTTGGCGGCCGGGCAGTTGGCGTCGCCGAAGAGCGAGGTGTAGGCGGCGATGCCCTTGCGGGCCTTCGCGCTGTTGATGGCCGCCTTGTACGAGGCGCCGCTCCCGTCGGCCAGTTCGCCGCCGTTGGCCCAGATGAACGGCATCGCGCCGTAGGTGTACGCGCCGCCGACCGCGAGTCCGTACAGGCCGGGCTTCTTCCGGTGGATCTTCTTCGCGGTGGAGATCAGCTCCGCCTGGGACTTGGGCGCCCCGATGCCCAGGTCCTCGAAGACGTCGGTGCGGTAGTACAACGCCCTGACGCCGACGAAGAGCGGGGCCCCGTAGACCTTCCCGTCCACGGTCACGGACTGCTTGGCGGTCGGGTCGGTGTCCTTGGCGTCCGCCCAGGCACCGAACTCGGCGCTGACATCGGCCAGTCCGCCGTCCTTCACGTAGCCGGCGGTGTCGGTGTTGCCGTACTCGATCAGGTCCGGCGCGCTCTTGGGGTCGTTGAACGCGGCCTTGACGCGCTGGGCGCGGGTCTCGACGGGTATGTACTCGATCTCGACCTTCGCGCCCTCGTGGGCCTTCCCGAAGTCCGCGACCGCGGCGTCGACGACCTTCTCCTTGGGCTTGTTGCCCACCTCCTGGAACAGCCAGACACGCAGCGTGCCGGTCTTCTCGTCCCCCTTGGCGCCGGTGTCGGAGGTCTGCGGTGCGCAGGCGGTGGCGGTGAGACCCGCCAGCACAAGCGCCGCAACCGGGGCGGCGATTCGGGCAGAAAGCTTCATCCGGGACCCCTACCGGTAGTCGTTGCAACATGCGCAACGCGCGTTTCGTTCTGCACAACTTGCAGGAGGGTAGGTCCAGACGAAGTCGCCGACAAGTGGTCTCAACCACTCTGTGACCCGCGGAAGCACCCCGTGCAACGCCGCGGGCCCGGAACAGCGGAGAACCCCCGGGGCACGCGGCTGCGTGCCCCGGGGGTTCTCCCGGAAGGTCGGTTCTGCTGCTGCGGACTACTTCTTGTCCTTGCCGCCCTTGCCCTTGTCCTTGTCGCCACCGGCGCCCATGGACTCGTAGATCTCCTTGCACATGGGACACACCGGGTACTTCTTGGGGTCGCGCCCCGGCACCCAGACCTTGCCGCACAGCGCCACCACGGGAGTGCCCTCAAGGGCACTCGCCATGATCTTGTCCTTCTGGACGTAATGGGCGTAGCGCTCGTGGTCGCCGTCGCCGTTCGACACCTGTGGCGTCGGCTCCACGAGGGTTCCCGTACCTGCCCCGCGATCGGGCTCAAGAGTGCTCATAACCGCCAAGCGTACTGAAAGCCCGGGGGATCAGTTCAGCGAAGGGTCGTCCGGGTACGTGGCGACCATGGCCAGTTCGCTGCGCTGACGGCGCAGGACGGCCCTCCAGAGGCTCTCCGGGCGCGGCGACGAGACGTCCCCCGGCTCCGACTCGACGACGTACCAGGCGCCCTCGGAGAGTTCCGCCTCCAGCTGTCCGGGCCCCCAGCCGGCGTAACCGGCGAAGATCCGCAGCGAGCCGAGGGCCGCGGCCAGCAGCTCGGGGGGCGCCTCCAGGTCCACCAGGCCGATCGCCCCGTACACCCGGCGCCAGCCGAGGGGGCCCTCCTCCCCGGGGATCACCGCCACCCCGAGCGCGGAGTCGAGGGAGACCGGGCCGCCCTGGAAGACGACATCGGGTTCACCGGCCAGACCGGCCCAGGACGCCAGGATGTCGGCGACCCCGACCGGGGTCGGGCGGTTCAGGACCACGCCGAGCGAGCCCTCCTCGTCGTGGTCGAGGAGCAGCACCACCGCGCGGTCGAAATTCGGGTCCGCCAGGGCGGGTGCGGCCACGAGCAGCCGCCCTGTGAGCGAGGACACCTCGGTCATGCCAGAAATGATCCCGCATCTTCGGCTTTCACGGGGGCCAAGTCACCCGGTCGTCGCCCCGGGTGCCCGAGCGCAGCTCAGGGCGCACTGGTGCACGAGGAGCGCACAGCCGGGCACCCATCCGGACGGTCACCCTCCGCAAGATCCAGGACGCGGAGCGTGTTGTGGCGGATTCATGACGTTCGTACACCCCCCGCTTTCTTACGGAAGGGGGGCGCACGGCCATTACCCTTTCGATTGGCCCCCTGCCCGACCACTCCGGAACGCGAGATTCATGACCGGCACAGACGATGTCCTGCTTGTCCACGGCGGAACCCCGCTGGAGGGCGAGATCCGCGTCCGAGGCGCCAAGAACCTGGTGCCGAAGGCAATGGTCGCCGCGCTGCTCGGCAGCGGGCCCAGCCGACTCCGCAACGTGCCCGACATCCGCGATGTGCGGGTGGTCCGCGGGCTCCTCCAGCTGCACGGCGTGACGGTCCGTCCGGGTGACGAACCGGGCGAGCTGATCCTCGATCCCACGCACGTCGAGAGCGCGAACGTCGCCGACATCGACGCCCACGCGGGCTCGTCGCGCATCCCGATCCTCTTCTGCGGCCCGCTGCTGCACCGGCTGGGCCACGCGTTCATCCCGGGGCTCGGCGGCTGCGACATCGGCGGCCGGCCGATCGACTTCCACTTCGACGTGCTGCGCCAGTTCGGCGCGACGATCGAGAAGCGGGCGGACGGCCAGTACCTGGAGGCCCCGCAGCGGCTGCGCGGCACCAAGATCCGGCTGCCGTACCCGTCGGTGGGCTCCACCGAGCAGGTGCTGCTGACGGCGGTGCTCGCCGAGGGCGTCACCGAGCTTTCCAACGCGGCCGTGGAGCCGGAGATCGAGGACCTCATCTGCGTACTGCAGAAGATGGGCGCGATCATCTCCATGGACACCGACCGGACCATCCGGATCACCGGTGTCGACCGTCTCGACGGCTACACCCACCGGGCCATCCCGGACCGCCTGGAGGCCGCCTCCTGGGCGTCCGCGGCACTGGCGACCGAGGGCAACATCTACGTCCACGGGGCGCAGCAGCGCTCGATGATGACGTTCCTGAACACCTTCCGCCGGGTCGGCGGTGCCTTCGAGATCGACGACGAGGGCATCCGCTTCTGGCATCCGGGCGGCGCGCTGAACGCCATCGCGCTGGAGACGGACGTGCACCCCGGCTTCCAGACGGACTGGCAGCAGCCGCTGGTCGTGGCGCTGACGCAGGCCGCGGGCCTGTCGATCGTCCACGAGACGGTGTACGAGTCCCGGCTCGGCTTCACCTCGGCGCTCAACCAGATGGGTGCGCACATCCAGCTCTACCGCGAGTGCCTGGGCGGCTCCGACTGCCGCTTCGGACAGCGCAACTTCCTGCACTCCGCGGTCGTCTCCGGGCCGACGAAGCTCCAGGGCGCGGATCTGGTCATCCCGGACCTGCGCGGCGGTTTCTCGTACCTGATCGCCGCTCTGGCGGCGCAGGGGACGTCCCGGGTGCACGGGATCGACCTGATCAACCGCGGCTACGAGAACTTCATGGACAAGCTGGAGAAGCTCGGCGCGAAGGTCGAGCTGCCGGGCGGTTCACTCGTCTGACACGCGCGTACGGACAGACGGGCGGGGGTTCGGGGCACTGCCCCGGGCCCCCGCCCGTCTGTCGCCGGGGGCCGGCAACGGCAACGCAGGGCCCTCAGGGGCCAGGAACGGCCCTTCTGCGGCCCGTACGCCAAAGAGCGGCCACCCTGGTCGGGGTGACCGCCCTTCGTCGTGCCCAGGGGGTGTTACTTGCCCTTGGCGGCTTCCTTGAGCTTCGAGCCCGCGGAGACCTTCACGCTGTAGCCGGCCGGGATGTTGATCGGGTCGCCGGTCTGCGGGTTACGCGCGGTGCGAGCGGCACGGTGGGTGCGCTCGAAGGTCAGGAAACCGGGGATGGTGACCTTCTCGTCGCCCTTGGCGACGATCTCACCGACGGTCTCGGCGAGCGCGGCCAGCACGGCGTCGGCGTCCTTGCGAGTCACCTCGGCGCGGTCGGCCAGGGCGGCCACCAGCTCACTGCGGTTCATGTTGTTACTCCCGTGTTCTTCTTGCCTGTGAGGCGTGAGATCGAAGCCGATGCTGCCAGGGCCCTCGGACAGTCCCCGGACTCGGGTCCGTGTTAGACCCTCGCGCCCCGTGGGGTCTCCCCCCGGACGAAGTCCTTGGGAAAGCATCCTGCCCCCACCTGCGGCGGGAAAGCCAATCCGGCACCCTCCGGAGTCACACGAAAAGCGCCACTGCCTCGTCGTGGTGACGTTCCGTCGACTCCCCGAAAACGATCCGCAGCGGGTGCGGGGCTCCGCGGGACGCGTCGCCCGCCCACCCTAAAGGGGCGTTTGGGGCGCCGCGACCCGCGACGCGCCAAACATCAGACGGACGTGGGACCCGTCACAGCCGCGCCGGTCGACTTGGCGGCGTCCCGGACGGCTCCGGCGACCGCTCCGGCGACCTTGTCGTTGAAGACCGACGGGATGATGTAGTTCGCGTTCACCTCGTCCGGGGCGACGACATCGGCGAGGGCGTGCGCGGCGGCGAGCATCATCTCCGTGTTGACGGCGCGGGACTGGGCGTCCAGAAGTCCGCGGAAGACGCCGGGGAAGACCAGGACGTTGTTGATCTGGTTGGGGAAGTCGGAGCGGCCGGTGGCCACGACCGCCGCCGTCTCGCGGGCTACCGCGGGGTCGACCTCGGGGTCCGGGTTCGCGAGCGCGAACACGATCGCGCCCTCCGCCATGGCCGCGACATCGCCCCCGTCCAGCACGTTCGGGGCCGAGACGCCGATGAAGACGTCGGCGCCCACGACAGCCTGCTTGAGGGTGCCGGTGACGGACTCCGGGTTGGTGTTGTCGGCGATCCAGCGCAACGGCGAGTCGGGCGCGGCGGAGACCAGGTCCTCGCGGCCCGCGTGCACCACTCCGTGGATGTCGGCGACGACCGCGTGCTTGACGCCCGCGGCGATGAGGAGCTTCAGGATGGCCGTACCGGCCGCCCCGGCGCCGGACATGACGACCCGCACGTCCCCGATGGCCTTGCCCACCACGCGCAGCGCGTTGGTCAGCGAGGCCAGCACGACGATGGCGGTGCCGTGCTGGTCGTCGTGGAAGACGGGGATGTCCAGGGCCTCGCGCAGCCGGGCCTCGATCTCGAAGCAGCGCGGCGCGGAGATGTCCTCCAGGTTGATGCCCGCGAAGCCGGGTGCGATCGCCTTGACGATCGCGACGATCTCGTCGGTGTTCTGGGTGTCCAGGCAGATCGGCCAGGCGTCGATGCCGGCGAACCGCTTGAAGAGGGCCGCCTTGCCCTCCATCACCGGGAGAGCGGCCATCGGGCCGATGTTGCCGAGGCCGAGCACCGCGGAACCGTCCGTCACGACTGCGACGGAGTTGCGCTTGATGGTGAGGCGGCGGGCGTCCTCGGGGTTCTCGGCGATCGCCATGCAGACCCGGGCCACACCGGGGGTGTAGATCATCGAGAGGTCGTCACGGTTGCGGATGGGGTGCTTCGACTGCATCTCGATCTTGCCGCCGAGGTGCATCAGGAACGTACGGTCGGACACCTTGCCGAGGACGACGCCCTCGATGTCGCGCAGGCCTTCGACGATCTCGTCGGCGTGCGAGGTGGAGGAGGCCGCGATCGTGACGTCGATCCGAAGCTTGTCGTGGCCGGAAGCGGTCACGTCGAGGCCGGTGACCGAACCACCTGAGGACTCCACGGCCGTGGTGAGCTGGGAGACCGCTGTGCCGCTCGCGGGCACCTCCAGCCTGACCGTCATCGAGTACGAGACGCTGGGCGCCGTTGCCATGGCCGAGTCCTTCGCTTTCCTTAGCTTCATTGCTACGCGGCCGGGGCGGCAAAAACGAGAACAGCCCCGCACACGCTTTCAGATATTCGCACCTACCGGTGGGTAGCCGGTAATGACTGCCGCACTTCGGAAAGCATTTTCCACCATACGAGATATGAGGGCTCCAGCGGAACCCCCGGCGGGCCCGCGTCCCACCCTGCGCCCCGACGCATTCGGGCCACATCCGGGCCCCGTCAGGGCCGCGTCCGGCCCCGTGAACAGAAGCAGCGTCCGGCCCCCTGAACAGAAACAGACCCGCGTCACCGGGAGGCGACGCGGGTCTGTTTCTTCGGTCAAGCGGCACCGGCCCGCCATGCTCGCCTCGCGGCAAGTGGTCGCTCGAAGCGACTAAGGTTGGGCCCGGGGGCTTGGATCGAGCCGATGCCGACTCCAGGCTAACAAACCCCCCGGAGAAGTGATTCCCTCGGCGCGGGTTGACCCGGAAAGGGCCCCTCGGCCCGCTGCCGTACCGGTGGCGCGTCAGTCCCTCAGCAGGTCCGGCACCCCGTCCTCGTCGGGCAGGTCCCGCTCCCCCGACACGACCGTGAGCTGCTGCGTGGCCCGCGTCAACGCGACGTACAGCACCCGCAGCCCCGCCGGGGACTCGTCCGCGATCTCCGCGGGCGAGACGACCACCGTGGCGTCGTACTCCAGGCCCTTCGCCTCCAGGCTGCCCAGCGCGACCACCCGTTCGCCGAGCTCCGCGAGCCACTTGCGGGCCTGGACCCGCCGGTTCATCGCGACGACGACACCGACCGTGCCGTCGACCTCACCGAGCAGCCGGCGTGCCTCCTCGCGCACGGTCGCGGCCAGATCGCCGTCCCGCACGGTCTCGAAGCGCGGCCGGACGCCCGTGGAGCGGACGGCGGCCGGTGACTCCATGCCGGGCATCGCGAGCGCGAGGACCTTGGCGGCGAGCTCGGCGATCTCCGCCGGGTTCCGGTAGTTGACGGTCAGGGTGAACCGGCGGCGCGGACGGTTGCCGAGGGCCTCGTCGCGCGCCGCGGCCGCCTCGTCCGGGTCGGACCAGGAGGACTGCGCCGGGTCCCCGACGATCGTCCAGGTGGCGTGCCGGCCGCGGCGGCCGACCATCCGCCACTGCATGGGCGTGAGGTCCTGCGCCTCGTCCACGATGACGTGCGCGTACTCCGTGCGCTCCGCCGCGAGCCGTTCGGCCCGCTCCCACTGGGTCTCCTCCCGCTGCGGCATCAGCTCCTCCAGACCGGTGAGGTGGTCCAGCGGATCGAACTCGCGTTTGCGCTTCGGCCTGTTCGGGGTGCCGATCAGGTACTGCAACTCGTCCAGCATCGCCACGTCGTGGACGGACAGCGGCCCCTGCCCCGCGCTGTCGAGGCGCTTCAGGGAGCGCGCGAGCCGGCGCACCTCGCCCTGGTTGAGGGTCCGGCGCGCCCAGCGGGCGAGCCGCTTCTCGTCCGACATCGCGGCGAGCACCCCGCGCGGGGTGAGCTCGGGCCACCAGGCGTTCAGGAACCGGATGAACGGCGTCTCGGTGGAGACGTCCTCGTCGAACGACGAGCGCAGTTCGGCGGCCAGCTCCTGATCGGTGTAGCGGCCCCGGCCGGACGACCTGCTCCACAGCGCGTCCAGCAGCAGTTTGCGGGCGCGCGGGCGCAGCAGGTTGACCGGTGCGGTGCCGCTGAGGACGTTGTTCCGGATGCGCCGGAGCTCGTCCTCGTTCAGCTCGACCCGGGCGCCGAAGGCCACCACCCGCAGCCGGGTGGGCGTGGCGGCCTCCTGCGGGGCCTCCTCCGCGTCCCCGAACGCCAGCTGGCCGTCGTCCCCGGCGGCCGGCCGGGCCGCGGTGGGCTGTTCCAGCGCCCCGCGGGCCGCCTTGCGCAGCACATGGAGGATCCGGGACGAGCCCTTGATCCGGGCGACGGCCGGTTCGTCGTAGGTGGTGGCGCCCGCCGTGCCCGCCGCCTCGTCCGACAGCGAGCCGACCGCACGGATCGCGACCTGGCCCTCCTCACCGAGCGAGGGCAGCACCCCTTCGGTGTACGCGACGAGCAGCGGGGTCGGCGAGACGACGAGGATGCCGCCCGCGTACCGCCGCCGGTCCTGGTAGAGCAGGTACGCGGCCCGGTGCAGGGCGACCGCGGTCTTGCCGGTGCCGGGACCGCCCGAGACCTCGGTGACCGAGGCGGCGGGCGCCCGGATCACCATGTCCTGCTCGGCCTGGATGGAGGAGACGATGTCCCGCATGGTGTGGCTGCGGGCCTGCCCGAGCGCCGCCATCAGCGCTCCGTCCCCGATGACGGGGAGCTTCTCGCCCCCCTGGTACGCGGTCAGCTCGGGACGCATCAGGTCGTCCTCGACCCCCAGGACCCTGCGGCCCTTGGAGCGGATGACCCGGCGGCGTACCACCCTGCCCGGTTCCTTCGGCGTCGACCGGTAGAAGGGCGCGGCTGCCGGCGCCCGCCAGTCGATGACCAGGGGCGCGTAGTCGGAGTCGAGGACCCCGATCCGGCCGATGTGCAGCGTCTCCGCGATGTCGGCGGTGCTGTCCTCCCGTACTGCGTCGTCGGCCGGCTCCACGGAGGTGAAGGCGCCGTCGGGGCCGCGCTCACCGTCCTTGCCGAGCAGCAGGTCGATCCTTCCGAAGAGGAAGTCCTCGAACTCGCTGTTCAGCCGGTTGAGGTGGATTCCGGCCCGGAACACCTGGGCGTCGCGCTCGGCGAGCGCTCCGGGTGTCCCGACCTGGCCGCGTTTGACGGCATCAGTCATGAGAAATTCCGCCTCGTGGATCTTCTCCTCGAGGCGGCGGTACACATGGTCGAGATGTTCCTGCTCGACACCGATTTCCCGGTCCCGCAACGAATCGACAGCGGCATCCTGCGCGGCCACTGAGACCCCCTTCTGACGTGCATTGGGCAGCCGTCAACCCTATGCGACGCGGGGCCCGTCGCGCACCTGCCACGAGCATGTGATCTCGCCGGCCGGATCAGCGGCCCGCCCGGACCGGGCGGTCGGGGCCGAAGTGGCTACGCGCCGACGCTCACCAGCCGCTTCCCGTGGGACGTACGCGCCTCGAAGGCGGTGGCGTCGGCATCGTCCAGGATTCCCGGGGCGCACGCGCCCACGGCATCGTGCCCGGCCCCGGCCCCGGAGCCGGAAGGGCCGGCGGGGAGGCCTCAGCAGGGCGCGGCAGGGCTCCGGGGTCACGGCCTCGCGGGCGGGCCGGCCGGGTCCGCGTTGCGCCGCCGGTGCCGGGCGACCCGTTCGCGGTTCCCGCACACCTCGCTGGAGCACCAGCGCCGGCGCCGGCCTCGCGAGGTGTCCAGGTAGATCCGGCGGCAGTTGTCGCCCTCGCAGCGGCGCAGCCCGCCCAGGGCCGCCGGGTCGGTGAGCAGCTCCACGGCGTCGCGTGCCACGGTGGCGAGCAGCGCCCGGCAGTCGGGTTCGGTGCTGAGCCCGCGCACCAGGGCGCCGTTCCCGGTGCGCACGGCGCGCACCGCGGGCGGCGCTCCGGCGGCGAGGGCGTTGACGCGCTCCAGGGCGCCCTCGGCTCCGCGGCCGCCGAGTTGTGCGGTCAGCAGCCGGTCGACGGCGGTCCTCAATTCACGGAAGAGCACGAGCCAGTTGTGGTCCGCGGCCGCGAGCCGGGTGCCCTGCGGTACGGCCCCGGAGGCCACCAGCCAGTGGGCGAGCCGCTCGGGCCGGTCCAGCGGATCGGGGGCGTCGGCGCTGCCCTCCCCCGTCGCCACCAGGTCGAGACAGAGCCGCCCGGCGTCGAACCGCCAGTCGCACGAGCCCTTGCGCGTCGCCATGCGCATGTCACCGCCTTGGGTCCGGCCGCCGTCCACACCAGAGTGCCCCTACCGGACCCCGCCCGTAACCCCTGCCGCCGCGCGGACCCCGGCGGCGGGCGCCTCAGACGCCGCGCGCGACCGGTTCCCCGGTCAACGGGCCGTCGTGCAGGATGCGTTGGAAGAGGCGGTGATCGCGCCATTCGCCGTCGATGTGCATATAGCGCGGGGCCGTGCCGAAGTGCTCGAAGCCGCACTTGGCGAGCACCCGCTGCGACGCCACGTTGTCCAGAACCGTTCCCGCCTCGATCCGGTGCAGCCGCAGCTCGTCCCGGGCCAGCTCGCAGATCTTGCGCACCGCGGCGGTGGCCAGCCCACGGCCCGCGTACTCGACGTCCACCCAGTAGCCGAGCGTGGCACTGCGGAAGGACCCGAGCACCACGGCGTTGAGGTGGAACCCGCCGATCGCCCGGTCCTCCCCGTCCACCAGCGACCAGGGCATCACGCGCCCGGCCTCGCGTTCGGCCAGCAGTCCGGCCACCCGCTCCCGCTGCCCCCGCTCGGTGTAGAAGGCGTCGGGCCGCCGGGGTTCCCAGGGGCGCATGTACGTACGGCTGCGGGTCATCGATGCGGCGAGGGAGGCCGCGTCGGCCTCGGTGACGGGACGGAGCCGTACCTCCGCGTCGAGCCGGTGGGCGTCATTGATCATCCCCGCACGGTATCCCGGCGGTCCCGGGCGCCCCTTGGACGCCCGCGTAGGGAGCTGCGCGCCTGAGCGATGGAGCCGGGACGGCCCCGCCACTTCACTGGAGCCATGACAAACAGCCAGGCCCACCGGCCGGACCGCGCCCTCCACCATCTCGTGCTCGGTGGCGCCGCCGTCACCACCGGCCTCGTCGCGGGCACGTTCTACGTCTTCTCCTGCGCGGTCATGCCCGCGCTCGGCCGCAGCGACGACCGGACCTTCATCGAGGTCATGCGGAACATCAACGACGTCATAGAGAACCCGGTGTTCTTCGCCGGCTTCTTCGGAGCGCCGGCCCTCACCGCGGCGGCCGCCTGGCAGCAGCGCCGCTCCCCCGGCCCGCGCGGGTGGCTCTTCGCCGCGTTCGCCGTGTACGCCGTCGCCTTCCTGCTCACCTCGGGCGTCAGCGTCCCGCTCAACGACGAGCTCGCGCGGGCCGGGAACCCGGCGCGCATCGCCGACCCGGCGGCCGTGCGGGACCGGTTCGAGAACGCGTGGGTCGCCTGGAACGCGGTACGGGCGGCCCTGTGCACCGCCGCGCTCGCCCTCCTCCTGCGGGCTTCCCGCCTGCTGGGGCGACAGCTCCCTCAGGAGTCCGCGCACCCGGCTTCCGACGCCGGGTCCAGGGCCAGCCGGTAACCGCGTTTGACGACCGTCTGGACGATCCGGGGCACGCCGAGCGCGGTACGCAGCCGGGCCATGGCCGTCTCCACCGCGTGCTCGTCCGTACCGCTGCCGGGCAGGGCGCGCAGCAGATCGGCGCGGGCCACCACCCAGCCCGGCCTGCGGGCCAGGGTGTGCAGCAGGGCCATCCCCGCCGGCGGCACCGGGCGCAGCTCGCCGTCGACCAGGACCGCGTGGCCGCGGATCTCGACCCGGTGCCCGGCGACGGGCAACGTACGTGCCCGGGTGGGCAGTTCACGGCAGAGCACCTGGACGAGCGGGCCGAGCCGGAAGCGCTCCGGCTGGATGGTGTCGAGCCCGTGGGCCTGCAACGGGAGTGCGGTGACCGGTCCGACGCAGGCCGATACGACGTCGTCCCGCAGAGCGCTCAGGAGCTCGGGGAGCATGCCGCGCTCCCCGGCGCGGCGCAGCAGCGAGGCGGCGGCCGGGGCGCTGGTGAAGGTGAGGGCGTCCAGGCCGCGAGCGATGGTGAGGTCGAGGAGCCGGTCGAGCGGGCCGATGTCCTCGGGCGGCATCCAGCGGTAGACCGGGACGCCGATGACCTCGGCGCCGGCCGCCCGCAGCGACTCCACGAAGCCGGGGAGCGGTTCGCCGTGCAGCTGGAGGGCGATGCGGCGGCCCTCGATGCCCTGTGCCAGGAGCCGTTCCAGCACTTCCGCCATGGACTCGGAGGCGGGTGACCACGTCTCCGTCAGCCCGGCGGCCCGGACCGCGCCCTTGACCTTGGGGCCGCGGGCCAGCAGCTCGACGCCGCGCAGCCGGTCCAGCAGCCGGGCCCCGACGCCCCAGCCGTCGGCGGCCTCGATCCAGCCCCGGAAGCCGATCGCGGTGGTGGCGATGACCACGTCGGGGGCGCTGTCGAGGAGTTCCTCGGTGGCGGCGAGGAGTTCGCTGTCGTCGGCGAGCGGCACGGTCCGCAGGGCGGGCGCGTGCACCACGGCGGCGCCCCGCCGCCGCAGCAGCGTGGCGAGTTCGTCCGCCCGGCGCGCGGCGGTGACGCCGACCGTGAAGCCCGCGAGGGGCCCGTGCTGTTCGTCGTCGTGCATAGGGTCTACCCGGCTCTCGTCCCGCTGCTGCTCGATGGTGCGCAGGACCGACCCTGCCAACGATGCGTGACGGGCTCGGTTCGCCCGCATTTCCCGCCCGTTACGTCACCCGACACCGTGCGGCCATCATCACACCTCGGCATGGCCGAGCCGGGGCTCAGCCGGGGCTTCGCCGGCACGGCCGCGGGGCGGCGAAGGTATACCGTGCCGCCGGCCCGGTGCGGGCGCTCACCGCCGGCGCGGTCCCGGGGGCCGGGCCGGTTCCGGTTCCGGTTCCGGTTCCGGTTGCGGTGTGCCGCGTCCCGCGGCCCGCTTCCCGGTCCGCTTCGGTGCGCCGTTGGGCCAGAGCCGGGGCCGCCGTTTCGCCGCCACGTCCTCGACCCAGCCGACCGCGACGATCATCACCCCTATCAGGGGCCAGATCAGGATCAGCACGAGCGCGTCGTACGAGGCGTCGATGTACGTATCGAGGTGTTCACCGACCCATGGGATGTTCCACAGCTGATCGATGATCGGCATCGTCGCCATGAGCAGCATGTTGTGCCAGAGGTAGATCGTCACGGCCCGGTTGTTGGCCAGGGTGATCGGGCCGTCCCAGCCGGCCAGCCGGCCCGGCAGTTCCTTCCACGAGGGCGCGTACTGGAGCAGGATCGCGCAGAAGCCCAGTGACCAGGTGGCCTGGGCGAGCGGGATCTCGTCCAGGTTCCAGCCCTCGTCGGTGAGGTGCCCGGACGCCCACCAGAGGCCGAAGGCCATGATGAGCGCGGCCGATGAGACCGAGATGTAGCGCGGGATCTTGCGCAGCAGCCCGTCGTTGTGGGCGAAGCCCAGGATCCAGCAGGAGCCGAACGTGCCGAAGTCGACGAGCGCCTCGCCCGTCGCTCCGGGAACGGTCACCAGACCGGTGCCGATGACGGCCGTGAGGCCGATCGGCGCGAGCAGCGTCGCCCACGGCAGCCGGCGGAACGCCTTCAGCAGCAGCGGGGAGGCCAGGACGAACCAGAGGTAGGCGCGGATGTACCAGAGCGGGCCCGCCGCCTGTTCGGCCCACGACTGCTCCAGGAACCCGCTTTCGGAACCGCTCACCCACGGGTACGGCGGCGAGCCGACCGGCAGGATGTAGCAGCCCAGCTTCAGGAACCACCAGATGCCCTCCTCCCGCACCGGCTTGAGGCCCATCACGAACATCATCGGTACGACGAGGGCGGCGAACGCCCACATCGGCGGCAGCAGTCTGCGCAGCCGGCCGCGCAGGACGCTCCAGGCAGGCCGGGCCAGCGACCTGGCCATCAGGGAGCCGGCCAGGGCGAACATCACGCCCATGGACGGGAACAGGATGGTCAGCCAGGCCCAGCCGAACAGGTGGAAGATGACGACGCGGACGAGCGCGACGGCACGGAGCAGGTCGAGGTAGCGGTCGCGGCCGCCCGCCTTCGGCGCGTTGGCCGCCGGCTCCTTCGCGGGGGCGGGCACCGCCGCCGCGGTCTCGGGGGGCAGCGCGTACCGGGCGTCGGCGGGCGGGGCGTACCGGGCGTCGACGGGCGGGTACTGCCCCTGCCCGGCGGGTGCCCACTGCTGCTGCGCCGGGAACGGCACCGTGTGCGGCTCCCCGGGCGGCTGCTGCGGGTAGGCCGAGGGGTGGCTCGGGTGGGTCATGCGACGGGCCTCCGGTCATTGCTGCTGCCGCGCCGCTGGCTGGGTATCGAGCCGGGCGCCTCCACGGCTCCGGTGCGGCGCAGCTTCTGCCACCGCAGCCGGCCGCCGGTGAGAGCGGTGATCCAGGACTGGAGCAGCACCACGTACATGAGCTGCCGGTAGAGGATCTGCTGGAGGGGCAGCGAGATCAGATACGTCATGCGTTCCCGGTCGAGCCGGAAGGCGTACGCGGCGCAGACGGCCTGCACCGCCAGGACGCCGAGCCAGGCGAGGACCGTCTTCTGAGTGGGGCCGAAGACGAGTCCGTACAACAGGAAGACGTCGATGAGGGGCGCGAGCAGCGGGGCGACGACCATGAACAGGGCGACGAACGGCAGCCCGACGCGTCCGAAACGGCCGGACGGCCCGCGCTCGACGACCGCGCGGCGGTGCTTCCAGATGGCCTGCATCGTGCCGTACGACCACCGGTAGCGCTGCGACCACAGCTGCTGCACGGTCTCCGGCGCCTCGGTCCAGGCGCGGGCGTTCTCCGCGTACACGACGCGCCAGCCGTCCCGGTGCAGGGCCATCGTGACGTCGGTGTCCTCGGCGAGGGTGTCCTCGCTCATGCCGCCGATCCGGTCCAGCGCGCCACGGCGGAACGCCCCGACCGCGCCGGGGATGGTGGGCATGCAGCGCAGCAGGTCGTACATCCTGCGGTCGAGGTTGAAGCCCATCACGTACTCGATGTGCTGCCAGGCCCCGATCATCGAGTCCCGGTTGCCGACCTTGGCGTTGCCCGCGACGGCCCCGACCCGGGGATCGGCGAAGGGCTGCACGAGCTCGCGGACGGTGGCCGGCTCGAAGACCGTGTCGCCGTCCATCATCACGATGATGTCGTGGCGGGCGTGCGCGATGCCGTTGTTGAGGGCCGCGGGCTTCCCGGCGTTGCGCTGGCGCACCACCCGTACGTTCGGCAGCCACATCGCCTCGACGATGTCCGCGGTGCCGTCCGTGGAGCCGTCGTCGATCACGATGACTTCGACCGGATAGTCACTTGCCACCAGGGAGCGCACCGTGTTGGCGATGCACTCGCGTTCGTTGTACGCGGGCACCAGGACGGTCACCGGTCGGGTGACCGGCTCGCCCCAGCTGAAGTCCCGTTTCCGGACCCGGCGCGCGTGCACGAAGGAGAGCAGCAGCATCAGTCCGAAGCGGCTGATGACGAGCACCCCGATGACAGCGAGACCGGCCGCCATCACATCGGTGATGTGCTCCGAGACAGCGACGGCGTGGACGAACGCCTTGCCCTTCCAGAGCGCGAGGCCGGTGACCGGGGTGTGCGCGCTGGGGCCGCCGAGGGCGGTGGTGAGGTTGGCGAACTCGTACCCCTCGTCCTGCATCCTGGGCAGGAAGCGGTCGAGCGCGGCCACGGACTGGGACCGGTCGCCTCCGGAGTCGTGCATCAGGACGATGGCGCCCTTGCCGTGCTTCGGGGTGGCGTTCTTGATGATGGTGCGGACACCGGGGCGCTTCCAGTCCTCGCTGTCGGTGTTGTTGACGACGGTGAGGTAGCCGCGGCTGCCGATGTACTGGGTGACCGGCCAGGACTTGTCGTCCATGGCGTCGGCGAACGAGGAGTACGGCGGGCGGAACAGCGACGTACGGATTCCGGCCGCGCCCGCCAGCACCAGCTGGTTCTGCGAGAGCTCCCAGTCGATGCGGGAGTGGGACTGGTAGGAGAGGTCGGGGTGGTTGAAGGTGTGCAGCCCGACCTCGTGCCCCTCGTCGACCATGCGCTTCACCAGCTCGGGATAGCGCGAGGCCATGGTGCCGGTGACGAAGAAGACGGCGTGTGCGTCGTACTCCTTGAGCTTGTCGAGCACCCGCGGGGTCCACACCGGGTCGGGGCCGTCGTCGAAGGTCAGCACGATGTGGTGATCGGGGATGCGCAGGGTCTTGGCGGGCTCGGTCGCGCTGCGCGCGTCGATGACCGGTCCGCCTTCGAGGACCTGCTGGGGCACCTGGTCGGTGGCCGCAGGTGGCTGGATCCGGTGGTCGGCGAGGATTTCGCTGTGCACGTATCCGCGCAGCATCAGCATGGCGAGCAGGGCGACGAGGAGCAGGAACGGCAGCAGATAGCGCATGGGGAGCCTGCGCCGCCGGGTCCGCTTCCTGCGGTTGTGCCTGCCCCGCGTGACGGGGGTGGTCATTTACTTGGCGCCTTCTTGCTCTTGCGCAGGAGGGTCCGTGGACTCGACGGGCGGTGTCACGGTGTCCGGCGGCGGCGTCTCGGGGTCGGCGGGAGGCGTCGCGGTGCTGGTGGGCGGGGCGGAGACCGGGGTGTCGGCGGTCGGCGCGGTGCCACCACCGCCGCCGCCGCCGCCGGTCTCGGTCCGGTCCCCGGCCGGCACGATGGGGGCCGGTGCCGAGAAGCCGGTACCGGGCGCCGGGGAACCGGCGGTGGCGGAGCTGCCCGGCACCACCGGGGCGCTGCTCCCGTTCACCGGGGCGGACGGCGAGGAGCCGGCCGACGCACCGGGCGTCACCAGGGCGCCCGCGCTCTCGCCCGGCGTCGGAGGCACCTGCACCTCTTCCGCCTTCTTGTGCTCGTTCTGGCCGGAAAGCGGCAGAAACGGAGCGCTGGAGTTGCCGCCGAGGACGGCACCGACGAGCGTCACCGCGAAGCAGACGCAGACCGCCGCGATCACCCAGCCGAACCGCCGGAGCGTCTTGCTCCGCCGCCCGCTCTCGTCGACGAAAACAGGGCCGTCGGAGCCTTCCGGAGCGCCGGGTTCCGGTAGCAGCTCGGAGAGCTGCCGTCCCAGACCGTCGAGTTGGATGGTGACTTCGTTCGGCTCGTGTGTATGCCCCGCATGGGCACCTTCACGCCAAGTTTCCACTGTTGTACGCACTTCCCCCACTCAGGATCGGGTGCGCGCGAATGACCGGTTGTGTGTCGCCGGACCGGGCCCCCACCCTGTCCCAGCGCCCCCTACCACAGCGCACCCGGACGATGAATGTAGCGCACGCCGAGGATGCTCCGACCCTACTGTCCGGTGTTGTTCATCATGAGACATACATCTGTTCCGACGAACAGTGCGGGCGCCGCCCGGGGCGGCCTGACAGCGGGCGCGCGCTGTCGGTCCGCGCGCCGGGGCACACGCTCCCGCGCGCTGATCATGTCCGCCGCGCCGCGCCGCGGACAGCGAAAAGCGAGGCCCCAAGGTCGGGTCACCGCCGCTTGCGCGGAGAGCACCGCCTCCCCCTGAGCCGATCGGCACCTGGTGGTTTGTGCGCAAGCACCCGCGTCCGGAGGCCTCCGGGCGGGCACAGCCTCAAGATTCTAGTCCGACTTGAGTGCAGACTCAAGTCAGACTAGAATCGGCGCGATCAAAGTCCATGTCCCCCGGCACTCCGAGATCGCGGAGGGCACCGCCGCATCGATCATCCGGACGGCCGAGGAGGCGTAAGCCCCCTCGGCCTCCGGGCCAACCGTCTCCACATCATCGAACTGAGCGAAAAAGGGGCGCACTGAATGACCACGCACAAGGCAACAGCAGAGCGTCAGGGACGCTTTTGGGTCGTGAGCATCGACGGTCTCCCAAAAGGGGAGCAGAACGTCACACAGGGCCTCACTTGGACCGAGGCCCACGAGAACGCGCGGGATCTGGTCAGTCTCGTTCTGGATATCGAGGACGATCCGGCTGCCTACACCGTCGACCTCGTCCCGGCCGACCCGGCGATGTTCGAGGTCGTGCGGGAGGCCGAAGAAGCCGACGCTGCCGCGCAAGAGGCGGAGAGGCGCCGCCGCGCGGCGATGACACGAGCAGCGAAGACACTCGTCGGCCTCGGGCTGACGCAGGCCGAGGCCGGTCGCATGCTCGGCGTCACACACCAGCGGATCGCCCAGCTCGCACCCAAGGCAGCGAGCAAGAGCGCCAAGAAGAAGCCCGTTGCCGCCTGACAGGCATGACGTGAGTGGTGGTTCTGCTGACGCGTTCGACTCGCCGCCTGGCTGACGCGTTCGACTGTCAATCGACGGCACCTGGGAGCGCGCCTTCGCCGCCCTGCTCGCCCAGGCCTACGCCGAGGGTGACGACCGCCCTCACGATCGGAGCCCCCGGTGACCGACCCTGACCCCACCCTGTGGATCGCCACGAAGACCTGCGCCCTGGGCCCGTACCGGCCTGACCTGGTGGAGACGTACTGGCGGTGGGAGCAGGATCCTACGCTGATGGTCGGCTACGGCCGCCAGGTTCCGGAGTCCCTGGAGGCCCGTACCGAGGGCATGGCCCACCAGGTCCGTGGTACGAACCCGCGCTTCACCGTCTACGACCTGACCGGCGGCCGGCCCGTCCCGGTGGGGGTGACCACGCTCCTGCCCGACGACGCCGTACGAACGGCGGAGTTCGTGATCATGCTCAGCCGTGAAGCCCGCGGTCGGGGCCTGGGCTCCGGGGCTACCCGGCTGACCCTGGACTACGCCTTCCACGTCGCCAATCTGCGCATGGTCTGGTTGAAGGTGCTGGAGCCCAACACCGCCGGGATCAAGGCTTACGAGAAGGCGGGGTTCCAGCGCGCCGGAGTGCTCCGCGGGGCCGGCTACTGGCTCGGCGCGGTCTGCGGCGAAGTCCTCATGGACGCCCTGGCGGAGGACTTCACCGGCCCCTCCTCCGTGAAGGCGTTGTTCGGCTGACCGCCGGGCGCATCGGGTAACGAGTCGGCCCCCTGCCTCTTGGAGGCAGGGGGCCGAAGAACGCTGACGATCAGGCGATGACGTCCGTGACACCGTCTTCGCTGATCTGGTGGGCGATCACGGTGCCCGGAGGCGGGACAGACGGCAGCTTGCCGTCCTTCCGCTTCGTCTCGACGTATCCGTATCCGATGGCGCGGGCCTGTGCCGTGGAGGATGACGAAGACCGCGTGCCCCCTGGCCCTGTTGCTGTGCGGGCGTACGCGGTCGCGTGGCGGTATGCACGGGGTCTGACGCTCCCACGGTGCTCCCATATAAAGGGGTGGCCCCCTGCCCTGCGACGGAATCGCAGGGCAGGGGGCCGATCAGCTGTGGAGATGGCGGGAATCGAACCCGCGTCCAACGGTGCGGAATCAGGGCTTCTCCGAGTGCAGTTCGCTGCGCTTTTCTCGGCCCCGGAGGTCACGCGAACAAGCCTCCGACAGGCCCAGTCACTGTTTGATTTCCTTCAGGGCCCCGTGACCGGGCCTAGAAGTTTAGATCCCTAAATGATGCCAGGATCCGGGTCGGGATCACCCCCGGGCTGACACTCCGCAGAGTCTTCGCTTAGCTGCTAATTAGGCAGCGAGGGCGAAGGCGGAGGAATCGCGCTTGGAATTGGCGATTATTGGTTGCGACATATGGTTAACGAGATCATTGCCGCTTCCTCGACTCGCTTCCCCTGCTTCGACATCCGCTGTCGAAACCGATCATCCCCATGTTGATTTTTCAAAGGTGGTACACACCCCGTGGGGTGCAGTGCCATCGTACGTGACCAACGCACGCCGATGCCAGCGTATTCCTGGCGGACCGGCCGCCGGCCGGTCCCCGCGGGTCAGGTCAGGCGCTCCGCTGGCGCCGGCGGGCCGCCGAGACCGCCCGGTTAGTCTCCCTCGTGTCCTGCTTCTCACGCAGCGTCTGCCGCTTGTCGTACTCCTTCTTGCCCTTCGCCAGCGCGATCTCGACCTTGACCCGGCCGCCCCGGAAGTACAGGGCGAGCGGCACGATCGTGTGGCCGGTCTCCTGCGACTTCGACTCCAGCTTGTCGATCTCGGCCCGGTGCATCAGCAGCTTGCGCTTGCGCTTGGCCGAGTGGTTGGTCCAGGTGCCCTGGACGTACTCCGGGACGTGGATGTTGTGCAGCCACGCCTCGCCGCCGTCGATCTGCACGAAGCCGTCCACCAGTGAGGCCCGGCCCATGCGCAGCGATTTGACCTCGGTGCCCATCAGCGCGAGGCCGCACTCGTAGGTGTCGAGGATGGTGTAGTCGTGGCGCGCCTTCTTGTTCTGCGCGATGATCTTGCGCCCGGTGTCCTTTTCCTTAGCCATAGTGCGGCCATTTTCGCACTACGACCCACCCCCGAGGCCACTCAATACCGTCTCGGCCCGTTCCTGGGCCCGCGAGCTCACCGCGAGGTCCGGTGTGATGCCCCGGTCGTCGACGCTCCGGCCCGCCGGAGTCCGGTAGTGGCCCACGGTCAGCTCGGCCACCGAGCCGCCCGCGAGCTTGCTCGGCATCTGGACGGAACCCTTGCCGAAGGTGCGCGAGCCGACCGTGACGGCCCGCCCCCGGTCCTGGAGGGCGCCGGTCAGCAGCTCGGCCGCGCTCATCGTGCCGCCGTCGATGAGGACGACGACGGGGCGCACGGTGTCACCGCCGCCGTCCGCGTACAGGGCGCGCTGCTCGCCGTGCACGTCGTAGGTGGCGACCAGGCCGCCGTCCAGGAAGGCGGAGGCGGCGGTGACGGCCTCGGTGACCAGCCCGCCGGAGTTGCCGCGCAGGTCCAGCAGCACACCGGCGCCCGCCGGTGCCTCCCGGACGGCGTCACGGATCTCGTCGCCCGAACCCTTGGTGAACGAGCCGACCTCGATCAGTACAGCCTCGGAGGAATCGGAACGGTCCGGTCCGAGCCGCCGCACGGTGACGGCCTCGGTGGTGAGACGGGCCCGGTGCAGCGTCTGCGTCCGGTCGGCGGAGCCCCGCTGCACCCCCAGGACGACGGTGCTCCCCGCCGCCGCGCCGGTACGGTCACCGCGCAGCAGGGCCACCACGTCGGAGACCGGGCGGCGGTCGACCCGGCGGCCGTCGACCGTGCGGATCAGGTCGCCCGCGCGGATACCGGCCCGGTCGGCGGGGCTGCCCGGCTGGACCCGGGCCACCGCGACCAGCCCGTCGGCGGAGCGTCTGGCGGCGATCCCGACCCCCGTGTACGAGCCGTCGAGGGCCTGCTCGAACTCCTGGTACTCCCGCTCGTCGTACACCGCGCCCCAGCGGTCCCCGCTGCGGCTGACGACCTCCTCGGCCGCCTCGGTGCCGGACTTGCCGTCCGCCACGGCGTCGGCGGCGGCCTCGGCCACCGCGTCCCGGTCCGTGAAGGAGGCGACGGGCCGGGTCTTCGTCTCGGTACCGCGCCCGTCGCCGCGCGGCAGCGAACCGGTGGCGGCGCCGGTGGCGAGAACGCTCGCGAAGACCAATGTCAGGGCCGCCCCGCGACAGAGTCCGCGGGGCCCGACACGATGTACGGGGCCAGACATGGCGTTGAGTCTAGAGGTACGGCTCCCCGGCGCGCGGTCCGTCGGCCGCGCGCCTCAGGAGGTGATCGTCATACCTTGAGGTACTTGCGCAGCGCGAAGAGAGCGGCGACCGCGGGCATCAGCAGACCGATCGCCAGGACCAGCGGGAGCTTGGTGAGGACCGCGTCGTAGCCGATGAAGTCGATCAGATTCAGCTTGTCCTGGAGCGCCAGGCCGCCGTCGATCAGGAAGTAGCGGCCGGCCAGCAGCATGACGCAGGCCAGTACGCCGCCGATGAGACCGGCGAACGCGGCCTCCATGATGAACGGCATCTGGATGTAGAAGCCGGAGGCGCCGACGAGCCGCATGATGCCCGTCTCGCGCCGTCGGCTGAACGCGGACACCCGGACCGTGTTCACGATCAGCATCAGCGCGATGACCAGCATCAGCGCCATCACGAAGAGCGCGGCGACGTTCATGCCGTTCATCAGACCGAAGAGGTTGTCCAGGATGCTTCTCTGGTCCTGCACCGACTGCACCCCGTTGCGGCCGGCGAAGGCCGTGGCGACGACCTTGTACTTGGTCGGGTCGTGGAGTTTGACGCGGAACGACTCCGGCATCTGGTCCGGCGTGATGTTGCCGGCCATCGGGGAGTCGCCGAACTCCTCCTGGTAGTGCTTGTACGCCTGGTCGGACGACTCGTACGTCACCGTCTCGACGACGTCCATCTTCCTGAGATCGCCCTCGATCTCCTTCTTCTGCTCCCCGGTGACCGCACCCTTGGCGCACTGGACCACCGTCTCCGAATCCCCCTTGCCGCAGAGGTAGATGGAGACGTTGACCTTGTCGTACCAGTAGTCCTTCATCGTGCTGACCTGCTCGCGCATGAGCAGCGCGCCACCGAACAGGGCGAGCGAGAGGGCGACGGAGACGACGACGGCGAAGGTCATCGTGAGGTTGCGACGGAGGCCGACGCCGATCTCCGACAGGACGAACTGGGCGCGCATGGCGTCCTTTCAGTGCTGGGTGCTCAGTGCTGGTAGCCGTAGACGCCGCGCGCCTGGTCACGTACGAGACGGCCCTGCTCGAGCTCGATGACGCGTTTGCGCATCTGGTCGACGATGTTCTGGTCGTGGGTCGCCATGATCACGGTGGTCCCGGTCCGGTTGATCCGGTCCAGGAGCTTCATGATGCCGACCGAGGTCTGCGGGTCGAGGTTGCCGGTCGGCTCGTCCGCGATCAGCAGCATGGGCCGGTTCACGAAGGCCCGCGCGATCGCCACGCGCTGCTGCTCACCACCGGAGAGCTCACCGGGCATCCGGTCCTCCTTGCCGCCGAGGCCGACGAGGTCGAGGACCTGCGGAACGGCCTTGCGGATCTCACCGCGCGGCTTGCCGATCACTTCCTGGGCGAACGCCACGTTCTCCGCGACGGTCTTGTTGGGAAGCAGCCGGAAGTCCTGGAAGACGGTGCCCAGCTGGCGGCGCATGTGCGGCACCTTCCAGTTGGACATGCGCGCGAGGTCCTTGCCCAGGACGTGGACCATGCCCTGGCTGGCGCGCTCCTCGCGGAGGATGAGTCGCATGAAGGTGGACTTGCCGGAGCCGGAGGAGCCCACCAGGAAGACGAACTCGCCCTTCTCGATATCGAGAGACACATCCCGTAGAGCGGGACGGCTCTGCCTGGGGTAGGTCTTGGAGACGTTGTCGAATCGGATCACGGATGCACCACGGTCGGCCGGGAGTAGGTGAGCGTGACCATACGCGAACCGGACTGGCGCGTGCAGGCACGCGTACCGGGATGGGTGATTTATGACGGAACGCAAGCAGGAGCGAAACGGGAGCTTCCGTGACCTGTCCGGCGGGCCGCGCCGAAATCCTCGCGAGCTGGCACAGTGGTAGGGGGAACGGTGGCGTTTCCGTGAGCGTTGTGCGGAGTGAGGGCTTGTGCGGCTCCGCCGCGCGGGAGGAGGAAAGCGCATGACCTACGACCGATTGGTGTGCGCGAACTGTGCGGCGCCCGTGGCCGAGGGGCGCTGCCCCGTGTGCCGGGCCAGCCGCGCGCGGCTGGAGCAGCAGGGACAGGGGCAGGGCCCCTTCGGCGGGATGAACCCGATGATGCTGATCGCCCTGCTGGTGGTGCTGCTGTGCGCGCTGGCACTGCTCGCCCACCAGGCGGCGTGACCGATGCTCGCCCACCGGGCGGCGTGACCGACCGGAGCCACCCGGTCACCCGGAACGGCCCGCTCACCTGAACGCTCAGGCCACCGGCTCCCGCGCGAGTACGCGCGGGAGCACCCGCGCCAGCAGCTCCCCCGCCCGTGCCTTGCCGGTCGGGCTGTACGGGATCGAGGCGACCCGCACCACATGGGCGGGGAGGCACGGCACCCTGCTCGCACAGGCGGCCCGGACCGCGCTCTCGCCCTCGGCCCCGCGCTCCGGGGAGACCGGGACGAAGGGCACGATCAGGGCATCGCCGACGCCCGGCAGGTCGACGCGCAGGACCGCGGTGTCCCGTACGCAGTCGAGGTCCATCAGGTCGTATTCGAGCCCGAAGACATTGACGTCCAGCGGCGCCGTCCCGTCCACCTTGGAGACGCCGTCCGTGCGCCCGGTGAGTTCGAGGCGCCCCTCCTCGTCGAGCACGCCGCTGTCGCCGGTGAGCAGGAACCGCCGGATGCCCTCGCCGTCGCCCGTGTCGAGGTCCAGGAAGACCGGCACGCCCATCGCGTAGTCGTCCATCAGCTGGAAGCTCGCGACGGCGACACGGCCCCGGACGCCCGGCGCCACGAGGCGCCCCCGCGCGTCGACCACCGCGACTGCGCTGCCCTCCATGGCCCGGCCCGCGCGGCTGGGGGCGGTGTGCAGGTCGTCGGGGGTGATGAGGGTGTTCAGGCCGGTCTCGGTGGTGCCGTAGTACAGGTGCAGAACGGGTCCGAGCCGCTTCCACGCGGTGTCGATCAGCCATCGGTTGAGATGCCGGCCGCCGGAGAGCACGAAGCGCAGCCGGGGGCAGGCGGCCAGGTCCGCGGAGTCGGGGTGCGACACCAGGGACGCCAGATCGGGCGGTACCACCAGGGTGGTGGAGACGCCCTCCGTACGGATCAGCCGGGCCATCTGCTCCGGGTCGCCCGGCGGGCACAGGACGAGCCGGCCGCCGACGGCGAGGAACACCCGCGCCCAGCCGGGGCCCGAGGAGTGGTGGAGCGGAACGGTCAGCAGGTGCACGTCGTCCCGGCCGAACGCGAACCGCTCGACCAGCAGGGCCAGTCGGCGTGCCTCGAACGAGGTGTGCCGGATCACCATGCGGGGCGTGCCGCTGGTCCCGGAGGTGAAGCAGTACATCGCGAAGGGCTGCTCGACCGGGTCCACGTCGCGGGGTTCGGTGGCCGCCAGCGCGGCGTAGCTGCGGGCGCTCGCGGCGGGGCCGTCGAGGTGGACGGCGAGCGCGTCGCCGCCCGGTCCGGCCCCGGCGGCGGCCGTCAGCAGGGCGCGGTGCGGGGCGGTGCTGAACAGCACGGTGGGGCGCAGCTGTTCCAGGGCGCGGGCGGTGGCTTCGGGCGTCGCGGTGAAGTCCAGGCCGACGCACGGGATGCCGAGGGTCGAGCAGGCGGCCATGACGACGACGAGCTGCCAGCTGTTCCCGGCGGCGAACGCCGCGCGGGCCGGGCGGCCGGGCGGCAGGAGCGCGTGCAGTCCGGCCGTCACCCGGCTCACCTGGTCCTCGAACTGCCGCCAGGTCAGCCGCGCCGGGCCGTCGACGACGGCTGTGTGTGCGGGGCGGTCGGCCGCGTGCCTGCGGATGTCGACGAGTTTGAGCATGGGGTCACTCCGTATCTGCCGTTCCACTGAGGAGGGAGGATGCCGGAGCCGGATGGGCCGCTGTGCCCCCCTGGCGCAGCGTGTAGATCTCGACTCCGCTGGTGCGCAGCGCGTCGAGTTCCTCGCGGGTCCGGGCGGAGAGCTTCTCGCCGGGCACCGTGATCGGGATGCCGGGCGGGTAGGCGATGATGAAGTGTTCGGCGGTGTCCCCGGCCAGTGCCTCGGACGTGGCCCGGTAGGTGCGCTGAAGGGTGCGCAGCGCGTCGAGCAGCCGCAGCAGGGTCCCCTCGTCGACGCCGATGTGGACGTGGAAGACGACGGCGTCGCCGCTCTCCCTGGCGACGTACAGGGCGTACTCGTCGAACAGGATGCGGCGGAACTCGGCCGCGGTGATGCCGAGGGCGCCGATGTCCACCAGGACGCGGGTGGGGTCCTCGTGGACGAGCAGCGCCGGGTCGGTCAGGTGCCCCTCCGGCCCGAGCACCCGGAAGGCCGAGAGCCTGGGGTCGGAGCGGATCTCGGCGCGCAGGGTCCTGGCCAGGTTCAACGAGCGCTCCAGCAGCGCCTCCCCCTCGGTCTCGGCCTGCAGCCTGGCCAGGTCGAGACTGGCCAGCACGGGCCAGCTCGGCGAGGTGGTGTGGTGCTGGAACAGGGACTGCGCGACGCGCTCCCGCAGCTCGCCGTCGCCCATCAGATGCAGATAGGACCCCTGCCGCAGCGCCGACATGGACTTGTGGGCGGAGTGGGTCACCGCGACCGTCATCGGCAGTCCCGGCTCGGTCTCGCGCAGCCGGCGCACCGCCTCCAGCGCGGTCAGCGACCGCAGCCTGGGGTGGTAGTGGTGGACGGCGCCCCACGCCTCGTCGACCAGGACGGATACGGACGGGTGCAGTTCGGCCAGAGCGCGCAGCAGTGACGGCAGGTCGTAGCGGACCCCGTCGTAGGAGACGGCGGAGAGCACCACGGTGTCGTAGGGCACGCCCTCGGCGACGGCGAGGGCGAACATGTCGAGCAGTTGCCGCAGGTCGGCGAAGGTCCGCGGGCAGTTGGCGCAGCAGCGGCGCATCGGCGCGTACTCGGTCACCGCGTCGAGGTCACCGAGTGCGAAGTGCACGGACTGGTGGCAGCTGCGGTCGGCCAGCACCCTGCCGCCGGCCGGTACCAGGGCGCCGAGCGCGACCCGGTTGGCGGTGCTGGTGCCGGCGGACAGGAAGACGGTGGCGTCCGCGCCGAAGCTGCTCGCCGCCAGCCGCTGTGCGGCGCGCAGCGGTCCGCGCGGGCGGAAGAACGAGTCGAGCATCGTGCCGCTGTAGGACACCTCGGCGGCGAGCTGCGCCTGCCCGAACAGCGCCTCGTAGACGTCGCGGACCTTCGAGTTCCTGATGGAGCCCCCGTGCGAGAGGGGCAGGGCGTGGAAGGAGGCGATGTCCCGCCGGGCCACGGCGAGCACCGCCTCGGCCAGCGGGGCGCCGCTCCGGCCGGGAGCGGTCTGGGCGCCGGGCCCCGGACGTACAGCAGAACCGCTACCGGGTTCAAGCATGTCTGTGCACTCCAGAAGGTGAGGGAACACCCGGTCAGGGGTGCCGGGGTGCCACTCTGCGCAGCCGCGTGCGGATGCGTCAGCGGCTCTCCCCGGCCCTGTCAGTTGCGGGTGACTTCGTCAGGTGTTCCGTCACGTGCTCCGTCACCTCCGGCGTACCGGGGTGGTGCCCCCACCACACCCGTCACAGCCCCCACACCGGGTGATCCGGGCTTCCGGGCCGCCCTGATGGTGGCCGGAGCACCATGACACGGGGGGATCTGGTGCCCGGCGCACCTCGTCCGGCACGGGTCGCCGGGGTCACCGTTGGCGTATGAGTGGAGCCCTGAACCAAGTCCGGGACGTATTCGCCGGTTTCCCGGACGCAGACGAACCGTCCGATGTGGTCTCCGAGCTGGCCGCCACGGTGTTCTCCGCGTCCCTGCGCCGGAGGGACCAGCGCCTGAAGGGGGAGCAGTACCTGCGCGGGCTGCTGACCGTGGGCGGTCGCAAGACGATGCGCAACATCGCCTCCCTCACCGGGGGTTCGGCCGCCGAGCAGAGTCTTCAGCACTTCATCTCCAGTTCCACCTGGGACTGGGCGCCCGTCCGGGAGGCCCTGGCCGGCTATGTGCAGCGGACGGTTCCGCCGCAGGCCTGGGTGCTCCAGCAGATGTCGATCCCCAAGGCCGGTGACCAGTCGGTGGGTGTGGCTCCGGGTACGCCCGGGGGCGGCGGGGCGGCCGGGCAGCGCGCCTTCGGGCTGTGGTTCGCCTCGGAGGAGATGAGTGTGCCGGTCAACTGGCGCCTGCATCTGCCCGAGTTCTGGCTCCAGGACGCCGTGCGGCGGCGGCGCGCGGACATTCCGGCGGAGACCGTGGCGGAGTCCCCGGACGAGTGCGCGGCGGCCGTGGTCCTGGAGACGATGAACCGCTGGCCGGTGCCGCCCAGGCCGCTGCTGCTCAATGCCTGCGGCCACGATCTCCCCTTGCTGATGCGGGAGTTCGGCGCCGCCGGGATGCCGGTGCTGGCCCGGATCGGTCCGTCGAGCCGGCTGGCGGTGGCCGATCCGGCACTGCCGGGGTACGGCGCCGGTGTGGTGTCCGCGCAGCAGATCGTCGAGACGGTCAAGGGGCTGCGCCACCAGGTGCGCTGGGGCGCGTCGAGCGCGCTGGTCGTCGCGGTGCGGGTGGTGTTCGGGCAGCGGGTCCCGTACGCGCGGGCCGGGGCGCCGAACCGGGGGCAGCGCAGCCTGCTGCTGCTCGGGGTGTGGAACGATCCGCTGCGCCCGGCGGGGGAGCTGTTCCTCACCGATATGACGCAGGCCCCGCTGCCCGCGCTGCTGCGGATGAGCCGGCTGAGCCGCGGGGTCGCACGGGACTTCACCGAGGTCGGCGAGCGGGTCGGGCTGCGGGACTTCGAGGGCCGTTCGTTCCGCGGCTGGCACCGGCACATCACGCTGGCGTCCGTGGCGCACGCGGCCGCGCTGCTCGGCGGGACGAGCCGGGGCGGGCCGGCTCCCCGGCAGCCCTTCCCGGTCGCCGTGCCCGGTCCGGGGGCGCAGCGCCAGCCCTGGGAACACCTGCGCGCGGCGGGCCCGGAGCCGGAGCGCGCGGTCCGGACCGTGCGGCTGCCCAGCCCCTACGTGGCCGGCGCCTCGGCCTGAGGGGGCGCGGTGCCCGTCCGGCGCAGCGTGTGCCGGGCGCGCTGGAGCCGCAGCGCGAGCTGCACCTCCAGCGCGCGTACGGGCTCCTGCCAGCCGGCGCCCAGGAGGTCGGTGATGCGCTCCAGCCGTCGCGAGACGGTGTTGGGGTGCACATGCAGACTCTCCGCCGCCCGGGTGGGGCTGTTCCCGGCGGCGAAGTACGCCTCCAGGGTGCGCACCAGCTCGGTGAACTGCTGGGTGTCGTAGTCGAGTACGGGCCCGATGGTGGAGCCGATGAAGGAGGCCGTGTCCGGCCGGTCGGACAGCAGCATGCCGAGGAATCCGAGCTCTTCGGGCGACGCGGTGGCGCCGGTGCTCCCGAGCGCGGTCAGCGCGTCCAGGCAGCGCCGTGCCTCGCGGTAGGTGAGGATGATGGAGACGGGGTCGGTGATCGGTCCGGCCGCGCCCACGGTCACCGGATGGCCGAGTACCGAGGACAGTTCGCGCGAGACGTCGCGGGCCCGGGACCCCGGATCGGTGCCGGGCAGCAGCAGGACGATGCAGCCTCCCTCGGTGGTCTTCAGGCCGGAGAGCCGGTGGGCGTACGAGGACGCCCAGACGACGGCCTTGCCCTGTACGCCGCCCTCCGGCCGTGCCACCACCGTCACATGAGGTTCCGTCAGGTCGACGGCGAGTCTGCGGGCCCGCTCCGCGAGCTGCCCTGCGGTGTACTGCGAGGTGCTGAGCAGTTCGTGGAAGAGCTGGTCGCGCATGTGCCCCTCGGCCGCGGCGGCGCTGCGCTGGACCTGGAGCAGGACCGCGGTGGTCTGGGCGGCCGTCCGCAGCAGCTGGAGGGTGTGGTCGGTGGCCGGTTCGTCCGGTGCGAGCACCAGGGTGGCGAGGATCTCGTCGCCCGCGGCGGCCGGGCAGCACCACAGGCCGGCGGCCGACCGGGTGGGGGCGCGCTCGGTGTGGGCGTCCAGGACCGTCTTGAGCAGTTCGCCCTCGTCGAGCTCCGGCGCGGCGCCGGAGGCCGCCATCGGCCTCCCGGCCACGTCGCGGATCAGCAGGGTGCCGCCGAGCGCCTCGCCCGCGGCCACGGCCAGCTCGTGCAGGTCCCGGCCGCGCAGCACCAGGTCGGTCAGCCGGCTCTGGGTCTCGCGCAGATGCCGGGAGGCGGAGGAGGAGTCCAGGGCGCGGGAGGAGTCGAGCTCCAGCTCGGATATCTCCTCCCTGGCCCGGGCGAGCAGCCGGGTCTTCTTGATCGCCACGGAGACCAGGTCGCCGAGCGAGGACATCTGGGTGATCTCGTCGGGCGTGAAGTGCCGTACGTTCCGGTCGGCGACGTACAGGGAGCCGAAGACCTGGTTCCCGTCGTGCAGCGGGACCGACATGAGGGCGTGGAGCCCTTCGGCGCGCACCACTTCGTCGATGACGGCGGAGTGCGGAAAGCGTTCGTCCGTGAGGTAGTCGGGGGACCAGAAGGGGCCCGCGAGCGATCTCGACCGGTTGCCCACCCCGCCGGAGCCGGGGATGCGGAACCCGACGGTGATCGCGGAGGCGTGCCCGTCGGCCGCGCGGACGTACGAGCAGTCCTCGGCTGGGTCGTGAAAGCTGATCCAGGACATGTCGAGGTTGAGCAGGAGCCGGGCGCGGCGGGTGATGACCTTGAGCAGTGCGTCCAGGTCGTAGGGCAGGGTGAGTTCCCTGGCCGTGTCGACGAGGGCGGCGAGTCCGGCCTCGCGCTGATGGCGTCGGGCGAACAGGCTGTGGATGTCCAGGGCGAGGCCGCGGGCGCGCTCCAGCAGCGCGGCGGACTCGGCGTCGTCACCGCCTTCGGACCGGGCGGTGCGCAGTAAGTCCTCGAAGCGGTCGGGCGGCGCTTCGGTCGCGAGCAGTTCGAGCAGGCCGAACAGGGCACTGCTCACCGGGTCGGCATCGCGTGGCATCGCTGGTTCCCTCCCCCAGGGCCGCCCCAGCTGTTCCGGGACGCGGGACCACGAAAGTCCTGCCGCGAACCTAAAACCTGCGGGCGGCCCGGGTCAACCAGTGGCTTGTTTTGTGAAGTTGCTGGTCAGAGTGGGTGAGGGTGGCCGGAGCACCACGTCGGTACCGGAGGCTGTGGCCGGGACACCTTCCTGCGGGCACGGCCCCGAAGGCATCGTCAGGGCCGGAGCGCCGCTCTGGGTGCTCAGCCGATGACACACCGAAACGGGGATGCACACGTGATGCGAGTCCAGTGCTACGAACGCTCTCTGCAACGCAGCCACGCCTCCCTCACCCGGGCCGACCGGCCGCCCGTCTTCTCCATGGCCGGCCGGGAATGGGATCTGCTGGACGAGGTCTTCGCCCCTGTCTACTCGCCGTCGACCGAGGCCGCGATCGGTTTCCTGGGGCTGGCCGGCGGGCCGGCGAAGGCCCCGCGCGGATCGTTCCTGGAGATCGGCTGCGGCACCGGCGTCATCGCCGTGCTCAGTGCGCTGAACGGCTGCCCTCGGGTGGTGGCCGCCGACATCAGCCGTCCCGCCGTACGGAACGCGGAGCTGAACGCCGAGCGCCACGGTGTGCGGGACCGGCTGGACGCGGTGCACAGCGATCTGTTCTCGGGACTCCCCGGCGAGCGCTTCGACACCGTCTTCTGGAGCTCCAACTATGTTCGCGCGCCCGACACATACACGTACGGCTCCATTCACGAGGCGGCCTACGTGGACCCGGGCTACCGCACCCATCGCCGCTTCCTGGCCCAGGCGCCGGACGCCGTCACCGGGAACGGCCGGGTGCTGCTGCACTTCAGCGACCGCGGGGACCTGGACCGGCTGCACGAGATCGCCGCCGAGTGCGGGCGCACGCTGCGCACCGTCGCGAGCGAGCTGACGGTCGAGGGCGAGTACAGCAGCGACCTGGTCGAGCACATGCTGCTCGAAGTCGCCGTCGCGGGCGGCTGAGGAGGCGTCATGCGGACCCTGCTCGTCGACAACCACGGCCCCTTCGCCGCGGGTCCCGCGCTCAGGAGCGGGCCGGCCGGCCCGCTCCGCCGTGAGCGCTCTCCAGCGCGTGCGACACCTCCGCCATGTCGATGCCCAGCTCGTCCAGCCCCGCCAGCGCTGCGCGCCCCGCCGCGTCCCGCTTCAGCAGCGTGTCGCCGTTCGGGGCGCCGTGGGCGGTCGCCTCCTCCAGCACCTCGGCGGACACCGCCTGCCCGGTCCGCCAGCCCACCAGCGCGGTCAGCTGGTGCGGCCGGGGCTCGGTCCACAGCAGGCGCGGGGGCCTGGCGCCGGCGGCCCGCAGGACCCGCCACCACTCCTCGCCCAGCTTCTCCTCACGTATCCGGAACACCAGCCTGGCCACGGCCAGTGCCGCCGTGCCGCGGTGGTCCAGGGCCTTCTTCGAGGCCAGCCGGTCCAGCCGGGCGTCGACCTCCGCGTCGAGCTGTCCCACCGGCACCGAGATGACGGCGGTGAGCCGTTCCAGGGAGAGCCCGGCGGCCAGCGCCTGTTCGAGTCCGGTGAAGTACGCGTCCATGGCCTCGACGCAGTCGTCCAGGGAGCAGACGTGCGCGATGTCGACGCCGAGCCCGGCGGCGAGCGCGGAGGTCGCCGCCCGCAGGCCCGGACCGTCCGGCGTGGTGCGCAGCAGCAGGTTGGGCCGGTCCACGGCCCGGCAGGTGTCCCGGTCGACCGCGGCGGAGACCAGTCCGTCGTCGCCGTCCCCCGCCTCGTACATCCGCAGCAGCGCGTCGCAGGCGTCGCGCACGGAGTCGGCCGTACCGGCGGCGGAGAGCAGACCCCGGAAGATCCCCTTCCCGGTGAGCCGGCCGAGCCGGGCCCGGCTGAAGGGCGAGGCCGCGTTCTCCGCGAGCCAGCCTGCCACGCCTTCTGCGGCCAGTTGCCGCAGCAGCGCGGCGGCCGGTGGACTGATCATGGGAGCCGAGATTAGAGGAGCCCGCGGACGCGTGGAAGTCCCGCTCCGGTTCTCCGTCAAGTCGCCCGACGCAGCGTCAGATTCCGGACTCTCCGTCAGTCTCCGGGGCCCTAGTTGACTTATTCCGGAGCAGTTGACGGAATGCCCCGGCACCCTTTGCCCGACTCCCGGCGAGAGCGCGATATTCGGTGCGGTCGCCGAGCCGGTGACCGCCGAGACGGGAGGAACGCAATGCCTGCAACCATTTCCGCGCCGCAGTGCCTGGTGTGCGACACGGACTTCGTTATCCAGGACGACTGGGAGAAGGGCGAGATAACCGAGTGCGGTGCCTGCGGGCAGGAGCACGAGGTCGTCGAGAAGGACGACGCCGTCGTCCGCGTCGCGCTGGCCCCCGAGGTGGAAGAGGACTGGGGCGAGTGACCTCGGCCCCCGAGGTCCTGCTCTCGGTCACCATGCTGCGGCCGGACGAGAAGCTCCTTCTCAGCGCACTGCGCGAAGAGGGACTGAACGCCCGGCCGCTGCTGGCGGCGGACCTCGCGAAGGTGGTCTCGGGCGTACAGCCCCCGCCCGCCTTCGCCATGATCCGCAACCTCTCCCACCGTGACGCCGTCGGCGTCGCCCGCCGCCTCGAATGCACCGGCGTCACGACGCTCAACCGGGCCGACGCCATCGAGACCTGCAACGACAAGGGCCTTCAGGCCCTGCTGTTCGCCCGGCACTCCATCGCGCACCCGGTCTCCCGCCACGCCTTCAGCTACGACCAGGTGCGCGACACGGTGGCGGAACTCGGCCTGCCGGCCGTCATCAAGCCCGTCAGCGGGTCGTGGGGGCGGGGTGTCACCAAGGTGACCGGCTCGGACTCGGTCGAGGCATGGGTCGGTGGCCGCGAGTCGGCGGACGCCGGGGGAAAGCTGTTCCCCGTCCTGGTCCAGGAGTACATCGACAAGCCCGGCCACGATCTGCGGGTCGTGGTGGTGGGACGTACCCCGGTGGTCGCCATCCAGCGGGTGTCGGACCACTGGCGCACCAACACGCATCTGGGCGCCCGGGTCGAGCGACTGGAGATCACCGGCCGGATCGAGAAGCTCTGCGGACAGGTGGTGGACGCGCTCGGCGAGGGCTTTTACGGAATCGACCTGATCGAGGATCTCGCCACCGGCGAACTGCTGGTTCTCGAAGTGAACGCGAATCCCGAGTTCGCCCGCTCCTCCGCCGTGCACGGCGTGAATGTGGCAGGCCATCTGGCCGCCTACATCGCGCAATTGTGCACCGACACCCCGCTGCCCGCGGCCGCGTGACACGAAGGAAGACAGATCTCATGGAACTGTTCGACACCGCGACCGTACTCACCCGGGTGATGACCTCGGGTGTGGTCATGAGCATCGAGAAGAGCGACCGCGAACTACCGGGCCTGGAGCGCCTGCTGACCAAGCGGACCGGGCGTTCCCACGCCGTTCTGCTCAACAGCCGCAGCGCCGCCGTGCACGCGGCTCTCGCCGGCCAGGGCATCGGCCACGGCGACACCGTCCACGCGCCGGATCTGTCCGCCAAGGACACCGCGTTTCTGAGCTGGCTGGGCATCGCCGCGACGAGCGATCCGGGACCGGCCGCCTTCGACCACATCTCGCTGGACGCCGGCCGGGACCAGTTGTTCGACGACCGGGCCCGCGACCGGTCCGCCCCCGCCCTGGTGGTGGACCTCACCGGTCTCGGTTTCGGCCCCGCCGCCGCGATGCTCACCGACGACCGCGCGGTCTGGGCCCGCGCCGAACGGCTGAAGATCTTCGGCGCCCACGACCTGCGCACCATGTGGACGCAGGAGGAGGCCGACCCGGACCTGATCCCCGGCGTGCAGTTCAACTACCGGCTGAGCCCGCTCGTCGCGGCCTGTGTCCGGATGGCACTCAGCCAGGCCGCGCGCCCCCTCACCACCGGAGCCCCGTCATGATCACCGACTTTCCCTCCGCCCCGCTTCCGCTGCCCTCCGCCGAGGAACTCACCGCCGAACTGGCCGCCTTCGGCGGCGAGGCGCTGATCCCCAAGGAACTGCGTCGCACGCTCTTCCCGGTCATCACCAAGGAAGACGTCTTCAACATGCTTCTCTCGCAGCGCCGTTCGCCCGAGAAGGTCGTCGCCGACTTCGCCGAGGCGTACCGCGGATATGTCGGTGCGGAGTACGCGCTGCCCACCGCGAGCGGCACCTCCAGCCTGCATCTCGCCCTGATCGGCGCCGGTGTGCAGCCTGGCGACGAGGTCATCGTGCCCGCGTTCACCTTCATCGCCACCGCGCAGGCCGTCGTCGCCGCGCACGCGGTCCCGGTGTTCGTCGACATCGACCCGCGTACCTACTGTATGGACCCGGCGGCCGCGGCCGCCGCCGTCACCGACCGGACCCGGGCCCTGATGCCGGTGCACGTGCACGGCCTCCCGGCCGATGTGCCCGCGCTGCGGGCGCTGGCCGACCGGCACGGCATCGCGCTCGTCGAGGACGCCTCGCACGCCCACTCGGCCCGGATCGGGGACCGGGTCGCCGGCTCGTTCGGCGACGCCGCCGGCCAGAGCCTGATGGCCGACAAGAACTTCCCGCTCGGCGGCGAGGGCGGCATCGCCTTCTTCGCGACCGAGGAGGCCCACCGGCGCGCCGCCGACCACACCCGGGTCAACGGCATCGACTACGAGATGTCCTGGGTCGCCGCCGCGTTCGGCGCGAGCCAGCTGGAGCGGCTGCCGTACTACGACGAGGTGCGGGCCCGTAACTCCCGGCTGATCGCGGACACGCTGAACGCCACCGGGTTCTTCCGCGCCCCGTACGTGCCCGAGGGCCACGTCCACGCGTACAACATGTACCGGATCTCGCTGCGGCCCGAGGCCGTCGGCCTGGAGGACCTCCCGGTGTGGGCGGTCAAGGACGCGGTGCACGATCTGCTGGTCGCCGAGGGCGTACCGGCGCGGGAGTGGCAGAACACCCCGATCCCCTGCCACCTGCCGTTCGTGCACCGGGCGGGGTTCGGCAACGGCTACCCGTTCACGCTCAACCCCGGGGCGGTGCGCGACCACCGGCCGCAGGACTTCCCGGCGACCCTCGCCATGCTCGACTCGACGCTGGTCCTCTGCCGCGAGCTGCGCTCACCGGTCGAGTACGAGCGGGCGCTGCGGTACGCGGACGCCTTCACCAAGGTCGCCCGCCGCCCGGACGCCATCCGCAAGCTCGTCCAGGACGGCGACTACCGCCGGCCCTACGAGAAGGCGGCCCGCCTTGGCTGAGCAGGCGACACTCCAGAACCCCCCGTCCGAACGCAAGACCCGCGTCGCGGTGATCGGCGCGAGCGGCTACACCGGTGGCGAGGTCATCCGGCTGCTGCTCAACCACCCCCACGTGGAGCTCGCCTTCCTGTCCGCCGAGCGCGGAGCCGGGAAGCAGGTGGGCGCCGTCCACCCCTGGCTGCGCAACCACCCCCGGCTGGCCGGGATCAAGCTGCGGCCGCTGGACCAGCTCGGTGAGGTCGACGTGGCCATCACCTGCCTGCCCACCGGGGCGCTGCCCGAGCGGCTGCCGCGGATCGCGGACCGCGCCAAGTACGTGCTCAACCTGGCCGGGGACTTCCGGCTGACCAACCCGCAGGAACAGGCCAAGCACTATCCGGCGTCGGTGGCCCACCCGCCGGCCGACGAGTTCCTCTACTACGTACCGGATCTGTCGGAGTCACTGCCGGAGGGCAGGTTCATCAACCTGCCCGGCTGCATGGCCGCGGCGACGATCTACGCGCTCTACCCGCTCTTCGCCGACGGACTGGTCGAGCGGGACGTGGTGGTCGACGCCAAGACCGGCTCCACCGGTGGCGGCCGAGGCGGCTCCGAGCAGCCGGCCGAGCGCTCGGGGAACTTCCGGGTGCACAAGCTGCACGGCCACCGCCATCTACCGGAGATCACCCAGGCGTTGACGCACTTCACCGGCAGCGCCCCCGATCTGCGCTTCTCCACGCACAGCCTGGACGTGCCGCGCGGCATCCTGATCTCCGCGTACAGCAGGCTGAAGGACGGCGTCTCCCCACTGGACGTCAAGCGCGCCTACGCCAGGGCCTACGCCGGCAAGGCGTTCCTGCGGGTACGGCCCTCCCCCAAGGCCCCGCAGGACTTCCCGATGCTGAAGGCCGTCGTCGGTTCGAACATCGCCGAGGTCGCGGTCTCCGTGGAGGGCGACGCGTGCGTGTCCATCGCCGCGATCGACAACCTCATCAAGGGAGCGGCGGGCCAGGCGGTCCAGGCGATGAACCTGGCCCTCGGGTACGCCGAGTGGACCGGTCTCAGCTGCGCGGCGGTGGCACCGTGAACCGTCCCCTGTACGTGGTCAAGGTCGGCAGCGCCACCCTGGACCGCGGCTCCGTGTACGCGGAACTGGCCTCGCTCGTCGCACGCGGCGCCCGGGTCCTGCTGGTCGCCGGGGGCGCCGCCGGTATCGAGCGGCACTACGGCGCCATCGGCCGGTCCATGCCGCAACTGCGGCTCGCCAACGGGGACGCGGTGCGCTACTGCCCGCCCGAGGAGATGACGCATCTGGTCGACGCCTACGAGCGGGTCACCCTGCCCGCGGTCGAGGACGGTCTGCGCGCGCTGGGCGTCGATGTGTTCACCGCGGTCGCCGCACGCGGCGGCCTGGTCACCGGCCGCGCCAACCGGCCGCTGAAGACGGTGGGTCCAGAGGGCCGCAGCCGGGTGGTGCGCGACCACCGGGCCGGGGTGCCGGACGGGATCGACACGGCCCGGCTGCGGGCCCTGCTGGACGCGTACGACGTGGTGTGCCTCTCCGCGCCGGTACGTGACCGGGAGGGCGGCGCCCCGCTGAACGTGGACGCCGACGTGCTCGCCGCCGCGCTCTCCAACGCGCTGGGCGCCGACCACCTCCGCCTGGTCACCGGCACCGCCGGACTCCTCACCGACCCTTCCGACCCGGCGTCGACGCTGCGCCACGCCCACCCGGGCGAGGCGGCGCGGTACGCCGGCGGCAGGATGCGGCAGAAGGTGCGTGCCGCCGAGATGGCGCTGGAGGGCGGCAGCGCCGACATCGCCATCACCGGTCCGCACACACTGGCCGACCCGTCCGGCTGGACCCGGTTCTGGCGGGGCGGCCGGCCCGAGGAGGACCTGACCCTGCTCGGCCGGGCGGTCGGGGTCCCCTCGGTCTCCGGCGACGAGCACGAACTCGCCGCGTACCTGCTGGACTGGTGCGCCGAACGCGGCATCGACGCCAAGATCGACGCCGCCGGGAACCTGGTGGCCACCAAGGGCACCGGGGACCGCGGCCTGCTGCTGCTCGGCCATCTGGACACGGTCCCGCACCACTGGCCCGCCGAGTGGCGCGAGGGCGAACTGCACGGCCGGGGCAGCGTGGACGCCAAGGGCAGCCTCGCCGCGTTCCTGGAGGTGCTGGCCGCCGCCGACGTACCGGCCGACGGCCGGCTGCGGGTGGTGGGCGCGGTCGAGGAGGAGATCTCCTCCTCCAAGGGCGCCTTCCACGCCCGCGACCACTATCCGGCCGACGCCGTCGTGATCGGTGAGCCCAGCGGCAGCGACAAGCTGACGCTCGGCTACTACGGCCTGTTCAAGCTCCGCGTCACGGCCTCCGTGGACAGCGGGCACTCGGCGGGCATGGACGCGGTGTCCGCGCCCGACACGCTGATCCGGGCCGTGGACGCCATCAGGGCGTCGGTGACCGAGCAGGCCCCGGACGCCCTCAGCGCCGTCATCGACGTCCGCTGCGAGACCGGCCGGGAACGCCACCGCGCCGTCGGCATCCTCAACTTCCGGGTGCCGCCGGGCGCGGACCTCGACGCGCTGCGCACCGCCGCCCTGGCGCACGAGGGCGACGGCGTCGGGATCGTGATGGAGCGGGCCACCCCCGGCCACAGCGGAGGCCGTACCAGCTCGCTGGTGAAGGTCTTCACCCGTGCCTTCGGGCAGACGGGCGTGCGGCCCCGGTTCGTCGTCAAGAAGGGCACCTCGGACATGAACACGCTCGCCACCACCTGGCGCGGCGTGCCGATGGTCGCCTACGGCCCCGGTGACTCCGCACTCGACCACACGGACCAGGAGCACATCGGCGCCGAGGAGTACCGCACCGCGCGGTCGCTGCTGGGCGACGCGGTGGCCCGCTGGTTCGCACTGCCGGAAGGGAGCAGGTGATGACCGTACTGACCGACACGATCGACGCACAGGGTCCCGCGGCCGCCGCCGGCCCGGACCACGGACTGCTGGTGGAGCGGGCGCTGCGGGCCCGCAGACTCGTCGTCGACATGGCCGCGAGCCCGCGCGGCTGCCACCTCGGGGGCAGCCTGTCCGTACTGGACATCCTGATCGCGGCACTGCACCGGGCCGCGTCCGGTGACGGCACGGAGGTGGTCCTCAGCAAGGGCCATGCCGCCGCCGGTCTGTACGCGGCCCTGTACGTGAACGGCACCCTGCCGGAGAACCCGGCCCCGCTGTACGGCATGGCGGGCCACCCCTACACCGGCCATCCGGGCCCCAAGGTGCCCGGGGTGCGCTTCCCGACCGGCAGCCTCGGGCACGGTGTGCCGTACGCGGCCGGCTGGGCGATGTCCCGCCGGCTCGCCCGCCGGCCGGGCCTCGGGATCGCCGTGACGGGCGACGGCGAGCTCCAGGAGGGCCTCGTCTGGGAGACCTGCCAGGTCGCCGCCGCCCAGCGGCTGGGCAACTTCGTGCTGGTGGTCGACCGCAACGGCGGCCAGAACGACGGGATGGTCGCGGACGTCTCACCGCTGCCGCGGCTGGCCGAGCGCTTCGCCGCCTTCGGGTTCGAGACGGCCGAGGTGGACGGACACGACCTCGGCGCCCTCACCGAGGTGCTGTCCGGCGACCGTTCGGCGGCCACCCGGCCGCTCGCGGTCGTCGCCGACACGGTCAAGGGCAAGGGCGTCCCCGCCGTGGAGGGCAAGGCCGCCTCCCACTACGTCACGATCGACGCGGCGCGCGCCGCCAAGTGGAAGCGAGCGATCCGATGACGGCGACCGTGACGGAGGCGCAGACCCAGCGGGCGGCGCCGAAGGCCCTCTCGGGCCGGGACGCCTACCGCGACGAGCTGACCGCGATCGCCGCGCGGGACCCCCGGGTGCTCTGCCTGGAGGCCGACCTCGGCGGCAAGAAACACCCCTTCCAACTGGCCCACCCGGAGCGGTTCTTCAACCTCGGCATCGCCGAGGGCGCCATGGTGGACATGGCCGCCGGTCTCGCGGTGGGCGGCTACCGCCCGTTCGTGTCGACCTTCGCCCCGTTCGCCGCGCTCAGGGCGGCCGAGAGCCTCAAGCTCACGCTGGGCTACCTGGGCGCCGGGGTCACCGTCGTCGCGCCCTACGCCGGCGTCTCCGGGGCCTGGTTCGGGACGACCCACCACTGCCTGGAGGACCTCGCGGTCCTGCGCAGCGTGCCCGGCGTGACCATCGCGGCGCCGTACGGGGAGGCCGAGATGCGGGCCGTCGTGCGCGCCGCGGCCCGCTCCGGCAAGCCGTACTACATCCGTACCGGGCGCAACGCCTCGTACACCTCGCTGCCGGCGGACGGCCCCGAACCGCCCCTGGTGAACTGGGACGCCGAGGGCCGCTCCGGTGAACCCTGCCTCGTCTCCGTGGGCGAGGAGGGCACCCGGCTGGCGCTCGAAGCACGCGAGCGGCGCCCGGAGCTCGGCCACGCACATCTCGTCCATCTGGACCACGCCCACCTCGCCGACGCGGCCGACGAACTGGCCGGAAAGCACCGGCGGTTCGTGGTCGTCGAGGAGCACCGGCGCGAGGGCGGTGCCGCCGAGGCCCTGGCGCTCCTGATGCCCCGGTGCGAGGTCGTGGGCGTGAACGCGGGCCACACCTGGCCCACCGAGGGCGGCGATCACCGCGAGGTGATGGCCGGGCTCGGATTCGATCTGCCCGCCGTGCTCGCCGCGGCCGCCTGACCGCCGCACCCCTGAACTCCCCCGATCCTGCCGAGAAAAGGAATCTCCCATGCACATCCTCATGGTCGAATGCAACCCGAACGGCATCGCCGGCATCGCCAACGCCCTCCAGCTGGGGCACGACGTCACCTTCGTCTCCGCCGACCCCGACTTCTACCTCGGCGCCTCGCCGCTGGCCGAGGCGGCGTTCGCCCACCCCAAGTGCGATGTGATCAAGAGCGTCGAGGCCTTCTCCATCGATGAGCTGGAGCGGCTCGCCAAGGAGATCCACGCCGCCAAGCCGGTGCACGGCGTCACGACGTACAGCGAGTACCACACGGTGCACGCCGCGTCGGTGGCCCGCTCGCTGGGCCTGCCCGGAATGAGCGTGGAGGGCGCCCTCAACGCCCGCCACAAGCACCGCACCCGCCTCACCCTGGAGCACACGGACGTGCGCCAGCCGCGCTTCGTGGCCGTCGCGGACCCGAAGGACATGGTGGCGGCGGTCCACGAGATCGGCTTCCCCTGCGTGGTGAAGCCGTCCGACGGCACGGCGAGCCTGCACGTGCTCCTGCTCCGCGACGACCAGGAGCTCACCGACTACCTGGCCGACCTGGCGAAGGTGGACGACTACGGCCGCGGGGTCACCCGCATCCCGGAGATCGTCGTCGAGGAGTTCATCGAGGGCGAGTTGGTCTCGGTCGAGGCCTGCGTGCTCCAGGGCGGCGAGATCGTCAACCTCGGCATCACCGACCGCAACCTCAGCGGCTTCCCGTACTTCATCGAGATGGGCCTGACCTACTTCCGCGGCCACCCGCTGGAAGCGGAGCTGTTCACGATGAACGAGAAGGTCCTCAAGGGCCTCGGTGTCGACTTCGGCTTCATCCACGCCGAGTACTTCCTCGCCGCCGACGGCCCCGTCCTCTGCGAGGTCAACGGCCGGCTCACCGGCGGCATCGTGCCGCAGCTGATGGAGCTGTCCAGCGGCGTCAACCCCTACCTGGAGGTCATCCGCCAGGCGCTGGGCGAGCGGCCCGAACTTCCCTTCCCCGGCGAGGTCATCGCCGGCGGCCACTGGTTCGGCTCGCCCGTCGACGGCGAGATCGTCTCCATCGGCTTCGACCGCCTCAAGGGCACCCCGGGCTTCGAGGAGGCGCTGGCGTACGCCAAGCCCGGCCGCACGGTCTCCCGGCTCTCCAAGAGCAACTTCGACTGGCTCGGCCACCTGATCTACACCGGCAAGGACCGCGACGAGGCGGCCGGCCGGGTGCGGGCGGCGCTCGACGACATCGAGTTCACCATCACGGCGAAGGTGGCCCGCTGATGCGCGTCGCCATCCCGGAGCTCGACCCGGGCTCGCTGTACGAAGTCGCGGTGGAGGACGGGCACTTCGCCTCGGTCCGGGCCGTCGCGGACCGGGACGCGGACGACCGCGTCACGCCCGAGCTGTGGCCCGGCTTCACCGAGGCCCACGCCCACCTCGGGCTGCCCGCCAACTTCGACGACTCACTGGACGACCCGCGCATCTGTGCGATGCAGTACCTCTACCACGGGGTCACCCACGTCGTGGACATGTTCGGCTTCCCGCTGGTCAAGGACGGCTGGGAGCAGGGCAGGAGGGAGTCGGGGCTGCCCTGGCCCGAGGTGGCCCACTGCGGTTACGCGGCCACGGCCACCAAGGACATCGACGGCCACTACGGCCACGGGGTCGAATTCCCGGCCCCCGTCTTCATGCTGGGCGTCCAGGACGACCTGGCCACGGTGCTGGCGGCCAACGCGGTGCGCGGCGCCACCTTCCTGAAGGTCATGTTCACCGAGGGCGCCGAACAGCCGGAGAGCGCCAAGCGCTTCTCCCGGCTGCCGGCCGACATCCTCGCCCACGTACCGAGGCTGGCCGCCGAGGCCGGTCTGAGGACGGTCATCGACTGCAACACCCGCGACGAGGTGATGCAGGCCTACTCCTTCGGCTTCCGGATCTTCGCCCACCCGGTGCGGGACGTCGGCCTGTCGGCCGCCGACTGGCAGCAGTTGGAGGGCGCCCGGTTCGTCTCCACCCTCAGCGGGCTGCGCCCCATGATCATGGAGCGCGAGGACTTCCTGCGCGAGTACGAGCGGCCCGGTTTCCGCGAGACCCAGGATCTCGCCAACCTCGCGTACGTGTCGGAGATCGAGGAGCCGTTCGGCATCCAGTTCCAGGTCCAGGACACCCGGACCGCGGCGCTGGTCAACATGCGCGACAACAGCCTGGCGGCGCTGGAGCGCGGAAAGCTGCTGATCGGCACGGACTGCGGCAACACCGGTGCCTTCCACGGCGACGCGCTCAAGGGCGAGCTGGATCTGCTGGCCGGTGACGACCTGGGCAAGCCGGGGCTGCGCGAGGCGCTGCTGCGTACGGCGACCAGCACGGCCCGCGGCTTCTTCGACGAGCTGTCGGGGCGCGAGCCGGTGACGGACCTGATCGCGCAAGGCCTTCCGGCCACCTTCAACCTGATCGCCCCGGCCGCCGCCGGCCGTCCCCTGTCGGAGCTTCCGCAGGCCACCTACGTACAGGGCAGAGCTGTCGACCGCGACGCGATCGTGGCGGCGATCCGCGGCCTGCGCGCCACCCCCACCCAAGGAAAGGTCACCGTATGAGCCGCCAGGAACGCCATGTCCTGAGCCCGGAGACCCGCAAGGTCCTGCTGGGCGTCAACTCCGGCATCGCGCTCGCCCACATCGGCAACTACATCTGGTTCCCGCATCTGATCTCGACGCTCGGCGTGGAGTACAGCGGCTTCTGGGCCGGGTTCGTGATGTTCCTGACGTACGTGGGCCGGCTGAGCGCCACCTTCTTCTACGAGGGGGTAGCCGCCCGGTTCGGTACGCGGTCGAGCATCATCGTCGGCATCGCCGTGGAGGCCGTCGCGCTGGGCGGCATGGGCTTCGCGCACGGGGTGCTGTTCTACAGCCTGCTCGCCTTCTTCGTCGGCTTCGGCTCCGGGGTGTCCTTCCCCGGCCTGAAGAACATCCTGGGCACACTGCCGGAGAAGGACCGCCCCAAGGCCTTCTCCTCGTTCCAGATGTCCTGCCAGCTCGGTGTCATCGCGGGCTCGGTGATCGGCGGGATCTTCCTCGGCTCGTCCATGGCGATCCTGTTCCTGGTGGTGTTCGTCCTGTTCGCCGGGTACTGCGCCGCCGCGGCCTCGTTCATCCCCGCCGACGCGGGCGCGAAGGCCGACCCGTCGGCCGCGAGGGCGCCCCTGGTCAACGTCGCGATCCTCAAGGGCCTCCAGCTCGGCGGTGGCGGCAGCTACTTCCTGCTCTCCAGCGTCTTCTGGGTCCTGTCGATCACCTTCCTGGTCGGCATGCCGCTGCACATGGAGGAGTTCGTCTCCGAGATGCCGGTCTCCACCCCCTTCTGGATCACCGGTCTCGCGCTCCTCGTCTTGCAGTACCCGGCGTTCCGCTACATGTCCAAGCGGCTGCGCCCCGGCCAGGTCATGGGCGTCGCGTTCCTGGCGATGGCGGTGGCGTACACCCTGTTCGGCGCGGGCCAGACGGCGACCTGGGTGGTCGTGGGCTGCCTGGTCGTGGTCTTCGGCGACATCCTGTTCACCCCGTCCTTCGACCTCTGGGTCGCCAACCGGATGCCGGCGGACCGGCTCGCGCGGGCGATGGGCGCGATGCACTTCTTCCGCAGCTTCGGCAACATGATCGGCACCCTGTCCGCCGGGGCGCTCTACGATCTCTCGCGCTCCACCGACACCCCGGGCCTCAACTGGTACGTGGTCGGGGCGATCGCGCTGGTCTGCGCGGGCGTCAGCTTCCTCTCCGCACGGCGGGAGGGCGTTCCCGCCACGAGCGAGCCGGCGAAGGCCGCGCCGACCGCGCAGGTGCCGCCCGCTCCGGAGCCCCGGGAGACGGCCGGGACCACGGCTTGATCCCGCTTCCCCCCACGTACGGCGTACGAACAGAGGGACCCGGTCCGCTTCCGCGGACCGGGTCCCTCTGTTCGTACAGGTACCACTAGCGCACTCAGGCGGCCGTGCGGCCGTTCACCAGGCGCGGGAGGAACCGGAAGCCGATGCCTCCGGCGATCATCGTCGCGGCGCCGACCAGCAGGAACGTGGTCTCGGCGGCACCGGTCTCGGCGAGCTCGTCCTTGCCCTTGCCCTGCTCGGCCGGCTGGTTGCCGACCGAGTCGGTGTCGGTGTTGTCGGCGCACTCGGCGCCGTCGAGGTCGACGGTGCAGGTGCCCGCGTTGCCGCCGGCGGTCCCGGAGCCGGAGCCACCGGTCGCCGCGTCGCCACCACCGGTGGCATCTCCGCCACCGGCCGCCGCGTCGCCACCACCGGCAGCAGCGTCACCTCCACCGGCCGTGGCGTCCCCGCCACCAGCGGCGGCATCGCCACCACCAGCCGCAGCGTCCCCGCCACCGGCGGCAGCGTCGCCACCACCAGCAGCATCTTCACCACCAGCCGCAGCGTCGCCACCACCAGCAGCGTCCTCACCACCGGCCGCAGCGTCGCCACCACCAGCAGCGTCCTCACCACCAGCGGCAGCATCACCACCACCGGCAGCGTCCTCACCACCGGCCGCGGCTTCGCCGCCACCGGCGTCATCGGCGCCACCGGCCACGTCAGCGCCACCGGCCACATCGGCGCCACCGGCCACATCGGCGCCACCAGCGACATCGGCGCCACCAGCCGCGTCGCCACCACCAGCGGCGTCCTCGCCACCCGTGGCGTCACCGCCGTCGGTCGCGTCGTCGTCGCCGGAGACACCGATGTTCACGCCGTCCTGGCTGGTCTCGGCACTGATGCCGATACCGATTCCGACGGCCTGCGCCGCACCGGCGGCGGTGAGCGAGGCGCCTGCGGCGATGACCGCACCCGCGGCGATCCGCGCGACGCGTACTCGCGTCTTCTTCGTCATGTGCTGCTACCCCCAGTAGCTGTTCTCGTCAGTGGAGCAGCCATATGCGGGCCACGGCCCTGCGGGGTTTGCTCCGAACGCCGGCCGACGTCGTGCCGTGGCCGTGCCGCCCGCCCCCGATCACACCCGTCCCAGACATACGCGCGCTGCTCCAGCAGCCTGTCCAGAGTTAAGGACTACGTCAAGGCCGTTCCGCGCAATGTGCCCCGGTTTGGCGGCCGTTGCCCTTCATTCGGAACCACGACTGTGACGCATTCACCACGGCACCCCCTCAACTCGCCCGCTCCGGAACGAGAAGGGCCCCGGGCGGTGGTGACTGCCCGGGGCTCAACTGCTGTAAGGACGAGACTACTTCTCGTTCTGCTTGCGCCAGCGGATGCCCGCCTCGACGAAGCCGTCGATCTCGCCGTTGAAGACCGCTTCCGGGTTGCCCATCTCGAACTCCGTACGCAGGTCCTTGACCATCTGGTACGGGTGCAGGACGTACGACCGCATCTGGTTGCCCCAGGAGTTGCCGCCGTCGCCCTTGAGGGCGTTCATCTTCGCCTGCTCCTCCTGGCGGCGGCGCTCAAGGAGCTTCGCCTGGAGGACGTTCATCGCGGATGCCTTGTTCTGGATCTGCGAGCGCTCGTTCTGGCAGGAGACGACGATGCCGGTCGGCAGGTGGGTCAGCCGGACCGCGGAGTCCGTGGTGTTGACGCCCTGGCCGCCGGGGCCCGAGGAGCGGTACACGTCGATGCGGAGCTCGGACTCGTCGATCTCGACGTGGTCCGTCTGCTCGACCACCGGCAGCACCTCGACGCCCGCGAAGGACGTCTGGCGGCGGCCCTGGTTGTCGAAGGGCGAGATCCGCACGAGCCGGTGGGTGCCCTGCTCGACGGAGAGCGTGCCGTAGGCGTACGGCACCTCCACGGCGAAGGTGGTCGACTTGATGCCGGCCTCTTCGGCGTAGGCCGTCTCGTAGACCTCGGTCTTGTAGTTGTGCCGCTCGGCCCAGCGCAGGTACATGCGCTGGAGCTTCTCGGCGAAGTCCGCGGCGTCGACGCCGCCGGCCTCGGCCCGGATGGTGACCAGGGCCTCGCGCGCGTCGTACTCGCCGGACAGGAGGGTGCGGACCTCCATCTCGTCGAGCGCCTTCCTGACGGAGACCAGCTCCGACTCGGCCTCGGCGAGCGCGTCGGCGTCGCCCTCGTCCTCGGCGAGCTCGAAGAGGACTTCGAGATCGTCGATCCTGCTGCGCAGGGCCTCGGTCTTGCGGACCTCGGCCTGGATGTGCGAAAGCTTGCTGGTGATCTTCTGCGCCGCCTCCGGGTCATCCCAGAGGGACGGCGCTGCCGCCTGCTCCTCGAGCGCGGCGATGTCCGCCCTCAGCGCATCCAGGTCCAGGACGGCCTCGATCGACCCCATGGTCGAGGAGAGGGACTTCAGCTCTTCGGAAATATCGACGACTGCCACGGGTCCAGCGTAACGGCTGTCGGCGCGGACGTTCCTCGGGCCGGGCGATCGCCGTTCCGCGGCCCCGCCCCCTTCGGCCCGGCGGGGCCGGGTTCCGCCGTGCTCAGGGGGTACCGGGGGCGGAGTTCCCGGAGTCCTGCGGGGTCGCGCCCGCGTCGTCGCCGCTCATCGCCAGCCAGCCGCCGAAGCCGAGTCCGGCGACCAGCACCAGCGCCGCCGCGCCCAGCGTGATGCGGCGCTTGCGGATGGCCGCCGACTTGTTGCGCGCCGAGCCGGGCCGGGGGCGGCCGGGGGCGCGCGGGGCGCGGGCGGTGCCACGGGGGCCGCCGGACAGCTCGTCGGGGGCCGGGACGCGCATGCTCGTGTGGGTGTCCCGGTTGGAGTCGGGGGACGAGCCGGGGACCAGCGGCACCGCGCCGCGGCGGCGGGGCTCCTCGGCCGCCGGGGTGTACTGCTGCTCGTCGTAGCTCTGCCCGTGCGGCTGGGGCTCCGGCTCGTCGTCCGGCTCGTCCACGTCCAGCGGCGGGATGCCGGCCAGCTGCGGGAGCTGCTCGCGCAGCCGGGCCGCCAGCTCGGAGGCGCGCAGCCGGGAGGCCGGGGCCTTGGCCAGGCACTGGACCAGCAGCTGCCAGAGCTCCTCGGGGATGCCGGGGAGCGGGACGACCGTCTCGGTGACATGGCGGCGCAGGACGGCGCCAGGGTGGCCGCCACCGAAGGGCGTGAAGCCCGCCAGGAGCTCGTACAGCACCGTCGCGAGGGCGTAGATGTCGACGGCGGCGCGCGGCGGGAGGCCCTCGACGATCTCGGGGGCCAGATAGTCCGGCGTCCCGATGATCTTGGTGGCCTTGGTGCGGCGCGGGGTGTCGATCAGCTTGGCCACGCCGAAGTCGGTGAGGAGCGCGGGGTGGGAGTTGCCGGGGCCGAGCGGACCCTCCATGTCGAGCAGGATGTTCTCCGGCTTGACGTCGCGGTGGACCACCCCGGCGGCGTGCGCGGCGGCCAGGCCGTCGGCCACGTCCGCGACGATCGCGACGGCGGCCTCGGGCGCCAGCCTGCGTTCGCGGTCGAGCCGGGTGCGCAGATCCGTGCCGCGGACCAGGTCCATGACCAGGGCCAGGTCGTTGCCGTCCACCACGAGGTCGCGGACGGCGACGATGTGCGGATGGTCGAGTCCGAGCAGGGCGGTGCGCTCCTGGACGAACCGCCCGACGAGTTCCTGATCCGCCGCGAGGTCCTCGCGGAGCAGTTTGATGGCGACGGGCCCCTCGGGGCCGTCGCCGAGCCACACCGTGCCGGCGCTGCCGCGCCCCAGGATCTGGTGGGCGGTGTACCGGCTGCCGATATTCCGTGCCAAGACTGCTCCCTCAGCGGCTGGCGATTGGGCCTTCGCGCAACAACCCCCGGTCGACAAAGTTACGCGGCGATCGGGGGGTTGCGTGCCCTGGATGGCACCAACCTTCACTTCTGCGTACGAATTGCCAGGGGATTGGTACGCAGAAGTCGATATAGCTACAGAATTGACGGGGCGTCCGACTGGATCGGCGGCGCCCCGCTCCGTCAGTTGCCGCTGCCGCCCAGCTTGGAGATCCAGTCGGAGACGGTACCGGCGGCGTCGCTGATCGCGTCCCAGTAGCCCTCGCCCTGGCCGATCCAGTCCTTCAGCGGGGTGAGTTCCCAGATCAGCCAGCTCGCGACGACGAGCAGGACCACCGTGAACAGGCAGCCCTTCAGGCAGCCGAGGCCGGGGATCTTCATCGGGTTGGCGCCGCGCTGCCTGGGCTCGCGGGGCGGACGCTGAGCGGGCTGCTGGGGCTGTTGGGGCTGCTGCTGCTGCGGCGGCGGCGCGTACTGCTGGCGCTGCTGCTGCGGCTGGTACTGCTGCTGCGGCTGTTGTTGCTGGTACTGCTGTTGCTGCGGCTGGTACTGCTGCTGTTGCTGCCGGTCCTGCGGCGGGTACTGCTGCTGCCGGCGCGGCTGTTGCTGCTGCTGGGGCGGCTGCTGACGCTGGGGGCGGCGGCGCAGCGGGTCCTGGCTCGGGTCGAGGTACTGGACCTGCGTCTGGTCGTTGCGGTCGCGGGCGGCCTGGAGCTGGGACTGCCAGGGGTGCGGCCCGTCGGACTGCGGGGCCCCCTCGGGCTGCGGCGGGACGGGCGGCAGGACCGCGGTCGGGTCGGCGTGGCCGCCGCCCGGTCCGGCGTTCTGCTGCATGACGCTGGTGGCCGCGTTCGGGTCGTACGAACCGGCGTTGCTCGGCAGCACCTGTGTCGGGTCCGCCGCTCCGGGCGTCTCCGGGACGGCCGTCGGCGCCGGGTCGGGCGCGAGCAGGGCGGCCACCCCGTCGGCTGCCGCGATCTGCGCGGAGTTCGCGTGCACGCCGATGCCGTCGGCGACGGTACGCAGCGCGCGGGCCAGGTTCTCGGCGCTGGGCCGCCGGTCGGGGTCCTTGCTCAGGCAGCGCTCGATGACCGTCCACAGCGGCGCGGGGACGTTGCCGGGGCGGCGGGGCTCCTCGCTGAGGTGCCGTTGCAGGACTTCGAGCGCGGTGCCGCCGGCGAACGGCGGCCGGCCGGTGAGCAGCTCGTACAGCAGGATTCCGGCGCCGTAGATGTCGACGGCCGAGGTCTGCGGGCGGCCCTCGGCCGACTCGGGCGCCACATAGGCCGGTGTGCCGACGAACTCGTGCGTCCGGGTCAGCCCCGGGGAGTCCGCGAGCCGGGCGATGCCGAAGTCGGTGAGCATCGGGTGCATCACGCCGTCGCGCTCGGAGACCAGCACGTTGGCGGGCTTCAGGTCGCGGTGCACGACGCCGTCGGCGTGGCTGGCGGCGAGCGCGTCGGCGATCTGCGCGGTGAGCAGCGAGGCGGCGACCGGGGTGAGCGGGCCGTTGTCGCGGAGATAGCGGTGCAGGTCCGGGCCGTCGATCAGGTCCATCACCAGGGCGAGGAGGTCGCCCTCGACGACCAGGTCCCGGGTGCGCACGATGTTCTCGTGGGTCAGTCGCAGCAGCACGGAGCGCTCGCGCAGGAACCGCATCACGACGTCCGCGTCGTTGGCGAGCTCCTCCTTGAGGACCTTGATCGCGACGAGCTCGCCGGGCTGGCCCGTGACGGCCGCCTCGGCTCCCGCGGCCTCACGCTGGCGGGCGCGCCAGACGGTGCCCGTGGCGCCGCGTCCCAGCGGCTCCTCGAGCAGGTACTTGCTGCCTACCGGCCGCACGTCATGCGCTCCCTGCTGATCGTGGTGCTTGCGGTCCCCCGGATTCCTCCAGGAGTTTCCGGCCCACTCTAGAGCCTGTCCGGCGGTGGGTGGCCGGCTCCGCCCGGTTGCCGCTTTGTCCGGAATTCCCGGGGGGCCGGTTCTGCCCGCCCCGGAGCGCACCGGTTGCGGAGGAAGACGCTCACTTCGGACGGATGGTTGCCGTGCCCGGCCGTGCGCGAGGTCCCCGGGGGCCGGTTCCGGCCGTATCGGCACTGCCGAAGAACGGGCCAAGCAGGCACTTTTGGGCGCACAGCCGACCTTTCAAGATCACTTAGTGGTGACCCGCGGGCGGGTTGTCAGTGGCAGGTGCGAGGATGCCTCCAGCACGGAACTGTGGGGTGGGGAGCCCTGCGGCACGTGACGAACCTGTACCGGACGACGCGTCCGTGCCGGGTGGGGGGAATCACAGGGCGTTTCCCCTGCCGGGCACCCCGCGCAGAAGGGACCGCTGACGCGATGCAGATCCGGCTGACCGTCCTCGCGCCGCGCAGCGGCCAGACCCCGGCGCGCGCCTGCGATGTGCTGGTCACCGCCCCAGCGGGGACGGCGCTGGCCACCGTGGCGTCCGGCCTGGCCGCGGCCGTCTCCGGGCCCGACGGCTCCCTCGGCAGCGGTGCGGTGGTGCTGTTCGCCGGGCGGGAGCGGCTCGACGCACAGCGCAGCGCCCTCGGTGAGCCGCCCCTGGTCGACGGGGCGGTGCTCTCGCTCCAGGTCCCGGGCGAGGACGAGTCGACGGACGACGCCGTTCCGGCGCGGCTGCACGTGATCGCCGGACCTGACGCGGGCGGGGTCCATCTCCTGCACGGTGGGCAGATCCGGATCGGCCGCTCGGCCGAGGCCGATGTCCCGCTCGACGACCCCGACGTCTCGCGGCTGCACTGCGCGGTGACCGTCTCCGACGACGGCCGGGTCGCGGTGGCCGACCTGGGCTCCACCAACGGCACCTCGCTGGACGGCACGGAGGTCCGCGACCGTCCGGTCCGGCTGAAACCCGGTGCGCTGCTGCGGCTCGGCGAGTCGACGCTCCGGCTGACCTCGGGGGCGCGTACGCCGACGCTGAGCACGGCGCCGGACGGCGAGGGCCATCTGCGGGTGGCCAGGGCGCCGGGCGCCCCGGACCAGGACTGGGACCAGGACTGGGACCAGGCCCCGGACCCGGACTCGGGACACGGTTACGGGGACGGCTCCGCCCACGGGTACGGCGCCCACGAGGAGGCCGCCTTCCACGGCCACGAGCGCGGCGCCCAGGACGACGACGACCGGGACGGGCCCGCCGCGGCCCATCCCCGGCCCGGCTCCGGGCGCCCCGGCCGCTCCCCGGACGAGGAGGCGCCCCGGCGGGGGATAGGCGCCTGGGCCCGCCGGCTCGCGGGCGGCAAGGGCGATCCGGTGCACGAGAGCGCGCCCGACGAGACGGCTGCGCCGGCCCCGGACCCCGCCACCTTCACCGCGCTGCCCACCGCCCCGGAGGGCACCTGGCCCGATCCGGCGTCCGTACTGCTGACCGCGCTCGGACCGGGCCCCCGGCTGTGGGAGCGCGACCCCGCGCATCCGGAGGCGCTGGTGGTCCGGCTGGGCACGACCGAGCGGGCCGAGCTGCCGGCCGTGCCGGTGACCGTGGGGCTGCGGGAGGCGGGCTCGCTGGGGCTCGCCGGGCCGCGGGACCGGCTGACGGGGCTCGCCCGCTCGGCGGTGGCGCAGCTGGCCGCCCTGCACTCCCCCGCCGATCTGGAGATCGTGCTGATCAGCACGGACCGGGCGCGCGGGGTGGAGGAGCGGCGGCGCGAGTGGGCCTGGCTCGGCTGGCTGCCGCATCTGCGCCCGATGCACGGCCAGGACTGCCGGCTGCTGCTCGCGTACGACCGTGAGCAGGCCGCCGCCCGGACCACGGAGCTGGTGCGCCGGCTGGACGAGGGGCCGCTGGGGCCCGGCTGGGCGAGTCTGGACCGCGCGACGGTCGCCGAGGCCGCCCTGCACTACGAGGGCCCGTTCACCGTGGTGATCGTGGACGGCGACCCCGGCTCCTCGGCGCTGCGCGAGAGCACCGCCCGGCTGGCCGGGGCGGGCGCGGCGGCGGGCATCCATCTGATCTGTCTGGCCGAGACCCCGGCCGCCACCCCGACGTCCCCGGTCGCCGCGACCTACGAGGCGGCCTGTCATGCCTCGATCGCCTTCCGGGAGTGCGGGGCGGTGGCGATGCTCAGCGGCGATGTGGCGACGGCGCTGCGGCTGCTGCGCACGGCGGGCGGCCGGGCGGCCGGCCACGGCACGGTCGCCGCGGTGGACGCGGTGTCGGCGCACTGGGCGGAACGGTTCGGCCGGGCCCTGGCCCCGCTGCGCGCGGAGGGGCAGGGCGGGCCGCCCGGCCGGCCGGCCGCGGTGGCGCTCCCGCCCTCCGCCCGCCTCCTGGACGAGCTGGGCCTCGCCCGCGCCACCCCGGCCTCCCTGATGGCCCGCTGGGCCTCCACGGCGGACGACCAGCCGGGCGCGACGGTCCGCGGCTCGGGCGGCGCCGGTGGCGCGGCCCCCCGCGTGGGGGCCCAGCGCACGAGCGCCGAGGCACCCCGCCCGTCCGGGGCACGGGGCACGGACGCGCCGGGCTCGGGCCGCACGCCGTACCCGCGGGACGCGACCGGCCGGGGCTCGGGACGCACCCCGTACCCGAACGCCGTGGAGAACCAGGGCTCGGGCCGCACCCCCCACCCCGACGGCACGTACGCGCCGGGCTCGGGCCGCACCCCGTACCCCCGCGGCCTCGACGGTCGCGCCGGCCCCAACGAGACCCACGCGGGCATACCGCGCGGCGCCTCCGGCCTCGGCGAGGCGTACGACGGCACGGGCTCCGGCCGCACCCCGTACCCCGGCCGCCCGGACGCGTACGACCGCTCGGGCTCGGGCCGCACCCCGTACCCCGAGCGCACCGACACCCCCGCGTCCGGCCGCACCCCCCACCCCCGTGTGGGCGGGCAGCGGTACGACGGGGGGCCCGGGGACACCCCGAGTTCGCGCACCCTGTCCGGCTCCGACACCCGCGCCTGGGACGGGTCCACGGACGGGTCCTCCGATGTGAGGGACAACGACAGCCTCCGCTCCGCCGGTTCGGGGCGTTCCTCGAACCGGGTCAGCGGGCCGCGTCAGGGCGACGCCCCGCGGATCGCCGCACGCGGCTCAGGTCCCGGCGGCGGCGCGGCGGACACCGGCTCCCGTCCGGCCGCCTCCGCCGGCGTGGGCGCCGCCTTCGCCGGGCGGCCCGTCGTGGTGCTCGGGGCCGGGCCGCGGGGACCGGTGAGTGTGGATCTCGCCGACGAGGGGCCGCACCTCCTCATCGAGGGGCCGGGCGGCAGCGGACGTACCGAGCTGCTGAGGGCCGTCGCCGCGTCGCTGGCGGCCGCCGCCCGGCCCGACCGGCTCGGCATCCTGCTGGTCGACGGGGCCGGGGGCGAGCGCGGCGAGAGCCTGCGTCCCTGTACCGAACTCCCGCACGTGTTCACGCACTTGGTGGCCTCCGACCCGGTCAGGATGCGGGAGTTCGCGCAGGCGCTGGCCGCCGAGATCAAGCGGCGGGCCGAACTGCTCGGCGGGCTCGACTTCGCCGAGTGGCACAGCCTCCCCGGGGCGGCGCGGCGCACGGGCGGCCAGTGGCCGCCGAGCGCGTCCGAGCAGCGCGGCGACGTGGACTCCCAGATGAGCGGCACCCTGCAACTGCGGCCCGCCGCGGCCCGGCCGCCGGAGCCGGGACCTCCGCCGCTGCCCAGGCTCGTCGTGCTCGTGGACGACTTCGACGCGCTGATCGCCCCGGCGCTCGGCAGTCCGGGGCGGCCGGCCGCGGGTTCGGTCGTCAGGGCGCTGGAGGCCGTGGCCAGGGAGGGCGGCAGACTCGGCGTCCACCTGGTCGCGACGTCCGCCCGCCCGGAGCGCACGGAGGACACCGACCTGGCCCGCGGGGCCCGGCTGCGGGTGGTGCTCGATGCGCCCGTCGTCCCGCCCTCGCCGGACGGCCCGGCGCCGGGCCGCGGACGGCTGGGCCATCCGGACGGGCGGGTGACGCCGTTCCAGGGCGGCCGGGTCACGGGCCGCATTCCGCGTACGGCGACGCTGCGTCCCACGGTCGTACCGCTGGAGTGGGAGCGGATGGGCGACCCGCCCACCCGCCGCCCGGTGCGCGAGTTGGGCAACGGGCCGACGGACCTGGCGCTGCTGGCCAGTGCGCTGGAGCGCGCGGCGCGTTCGGTGAACGCCGCGCCGCTGGCGCCGCTCGCGCCCGCTCACCTCTGAGAGCCGGTCGGCCTGCCGACCGGCTCTCAGAGGGGCGACGGCCCGGGGGTTCGGGCCTGTCGTCCCCCAATCTCCGGATACCGTCACTGACTCGACGTCACGAGCCCATCACGATCATCTAGTTGGGCCCGATAGTGGTATTGCGGCACCCGGATGCCGGGCGTAGGACTGTGCGCACACGACCACATGATGAATGACCGGCACCGTCGGAAGTCCGACGGTGCCGGTCGGTGCAAGCGCACAGGAGAGACGGGGCAGGGATGCGCACAACGCTTCGGATTCGCAGAGCCGCCATGGTTTTCACAGCCATCGGCGCACTGGCCCTCACCGGCTGCGGCGACGACGGTGACGGCGGAAAGAACAAGACCGACGGGGGCGGCTCCGAAGGAAGCAAGGACACGGCGTCGAGCGTCGTACTGCCGAAACTGAACGGCGAGAAGATCTCCGTCGCGGCGGTCTGGACCGGCCCGGAACAGGCCAACTTCGTCAAGGTGCTGAAGGAGTTCGAGAAGCGCACGGGGGCGACGGTCACCTTCGTCCCGGCGCAGGACCCGATCGTCAACTTCCTCGGTACGAAGATCGCGGGCGGCCAGCCGCCGGACGTCGCGATGATCCCGCAGGTCGGGGCGATCCAGCAGGCCGTCGCGAAGAAGTGGGCGAAGCCGGCCGGCGCCGAGGCGAAGGCCCAGCTGGCCAAGAACTACTCCAAGGTCTGGCAGGACCTGGGCTCGGTGGACGGTACCCAGTACGGCGTGTACTTCAAGGCCGCCAACAAGTCCCTGATCTGGTACAACGCCAAGGCGTTCGAGAACGCGGGCGCGTCGGAGCCGAAGACCTGGAAGGACTTCCTGGCGACCGCCGAGACGGTGTCCGCCTCGGGCGTCACCCCGGTCTCGGTCGCCGGCGCGGACGGCTGGACGCTCACCGACTGGTTCGAGAACATCTACCTCTCCCAGGCGGGCCCCGAGAAGTACGACCAGCTGGCCCAGCACAAGATCAAGTGGACGGACGGGTCCGTCAAGGACGCGCTGACCACGCTCGGGCAGCTCTTCGGGAAGCCCGCCCTGATCGCGGGCGGCGCCGACGGCGCGCTCCAGACGGAGTTCCCGGCCTCGGTCACCCAGACGTTCACCGGCGGTGACCAGCCCAAGGGCGCGATGGTCTTCGAGGGCGACTTCGTCGGCGTCAACATCGCGCAGACCAAGGCCAAGATCGGTACGGACGCCAAGGTGTTCCCGTTCCCCGCGGTCGGCCCCGAGTCGCCCGTGGTGACCGGCGGGGACGCGGCGGTGGCCCTGAAGGACAGCAAGGGCGCCCAGGCCCTGCTGACCTGGCTGGCCTCCACCGACGCCGCGAAGATCTGGGCCGAGCAGGGCGGGTTCATCTCGCCCAACAAGGCCCTGGACGCCACCGCGTACCCGAACGAGGTGCAGCGCACGATGGCGAAGGCGCTGATCTCGGCCGGGGACGCCGTCCGGTTCGACATGTCCGACCAGGCCCCGCAGTCGTTCGGCGGGACGCCCGGCAAGGGTGAGTGGAAGACCCTCCAGGACTTCCTGAAGAGCCCGAAGGACATCGCGGGGACCCAGGCGAAACTGGAGTCCGACGCGGCCAAGGCGTACAAGAGCTGACGGGATGACGACAGCCGCAGCGGGGGGCGCCGACGAGGCGCCCCCCGCCGACACCCAAGCCCGCGGCGGGACCTCGGTACCCGCCCCCAGAGAGCCCGGCTCCGGGCAGCCGCCCACCCGCAAGGTGCCCAGCCGCAAGAGCGTCACCGGCACCCGCAGGGTCATCGCGGCGCTCTTCCTGCTGCCCGCACTGGTGCTGCTCGGCGCGCTCGTCGTGTATCCGATCGTGTACTCCGTCTACCGGTCCTTCTTCGACCAGGCGGGGACCGGTTTCGCCGGACTCGACAACTACAAGGCGCTGTTCTCCGACGACACCATCCGTACCGCGATCAAGAACAACGCGATCTGGGTCGTCCTCGCACCGACCGTCTCCACCGTTCTCGGCCTGATCTTCGCCGTGCTGACCGAACGGATCCGCTGGGGCACGGCGTTCAAGCTGATCGTCTTCATGCCGATGGCGATCTCGATGCTCGCCGCGGGCATCATCTTCCGGCTGGTGTACGACCAGGCACCGGAGCGCGGGGTCGCCAACGCCGTATGGGTGGGCGTGCACGACACGTTCTCCGAATCGGCGGGCTTCCCCAAGGCGCATCCGCTGCCCGTCCACCCGCTGAAGGCGGCCGGCGGCGGGTCCTTCGTGACCAAGGTGCCGGTCCGGGCCGGCGAGCCGGTCCAACTGCCCCTGGTCGGGGTACTGCCCGCGAAGATGCCCACCGACGCGAAGCCCGCACGGACGCCCGCGACGGTGAACGACGGGAAGATCACCGGCACCGCCTGGCTGGACTTCACCCAGGGCGGCGGCGGCAAGCCCAACGTCATCGACCCCAAGGAGCTCGGCCTCAAGGGCATCGAGGTCGAGGCCGTCAAGGACGGCAAGGTGGTCGCCTCGGCCACCGCGGGCGCCGACGGCACGTTCACCCTGCCCGCCGCGGCGGACGGGGCCGAACTCCGGCTCCCGGCGTCCAACTTCAAGGAGCCGTACAACGGGGTCGACTGGCTCGGGCCGACCCTCGTGACCCCCGGCATCATCGGCAGCTACGTCTGGATGTGGGCGGGCTTCGCCATGGTGCTGATCGCGGCCGGCCTGGCGGGCCTGCCGCGCGAACTCCTCGAAGCGGCCCGGGTCGACGGGGCCAACGAGTGGCAGGTGTTCCGCCGGATCACGGTGCCGATGCTCGGCCCCGTCCTCGCGGTGGTGCTGGTGACGCTGATGATCAACGTCCTGAAGGTCTTCGACCTGGTCTTCATCATCGCGCCCGGCTCCTCGCAGGACGACGCGAACGTACTGGCGCTCCAGCTCTACCGGTCCTCGTTCGGCACGGACGCGGACCTGGGGATCGGCAGCGCCATCGCCGTACTCCTGCTGCTGCTGGTGATCCCGGTGATGCTCTTCAACATCAGGCGGATAAGGAAGGAGGGGCGCCGATGACGACACCCTCGACCACGGCCCCGCCCGCCGGGGCGGACGACGCCCCGGACACCGGCACGGCGAAGGCCCGGCGCTCGCTCAGCGCCCGGATCGCGGCACGGGCCGGCGGCGGCGTGATGCGGGTCGTCCTGGTGCTGGTGGCCCTGTTCTGGCTGATGCCCACCATCGGGCTGCTGCTGTCCTCGCTGCGCAGCCCGGACAAGATCGCGGCGACCGGCTGGTGGAAGGTCTTCACCGTCCCGTCCCAGCTGACCTTCGACAACTACTCCCGGCTGCTGCACAATTCGACGATCACCGATTCGCTGTTCAGCACCATCATGATCACCGTCCCGTCGACCGTCCTGGTCGTGGTGATCGGCTCGCTCGCCGGATACGCCTTCGCCTGGATGCAGTTCCCCGGCCGCGACTGGTGGTTCCTGGTGGTGGTGGGGCTCCTGGTGGTCCCGGTGCAGGTCGCGCTGATCCCGGTCTCCAAGCTCTTCGGCGCGGTCGGCATCTTCGAGACGACCTTCGGCGTGATCATCTTCCACACCGCGTTCGGCCTGCCCTTCGCGATCTTCCTGTTGCGCAACTTCTTCGCGGAGATCCCGCGGGAACTGCTGGAGGCGGCCCGGCTCGACGGGGCGGGTGAGATCCGGCTCTTCACCCGGGTCGTGATGCCGCTCGGCGGTCCCGCGATCGCCTCGCTCGGGATCTTCCAGTTCCTCTGGGTGTGGAACGACATGCTGGTCGCCCTGATCTTCGCGGACTCCGGTTCGCCGCCGATCACGGTCGCACTCCAGCAGCAGGTACGGCAGTTCGGCAACAACATCGACGTCCTGGCGCCCGGCGCCTTCGTCTCGATGGTGATCCCGCTCGCGGTGTTCTTCGCCTTCCAGCGCCAGTTCGTCTCCGGCGTCATGGCGGGCGCGGTCAAGTAGCCGCCGGGGCGCGATCCACGCCCCGGCGGGTCATGCGCGTCAACGCGGGGCAGTCCGGTCAACGACCCTGGGCTGCCCCGTCCGCGTGCCCGGGGGCGTCACGGCCCCGGCGCCCCCGGGATGTCCAAGGTTCGCTTAAGGGCGTGGGTAGTATGATAAGTGGGGCCTTCATCAGCCGCGCGGTCGACCACATCGACGGCAGAGTGTTGTGTCTGCCGGTTCCGGCCGGAATATCCGCGTCCGTGTCCATCGATCGGATGGCTCGGCCGACCGGCCGCCCCACCGGGGCCCGACCCGCCCGCCTCCCCGACCGTCGCACCGTTGTCAGCCCCCTGCCCGTCCTGCTGAGCGCTCCGCAGTAATCTGTGTGCGCCCCAGTACGCACAGTCCGAGAAAGAGTCTGTATGCCCCGGCTGAGTGTCATCATCCCCGTCCGCCGCGCCCGGGGAAGTCTGCGCGAGTGCCTGGAGTCGGTGCTCTCGCAGTCGTTCACGGACATCGAGGTCATCGGTGTGGATGACGGCGCTCCGGACGGTTCGGGACTGGTGCTGGACGAGTTCGCCGCCCTCGACAGCCGGGTCCAGGCGATCCACCTGCCCGAGGGCGCGGGAGCCCACGGCCGGCGCAACGCCGGAGCCGAGCGGGCCACCGGGGACTACCTCCTCTTCCTTGAGGGGCACTACATCCACCTGCCCGGCGCGCTGCGGGACATCGCGGACCGGCTGGACTCCACCGACGATCCCGACGTGCTGGTGTTCGGCCACCGCAAGCGCCCGTTCCGCGGCAAGACCCGGATGACCCGGTCGCTGGAGCTGCTGAGCGCCATGCCCGCGGGCCCGCACACCCTCGCCGCCCGCCCCGGCCTCCTCGACATCGCGCCGGTGTCCTGGAACCGGGCGGTGCGCCGCACCCTCGCCGAGAGCGAGAGCCTGTCCTTCGGCCCCGGCCAGCACGGCGAGCGCATGTACGCGCTGAAGACCCTCGCCGTCGCCGGTTCGGTCGCCACGCTGGGCAGCGCCTGTGTCGAGCACCGCCAGCAGCGCTACCTGCCCGGCCTCGCGGACGAGGCGGAGCCGACGACCGGCACGACGCCGCTTGAGCTGGTCGACGCCTACGCGGACCTGATGACCTTCGTCGAGGCGCGCCCGGCCCTGAACCCCGTGCGCGAGCTGCTCTTCGACCGCGCCGTCCAGGAGCTCCTGTCCGCGTACCCGGCGGTGACGAAGCGCCGCAGGCAGTACGTCAGCGCCGTCGCCTCCTTCCACAGCGCCCACCGCCCCGACGGCTTCACGTTCCCGGGCGGCGCCAAGGGGCTCCGGCCGCAGCTGATGGGCGGCGGGAAGTACGCCGCGCTCGGCGCCCTCGACACCGCGCTCGCCACCCGCCGGGGCCTGCGCACGGCCCCCGGCACGGCGCGCGCCAAGGCGAAGAAGTCGTTCACCGCGCGCTACTACAAGGCGCAGCGCAAGCTTCCGCTGGACCCGAAGCTCGCCGTCTACGCGGCCTACTGGAACCGCGGCGTGAGCTGCAACCCCGAGGCGATCTACCGCAAGGCCCAGGAGCTGGCCCCCGATGTGCACGGGGTCTGGGTGGTGTCGAAGAACCAGGTGGACACGCTGCCCAAGGGCATCGACTACGTGGTGCCCGGCACCCGCCGCTACTGGTCGGTGCTGGCCCGTGCCACGTACTTCTTCAACAACGTCAACTTCGCCGACCACCTGGTCAAGCGCCCCGGCCAGATCCATGTGATGACCCACCACGGCACCCCGCTGAAGATCATGGGGATGGACCAGCAGAACTATCCGGCGGCCGCGCAGGGGCTCAACTTCGACCGGCTGCTGAAGCGGGTCGACCGGTGGGACTGGAGCGTCTCCGCCAACCCGCACTCGACCGAGGTGTGGTCCCGCGCCTACCCGAGCGCCGCGCGCTCGCTGGAGACGGGCTACCCCCGCAACGACGTCTTCGCGACGGCGACGCCGGAGCAGATCGAGAAGATCCGCGAGGGACTCGGCATCCGTCCCGGACAGCGCGCCCTGCTGTACGCGCCCACCCACCGCGACTACGAGGCCGGCTTCACCAGCCGCCTCGACCTGGCGCGGTTCTGCGAGACCGTGGGCCCGGACACCGTGGTCATGGTGCGCGCGCACTACTTCTACGGCGGCGCCGGACTCCCCGAGGACCCGTCGATCATCGACGTCAGCGACCACCCGCGGATCGAGGACCTCTGCCTGGCCGCCGACGCGCTGATCACGGACTACTCGTCGGTGATGTTCGACTACGCCCACCTCAACCGCCCGATCGTGGTGCACGCCCCGGACTGGGACACGTACCGCACGGTCCGCGGTGTGGTCTTCGACCTGCTCTCCGGCAAGCCCGGTGAGACCCCGGGTGCCGTCGCGACGACCACGGACGAGTTGGCGCGGGCGTTCACCGACGGCAGCTGGGACAGCCCCGCGAACGAGGCGCTGCTGAAGGCGTTCCGCGAGCGGTTCTGCCCGTACGACGACGGCCGCGCCGCGGAGCGCGTGGTGCGCCGGGTCCTGCTGGGCGAGGAGCCCCAGGCTTCCGGAACCGTCTGACCCACCTGTTCGGACCGAGGGGCCCGTCACCGGAACAATCCCGGTGACGGGCCCCTCTTCGTGACGGTCTCCGCGCGGGCTCAGCGTTGCTGGCCCGCCATGACCGTGGCCAGGCCGACGACCACGAGCAGCGAGCCGCCCCAGGTCCACATGGAGGTCCGCTCGTGCAGCACGGTCGCCCCGGCCAGCACGATCAGCAGATAGCCGAGCGCGTTGAACGGGTACGCGATGGAGAGCGGCACCTTGGCCAGGGTGGACATCCAGGCGAGGGCGGAGACCGCGAAGATCACCAGCCCGGCCACCACCCAGGGGCTGGTGGCGGCCCGCAGGGCGACGGAGCCGCCGTGCTCCCCGGCGGCGGCCGCGGCGCCCTTCATCCCGTGTTTGAGCATGATCTGGCCGCCCGCGGACGAGAACACGGCGAACAGCAGCAGCATCAGACTGGGGAGGGTCAAGACCTTGCTCCTGAGGGCGGCGGCCGGGCTCCCGGACGCTTGGGCGGCGGTGGGTCGGGGAACGGTCCCCTCAGACGCCGACCCGGTCGGCGGGGACGTACTGTCGGTTGAGGATGTCCTGTACATCGACGTGCTCTCCAGCGATGATCGTCTCGGCCGCATGCGGGGTGAGCAGTGCGACGTGCTGATAGCCGAACAGCGTCGGCCGGATCCGGGTCAGCAGCCTCGAAAGACCGCCGAGTACCGCGGCGAGCGGACCGCGCCCGAGCAGCGACCAGAACGGCGCCCCCGTCGAGGCGATGTCCAGGACGTCGTAGCCCGCATCGCGCACCGTGCGGCGCAGGCTGGCCCGGGTGAAGAAGCGCAGATGCGTCTCGTCGAGGATGCCCCGGCGGTCGTAGTCGAAGGCTCCGATCGCGACCCGCATCCGTGAGTACCAGTGGCTGAAGTTCGGGACGGACAGCAGCACCTGGCCGCCGGGCCTGAGCACGGTGGCGACCTCGGTGAGGACCCGCTCGGGGCGGGAGAGGTGCTCGATGACGTCCCCGGCGACGACGTAGTCGAAGTCGACGCCGACCTCGGGCGGCAGGCCCTCCTCCAGGTTGGCGAGGTGGAAGTACGTGCACTTCTCGCGCACTCCGGGCACCTCGACGAAGTCCACACCGGTCACCTCGTGGCCGAGTGCCTCCAGCCGCTCCGCGAACAGGCCGCCGGAGCAGCCGAGGTCCAGGACCCGGCCGGGCGGCAGTTTCCGCATCTTCTCCAGGATGACCGCGTGCGAGGAGCCGTCGCCCTCCTTGAAGGCGTACTCGACGGGCTTCGGGATCCAGGCGCAGGTGCCGAACCCCTTGACCGCCAGGCGGTATTCGAGGACGTCCTTGATGACGTCCTTCGCGTACTTCATGCCGTTGACGTAGCAGATCTCGTCGCCGTAGTACGTGGGCACGGGGATCTCCTTGATCCGCATTCCCGCGTCGAGCAGCTGGACGATGATCTGGGTGTCGAAGTCGAAGGCGTCGGTGTTCCGGTCGATCGGCAGCCTCTTCAGCGCCTCGACGCTGTAGGCGCGGTACCCGGAGTGGAACTCGGTCAGCTGCGAACCGAGGAGGCTGTTCTCCAGCCGGGTGAGAATGCGGTTGCCCAGCCATTTGTACATCGGCATACCGCCCTTGAGGGCGTTGCCGGATTTCATCATCCGCGATCCGAACACCGCTTCGCATTCGCCGCGTTCGATCGGGGCGACCATGTCGGGGAGGAGTTCCGGGGCGTACTGTCCGTCGCCGTGCAGCAGCACGATGATGTCCAGTCCGTGTGCGGCGGCCAGCGCGTATCCGGCCTTCTGGTTTCCGCCGTATCCGAGGTTCTTGGTGTGCCGCATCACCACGGTCCGCGGCATTCCCTCCGCCTGGGACCAACGGCAGCCGGCGGTGAAGGTCGCGTCATGACTCGCGTCGTCGAGAATGAGGATCTCGTCGATCCGGGACCGGAAGTCCTCCGGAATCCGGTCGAGGGTCTTCTCCAGCGTTGTCTCCGCGTTGTACGCGACCACCAGGATGCCGATCCTGGGACTCGGGCTTTCCTTCACGGGGCGTTCTCCAGTTGCGCTCGGTGCTCGGTGCTGAGGTCGGGAACGGGTCGGTGGGGGGGGATGCGGCGCCGGTGTGCGCGGTCAGTTGACGGCGGAACCGGAGGGCTGCGAGGTACGGGAAGAGGTGAGCGGCGCGCGCTCGGCGGGGGTCTTCGGGGAGGTGCCGGGCCGGCTCGCGAGGATGCGGCGGATGCCGGTGGTGAGGCCGGCCGCCAGGACGAGCCAGCCGGCGGCGCCCAGTTCCAGCACCGGCTCGCTCCACTGCACGGCGGAGCGCCCGCTGTAGCCGAGGACGGCCGTCAGCCCCAGCACACAGCTGTACGCGAGCCCTTCCCAGAACCCGAGAACGAACGTTCCGGCGGCCGCCCAGGTCAGGTACTGCAGACCGGAGGCGGTGGACAGGAGCAGCAGCAGGCCCAGCGTGACGGCGACGACCCCGGGCAGCCGCGCGGGCCGCAGCCAGGCCAGCCAGACCCCGGCGGCCACGCAGACCAGCACGAAGAGGAAGTGGCCGCCGCCCTGGATGAAGGTGATGACGGACTCCGGCAGTCCGAGGACGTCGGCGAACCGGACGAGCCCCCAGAGGCGGTAGGTGCCGCCCCCGTACTCCAGGACGTTCTCCCTGAGGGGCTGCGGCACGGTGACCAGGGCCGGCCCCCACACCAGGGCGAACAGTGCGCCGAACCCGGCGGCGAAGCGGACCAGCACCGGCCGGCCGCCGCGCAGCGCGGCAACGAACAGCGCCGGGACCACCACCACCGGAATGAACTTGACGCTGATCGAGAGCGCCGCGGCCACCCCCGCGGCCAGCGGCGACTTCCGGTCGGCCAGCAGATGGGCGGCGGCCAGGGCGAACGCGATGGCGACGGCGTCGGTGTTGCCGTGGTAGCCGGAGGTGGCGATCAGTACCGGGCTGACGGCGACTCCGATGCCGCACAGCACCGCCGTCCCCTGGGAGGCACGCCGCCGGACGATCTCGAACACGAGAACCGCGCAGCAGAAGTCGGCGATGGACGCGGGTGACCGGATGAGCGTGGCGAACGACATTCCGAGTTCGGAGAGACCGTTCAGGCCGAGCAGCATCCAGCCGGCGAGCGGCGGGTGGTTGTAGACGGGCAGTCCGGGCAGCGGGTGTTCGTAGATCCGAACGGGACCGTACGCGGCGACCGCCTTGGCGAACCCGGCGAAGATGCGGACATCGGTCGGGCCCGGCGTATTCGCCGCGATGACCATGCGAGTCACGAGGCCGACGGCCGCGGCGACGAGCACAACGGCTCTTGCGCGTCGCACGTCCCAGGATTCGCACCGCATTCGGATACCCATGAAAACAGAACGTAGCAACCCGGCGACGCTATGCGACGCACCGATCAACACACTTATGGGGCCCACGGCTCGGGTGCCCTGCGGGTCTGCACAAACGCCGGGAATACCGAATCACTCGAACGGTTCACGCAGTTCGCACAGTTCGTACGTCAATTTCCGTTCACCGCGGTGCCGCCCCGCGGTTCACCACACGCCGGTGCCCGGCCGGTACGGGTACCGGCCGGGCACGTGTGCCCCTGCGGGGGGGCGGGGTTTGGCGCGGGACGCGGACTACAGCATCCGGTCGACCACCCGGGCGGCCGCCCGGCCGTCGTCGAGGTCGCAGAAGTCCCGCCGAAATGCCTCGTACGCTTCCGCGTGTCCCGCGATGGCCCGGACCGGGTCGCGCAGGGCGTCGATCAGGTCGTCGGAGCCCGGGATCAGCGGGCCGGGAGCACGCGCCTCGAAGTCGAAGCTGAATCCGCGCAGCGTGTCGCGGTAGTGCTCCAGGTCGTAGGTGTGGAAGAGCATCGGACGGCCGGTCTGGGCGAAGTCGAACATCAGCGAGGAGTAGTCGGTGACCAGCGCGTCGCTGATCAGCATCAGCTCGCCGACGTCCGGGTAGCGAGAGACGTCGTGGACGAATCCGGTGCCGCTGTCCGGGAGCCGGTCGGTGACCATGTAGTGACGGCGCACCAGCAGGACGGTGTCCGCGCCCAGTTCGCGTTCGGCCGCGGCCAGGTCGAGCTGGAGGCCCAGCGAGTAGCGCCCGCCGCCCAGCTGCTGGTCCTCGCGCCAGGTCGGCGCGTACAGCACGACCCGCTTGCCCTCGGGAATCCCGAGCCTCTCCCGTACCGCCTGGGCGACCTTCCTCCGGTCGGGGGCGTGGAAGAGGTCGTTACGGGGATAGCCGCACTCCAGGACCTCGCCCTCGAAGCCGAAGGAACGGCGCAGGACGGGGGTGGAGAAGGTGTTCGGGGAGACCAGGAAGCTCCACTGCGCGGCGCGCCGCTTGAGCGTGCCGATGTAGGTGGCGTTCGACTGGACCGTGCCCGCGAGCTCAAGGCCGATGCGCTTGAGCGGGGTGCCGTGCCAGGTCTGGACGACGGTCTGGTCCTCGCGCCGCACGAACCACTCGGGCAGCTGCGTGTTGGTGACGATGTGCCGGCTGCGGGCCAGCGCCTCGTGCCAGGCGGCCGAGCCGTGCTCCACGGCGGTGGCGCCCGCGGGGACGATGGCCTGCTGGTCGCGCACCACCCACAGGTGCTCCAGCTCGACCCCCCTGAGCACCAGTTCCTCGTACACCGCACGCGGCGAGTCGGAGACCTGGCGGCCGTCGAAGCTGCTGTAGAGGGCGGCCTCGCGCAGCGGCTCGGTGCGCTGAACGGCGTAGGTGTCGCTCAGCAGCTTCTTGGCGCGCAGGCCGCGCTCCGAGGCGGAGAGCACCGGGGCGGAGACGACCAGGAGCTGGTCGCCGAAGCGCCGCTCGATGGTGTAGTCGCGGCCGGAGAGAGTGCGGGTGGCGGGCAGGGTGCGGAAGGCCGCGGCCGGGATGCGCAGCGCGATGTCGCCGCTCTCGTCGCCCGCGCCCTTCTCGCGGAAGAAGAAGTACCAGTTGCCCTCACCCAGCGGGAGCGGGCCGCCGGGCCCCTCGACGGCGTCGGGCCGCAGTTCGGCCCGGAAGCGCCGTGCGTCCTCGTCGCCGGAGAACTCGACCGGGAAGGTCGCCTCCTCGCGGTGGGCGCTGTTCTGGACCACCAGCTCGACGGGGTGTTCCCGGTCCTCGGGGAACGTGCCCTCCAGGAACAGCCGCCCGTCATCGGTCCAGCTCGCCAGCTCGACGCAGGGCTGCACGGTGCGGTCGCTGATCAGCAGGTTCCCGCGGGAGCTCGTGACGAAGGCGAGCTCGCGGCGTTCGCCGTCCGCGCTGTCGCCGAGCGGGTAGCGGCCGGGCAGCACGGGGCCGGGCACGTCGATCGGCGTCTTCTCGTCCTTGGGGCCGACCAGGTGGACGCTGTAGCCGAGGCTCTTCGGTGCGTCGTCCGCCGTGGGACGGGCCTCGGTGACGGCCGCGAGCGGGAGCTCCGCGGTGAAGCGGCGCCAGCCGGCGGCCGAGGACTCGGTGCCCTCGCCCACCGTGACGGGGACGTCGTACGCGGTGTCGGTGGCCTTGTGCGTGAGGCCGAGCCGCAGGTCGCCGCCGGCGAGGCGGTCGCGGACCATGCCGGACACCACGACGGTGCCGGCCGTGTCGCCCGCGCGGTGGGTCTCGAACCGGGCGTCGATCCGCTCCGCGTGCAGCACCAGCTTGTCGCCGTCGAAGGCCGGGACGATCCGGTGGTCGCCGTCCGGCCGGTACGCGGGCGGCGCGACGGAGGCCTCGCGGACGGAGGGGAAGGAGCGGCGCAGCAGGCCGTTCCTGGCGATGCCGACCTCCAGGCGCCAGGTGAGCTGCTTGGGGGTGCCGTCGGCGCCGATGCGGAGCTTGGCCGGGTCGATGACGGCCTCGAAGCCCGCCCGCTCGTAGTCGTGCAGGCTCTGGCGGGAGCGCGCGGTGGCCTCCGGCTCGTCGGTCCTGCGCAGCCGCAGCGGCACCACGTTGCGCCGGCCGGCCCGCAGCCAGCCGATCCGGAACTCGCTGGGTCCGGAGGCGACGGGCAGGTTGCGGATGTAGGCGTACCCCTTGAGGTGCAGCTTGCCGTCGCGCCACTGGGCGTCCCGCAGCCGGGCGGCGAGCGGGAGGTCGCGGTCGGCGACGCGCAGCACCTGGGCCGGCACCGGCTGCTTCAGCACCGGGTACTCGGCCTGCCGGCGGCGCACGCCGCGTACGGCGAAGGCCCCGGGCTCGCGCTTGTCGTACGCGAGCAGCTCCAGCAGCTCCTCCATGCGGTGCTCGCGCACCAGGTACCACATCAGGCGCAGCCGCAGCGGGAGTCCGTCGAGAACCGCCGGGTCGACCTGGTCGATGAAGGCGTTGCAGTGCGTGACGAAGGCGTCGCGGTACTCCGCGTCACCGTCCGGCAGGACCTCCATGAAGTACCAGAGGTCGTTGGCGAGGGCGTGGGACTCGTAGTGGTTCTTGTCGGCGGCCGGGCGGTTCTCCGCCAGGAAGGTGGAGACGCCCTGCACGTGCGCCACCCGGTCGCGGACGCCGCGGACGACGGCCCGGCTGGTGGTGATCGAGCCGGGGCGGTCCCGCCAGTGGTAGACGGGGTCCTTCACGATGTCGACCGAGCCGGCCAGGAAGTGGGCCGGCAGCACGACGGGAATGTCCTCGTACAGCGCGCCGACCGGGAAGGCGAACTCGTGCTTGTCCCAGAAGGAGCGGCGGAAGACCTTGTTGCAGGCGATCCGGTCGCCGAGGAGATCCAGGTCGCGGGAGACGTGGGTGCGCAGCCGGGTCGTGGCCATGGGCTTGCGGAACATCGGCGACTGCTGGAGCTTGCCGCCGGCGCGCAGCCGCAGCACGTTGCCGGACGCGAGGTCCGATCCGGTCTCCTCCAGCGCCCCGACGAGCAGTTCGTAGGCGTTCGGCGGGATGATGTCGTCACTGTCGACGAAGGCCAGGTAGCGGCTCTCCGGGTCGCAGTTGCGGACACCGGTGTTGCGGGCGTGCCCCAGTCCGCCGTTCTTCTGGCTCACCAGCCGGAAGCGGTCGTCCTGCGCGGCGAACTCGGCGGCCAGAGCCGCACTGCCGTCGGTGGACCCGTCGTCGACCATCACCACCTCGAGGTCGGTCATGGTCTGCTCCGCGAGGGACTTCAGGCAGTCCGTCAGGAAGAGTTCCACGTTATAGACGGGGACAACGACACTGAGCCGTGGCGGCATGTTGAGCACGTCCGTTCATCGGGGGCCTGGCTGTCCGTATGGCTCAACCGTGTGAACGGTCGGGGGTCACCGGTTACGGTCCCGAACGAGTGACTACGCCTGCACCGTGCTCACCCCGTGGGCAAAGCCGTTCCGGTCCAGGGGTTCGTCCTCGGCGTTACGGCAGTGCCCGGGGCTTCGCCCGGACGGCCCTGGGCACACGGTGTGGCGCATGCTCCGGGAGGCCCGGTGGGCGGCCCGCCCACCAGACTATCCGATGGACCGGCGGCTCTTGAAAGCACACTCACACCCCGGTCCGAAGCGCAACCGGGCACCGGCACACTCGGGACCACCGGGCCTGCCACCAGAGGAGACGCGGAGCGCGCGGGGCCGGTTGCCTCCCCCGGTCAGCGGGTGAGCGCGGCCACGGCCGAGGCCGCCAGGTCGTCCAGATACCCGGCGGGCAGCTCGCCCCGGACCACCGCGAGGCGCCAGTAGAGCGGGCCGACGATCAGGTCGAGGGCGCGGTCGGGGTCGCTGCCCTCCGGCAGTTCCCCGCGCGCCACGGCGTCCCGTACGACCACGGCGGCGATGCCCAGTTGCGGGTCGAGCAGGGCGGCCTTGATGGTGGCGGCGATCTCCGGGTTCCGGGCCGCCTCGACGAGCAGGTCCGGGATGACCTGGGAGGCCAGCGGGTGGCGCAGGGCGTAGGCGGCCAGTTCGAGCACGGCGCGCACGTCCCCGTACAGCGAACCGGTGGCCGGGGCGGGCATGCCCTGCACCGCGACGGCGGAGACCAGGTCGAGGACCAGGTGCAGTTTGGACTTCCAGCGGCGGTAGACCGCGGTCTTGCCGACGCCCGCGCGCCGGGCGATGCCCTCGATGGACATCCGGGCGAAGCCGACCGCGGCCAGTTCCTCGAAGACCGCGCTGCGGATCGCATCGGTCACGTCCTCGCGCAGCACGGCGGCTCCGGCGGGGACACGGCGGCGGCTTCCCGGGTCGGTGGTCATGGCCCGAATCATAGTCCGCGACGACGAAACGGTTGCGTTGCGACGTCGTCACGTCCTACCCTCGGCGTTGCGACGATACGGTTCCGTCCCGTCGCTCATGTGTGTTCCTGCCCCCCGACGAAAGCGATCGTGGTGAGCCAGACAACAGCCCCGGCGGCCCCGGTGGACACCCCGCCGCCCCTGCTCCCGCCCGTGTACGCACCGGGAGATCTCGCCGCCCTCGCCGCCCGGCACGGGCTGACCGTGAGCGGGGCGAGGCCGTCCCTTCCCGCGTACGTCCGGGAGCTGTGGGGACGGCGGCACTTCATCACGGCGTTCGCCACCGCCAAGCTGACCGCCCAGTACAGCCAGGCGAAACTCGGCCAGGTCTGGCAGATCATGACCCCGCTGCTCAACGCGACGGTCTACTACTTCATCTTCGGCGTCCTGATGAAGACGAAGCACGGCGTCCCGGACTACGTCCCGTTCCTGGTCACCGGCGTCTTCATCTGGACCTTCACCAGCAGCTCGATCACCGTGGGCACCCGCGCGATCAGCGGCAACATCGGGCTCGTGCGGGCCCTGCACTTCCCGCGCGCCTCGCTGCCGATCGCCCTGGCCCTGCAACAGCTCCAGCAGCTCCTCTTCTCACTGGGCGCACTGGTGCTGATCCTGCTGGCGTTCGGCCAGTACCCGCAGCCCTCCTGGCTGCTGGCGGTGCCGGCCCTGACGCTCCAGGCCGTCTTCAACACCGGCATCTCGATGGTCATCGCGCGCCTCGCCGCGCGGACCCCGGACATCGCGCAGCTGACGCCGTTCGTCCTGCGCACCTGGATGTACGCGTCGGGCGTCATGTGGAGCGTCGGCACGATGCTCCAGGGCAGCCGGGTCCCGCACCTGGTGAAGCTGGCGCTGGAGGTCAATCCGGCCGCCGTCTTCATCAACCTGATGCGGTTCGCGCTCATCGACAGCTTCGACGGCGGACAGCTCCCCCCGCATGTGTGGGCCATCGCCGCGGGCTGGGCCCTGGTGTGCGGCGTGGGCGGGTTCATCTACTTCTGGCAGGCCGAGGAGAGTTACGGACGTGGCTGACAGCACTTCGCCCGGAGTACCGACGGTCGTCGTCGACGACGTCCACATCACGTACAAGGTCAACGGCGCCCGCACCGGCAAGGGCAGCGCCACCTCGGCCCTCAGCCGGCTCACCTCGCGCCGGCAGTCCCCCGGAGTGCGCGAGGTGCACGCCGTGAAGGGGGTCAGCTTCGCCGCGTACAAGGGGGAGGCGATAGGCCTGATCGGCTCCAACGGCTCGGGGAAGTCGACGCTGCTGAAGGCCATCGCCGGCCTGCTGCCCGCCACGAAGGGCCGCGTCCACACCCGGGGCCAGCCCTCGCTGCTCGGGGTGAACGCGGCGCTGATGAGCGATCTGACCGGCGAGCGCAACGTGGTACTCGGCGGACTCGCGATGGGCATGAGCCGCGGCGAGATCCGCGAGCGCTACGAGGGGATCGTCGACTTCTCCGGCATCAACGAGAAGGGCGACTTCATCACCCTGCCGATGCGCACGTACTCCTCCGGCATGGGCGCCCGGCTGCGCTTCTCGATCGCCGCTGCCAAGAACCACGACGTGCTGCTGATCGACGAGGCCCTGTCCACCGGCGACGCCAGGTTCCAGCGCCGCAGCAAGGACCGGATCATCGAACTGCGCCAGCAGGCCGGCACGGTCTTCCTGGTCAGCCACCACAACAAGTCGATCACCGAGACCTGTGACCGGGCGATCTGGCTGGAGTCGGGCACGCTGCGCATGGACGGCCCGGCGAAAGAAGTGGTCGCGGCCTACGAGAAGTTCACCGGCAAGAAATAACCGCCCCCGGAGCGGGGGCGGCATCTCAGGCCCGGCTGACGATCGAGGGGCGGGGCGGCCACCGGGCACACCCGGCGGCCGCCCCGCCCCTCAGCCGCGCATTGCTACACGTGCGTACGCAGCAGCGTCCGCATCGTCCGCATCGCCACCGACAGGTTCGCCAGGTCGAACGCGTCCGACCCCTGGATCTCCTCCAGCGTGGAGCGCGACCGCGTCAGGATCGCCGCGTTCTTCTCCTCCCACGCCTCGAACCGCTCCTGCGGCGTGGACCCCCCGCCGCCCGCACTCAGCACGTCACTCGTGAGCGCCGCGTGCGCGGCGTACAGGTCCTCGCGGATGGAGGCACGGGCCATCGACTGCCAGCGGTCGGCCCGCGGCAGCTCGATGATCCGGTCCATCAGCTGGGTGATGGACAGCCGGTCGCCGAGGTCGTAGTACACCTCGGCGACGGACAGCGGGTCCTTCCCCGTACGGTCCGCGATCGCCACGATGTCGAGCGCCGGGAAGGCGGACGAGAATCCGGCGACGCGTTGCGCCAGCTCGTCCGGGACACCCGCCTCGGTGAGCTCGTCCAGGATCGACCGGTACCACTCCCGGTCGGCGCCCATCAGCATCTTGGGCAGCTCGGCCCAGACCTGCTCGACACCGGCCCGGAAGAAGTCGATCGTCCCGGCGATCTCCAGCGGCTGCGGCCGGTTGCCGAGCAGCCAGCGCGAACCGCGCTCGACGAGCCGCCGCGAGTGCAGCCTGATCCGCGTCTGCACATCGGCGGGCACCCGGTTGTCGAGCGCCTCCACGGCGTCCCACACCCTGCTGAGCCCGAAGATCTCACGGGCCGCGACCTGCGCCCGCACGACTTCCTCGATCGAGGCGCCGGTCTCCTCCCGGAGCCGGTGCAGGAAGGTCGAACCGCCGCTGTTCACCGTGTCGTTGACCAGCACCGTGGTGATGATCTCGCGCCGCAGCGCGTGCGCGTCGACCGCCTCGGGGAACCGCTCGCGCAGTTGCCGCGGGAAGTAGGCGTGCAGCAGCTTCTGCAGGTACGCGTCGTCCGGCAGGCTCGTGCCGATCAGCTCCTGCGCCGCCGTGATCTTCGTGTAGGCGAGCAGCACGGCCAGCTCGGGCTGGCTGAGCCCCTTGCCGGCGCTCAGCAGCTCGCGGATCTGCCGGTCGGTGGGCAGGAACTCCAGCCCCCGGTCGAGATAGCCGTCGCGGCCCAGCCGGCGCATGAAGCGCTGGTGGGCGTGGAGCAGTGAGGGCGCCTGCGCGCTCGCGTTGGCGAGTGCCGTGTTCTGCGCGTAGTTGTTGCGCAGCACCAGATGACCGATCTCCTCGGTCATCTCGGCCAGCAGCTTGTTGCGCTGCTTGACGGTCATGTCGCCGTCCCGCACCAGACCGTTGAGCAGGATCTTGATGTTCACCTCGTGGTCGGAGGTGTCCACACCGGCGCTGTTGTCGATCGCGTCGGTGTTGATCCGGCCACCGGTGCGGGCGAACTCGATCCGGCCGAGCTGGGTGGCGCCGAGGTTGCCGCCCTCGCCGACGACCCTGGCCCGCAGGTCCTCGCCGTTGACGCGGATCGCGTCGTTGGCCTTGTCGCCGACGTCCGCGTTCGACTCGGCGGAGGACTTGATGTACGTGCCGATGCCGCCGTTCCACAGCAGGTCGACGCGGGCCCTGAGGATCGCCTGCATCAGGTCGGCGGGCGTCATCTTGGTGACCCCCGACTCGATGCCGAGCGCCTCGCGGACGTGCGCGTTGACCGGGATCGACTTGGCGGTGCGCGGGTGGACGCCGCCGCCCGAGGAGATCAGCTCCTTCTTGTAGTCGGCCCAGGAGCTGCGCGGCAGGTCGAAGAGGCGCCGCCGCTCGGCGTACGAGATCGTGGCGTCCGGCTTCGGGTCGATGAAGATGTGCCGGTGGTCGAAGGCCGCGACGAGCCGGATGTGCTCGGAGAGCAGCATCCCGTTGCCGAACACGTCACCCGACATGTCGCCGACGCCGGCGACGGTGAAGTCCTCGCTCTGGGTGTCGTGGCCGAGCTCGCGGAAGTGCCGCTTGACGGACTCCCAGGCGCCCCGCGCGGTGATGCCCATGCCCTTGTGGTCGTAGCCGGCGGAGCCGCCCGAGGCGAACGCGTCGCCCAGCCAGAATCCGTAGTCGACGGCGACCTCGTTGGCGATGTCGGAGAACTTCGCGGTGCCCTTGTCGGCGGCGACGACGAGGTAGGTGTCGTCCTCGTCGTGCCGGACGACGTCCTTGGGGTGCACGACCTCGCCGGTCACCATGTTGTCGGTGATGTCGAGCAGCGCCGAGATGAAGGTGCGGTACGAGGCGATGCCCTCGGCCAGCCAGGCGTCGCGGTCGGCGGCCGGGTCGGGGAGCTGCTTGGCGACGAAGCCGCCCTTGGCGCCGACCGGCACGATGACGGTGTTCTTCACCATCTGCGCCTTGACCAGGCCGAGGATCTCCGTACGGAAGTCCTCGCGCCGGTCGGACCAGCGCAGACCACCGCGGGCGACCTTGCCGAACCGCAGGTGGACGCCCTCGACCCGGGGCGAGTAGACCCAGATCTCGAACGCCGGGCGCGGCGCCGGGAGGTCCGGGATGGACTGCGGGTCGAACTTCATCGACACGTAGTTGTGCGGCAGGCCGCTCTCCGCGCGCTTGCCCCCCTTGTCGCTTGCCTCGCTCGCGCTCTGGAAGAAGTTGGTGCGCAGGGTGGCCTTGATGACGGTGAGGAAGGACCGCAGGATCCGGTCCTCGTCGAGCGAGGCGACCTGGTCCAGGGCCCCGTCGAGCTCTTCGAGGAGCCCGTCGGTGAGCTCGGTGCCCGCGCTCTGGCGCTCCGGCGACATCCGGGCCTCGAAGAGCGAGACCAGCAGCCGGGTGGTGTGGACGTTGTTCTGGAGAGTGCTCTCCATGTAGTCCTGGCTGAACGTCGATCCGGCCTGGCGCAGGTACTTCGCGTAGGCGCGCAGCACCATCGCCTGCCGCCAGTTCAGACCGGCGCTCAGCACCAGTGCGTTGAAGCCGTCGTTCTCGGCCTCGCCGGTCCACACGGCGGCGAAGGCCTCCTGGAACCGCTCGCGGGCGTCGTCGGCCAGGTAGCTGCCGTTGCCCGTGGCGTGCGGCATCCGCAGCCCGAAGTCGTAGATCCAGGCGTGTGTACCGTCCGCGCAGCGCAGCTCGTACGGACGCTCGTCGACGACCTCGACACCGAGGCGCTGGAGCGCCGGGAGGACGGCGGAGAGGGAGACCTGCTCACCGGTCCGGTAGATCTTGAAGCGGCGCTCGCCGGGGGCGGCGCCGACCGGCTCGTACAGGCTGAGGGCGAAGTCCCGCTCGTGCTCCTTGAGAGCTTCGAGGTGGACCATGTCGGCCACGGCGGCACGCGCCGAGTGGTCGGCCTTGTAGCCCTCGGGGAACGAGTGCCCGTAGTTGCGCAGCAGCTCGGCGGCGCGTTCCTCGCCGCACTCGGCGTTCAGCGCTTCCTGGAATCCGTCGGCCCAGGAGCGGGCGGCCTCGACGAGCCGGGCCTCGATGCGGTCGGCCTCGGCGTCGGTGAGGGCGGTCAGCTCGCTGCCGGGGGCGACCCGGACGACGAAGTGCAGCCTGGACAGGATCGACTCGGTGTTCCAGGCCGTGAAGTCGACGCTGGTGCCGTTCAGCTCCTCCTTGAGGATGTCGATCAGCCGCAGGCGCACGCCGGTGGTGTAGCGGTCGCGCGGCAGGTAGACGATCGCGGAGTAGTAGCGCCCGTACTCGTCCTGGCGCAGGTAGAGCCGGAGCCGGCGCCGCTCCTGGAGGTAGAGCACCGAGGTGACGATGGAGCGCAGCTGGTCGGGCGGCGTCTGGAACAGCTCGTCGCGCGGGTAGGTCTCCAGGATCTGGAGCAGGTCGCGGCCGTCGTGGCTGTTGTACGTGAAGCCCGCGCCCTCCAGCACCTCGGCGACCTTGCGGCGGACGACGGGCACCCGGCGCACGGACTCGGTGTAGGCGGCGGACGAGAACAGTCCGAGGAAGCGGCGCTCACCGATGACGTTGCCCTCGGTGTCGAACTTCTTCACGCCGACGTAGTCGAGGTAGCTGGGGCGGTGCACGGTCGCCCGGCTGTTGGCCTTGGTGAGGATGAGGAGCTTGTGTTCCCGCGCCTTGGCGCGGGCGTCGGCGGGCAGCCGGTCGAAGGAGGGGCTGACCGGGTGGGCCTCGTCCTCGGTGTGGTGCGGGTCGGAGCGCAGGATGCCGAGACCGGTGCCGGGTACGGCGGCCAGCGCGTCGGAGTCCCTCAGCTCGTACTCGCGGTAGCCCAGGAAGGTGAAGTGGTCGGCGGCGAGCCAGCGCAGCAGCTCCCTGGCCTCGTTCACCTCGTCGTCGGCGAGGTCGTCGAGCGGCTCGCCCGGCAGGTCGTCGGCGATGCGCAGCGCGGCGTCCCGCATCTTCTCCCAGTCCTCGACGGTCTCCCGTACGTCGGACAGCACGCGCAGCAGGTCGGCCTGGATCTGCTTGAGGTCGGCGCGGTCGGACTCGCGGTCGATCTCGACGTGGATCCAGGACTCGACGAGCGCGTCGTGCGGGAGCTCGGCCTTGGCGTCCTTCGCCCCCTTGGCGTTCTTGCGCCCGTTCTGCGCGCCGGCCGTGACGCCCGCGCCGTCGGTGAGGACCTCGATCAGCTTGCCGGCCACATCGCGTCGGACGATGACCTGCGGGTGGATCACGACGTGGATGCCGCGCCCCTGGCGGGACAGCTCATTGGTGACGGAGTCGACCAGGAACGGCATGTCGTCCGTGACGACCTCGACGACGGTGTGGCTGCAGGTCCAGCCGTTCTCCTCGACGGTCGGGGTGTGCACCCGGACGTTCGCCGTGCCCTGCGGGCGGTTCTCCGCCAGCCGGTAGTGCGAGGAGGCGGCGCCGAAGACGTCGACGGGGTCGCGGCCGCCGATGTCCTCCGGAGCGGTGTGGAGGTAGTAGCGCTGGAGATAGGCGAGCAGCACGTCCTGGCCAGGACGCTCCTGCCCGGCCCCGTTGCCGTTGTCCGCCCCGATGGCCGCAACGTGCACCCGGGGGCTGCCCCCCGGGCCACCGACACCACCGCCCGGGCTGTTGTCAGCTACCTTGGCGGCCCGTGCGAGCAGCTCGGCCTTGGCTTCGTCCAGCTTGGTCTGCATGTCCTCTGGCTCCTGTCGCGCGCCGTTGCGTGACGTAGGTGAAAAAAACGACGTACCGCCACGACACGGGGTTTCCGGTCTGAGTCGACGCTATGCCGCTATGAGAGACGCCCGGGACCTTATTGACCATTTTTGGCACTCTGGCCGGGCTGAGGGGATCAGTCAGGGCCCGGGTGCTGTGGCACTCCGGGCGCAGGCCGGGGGCTTCGCTGCCCCCGAGGCATATCGCGCTGATCACGGGGTCCAGGCTATCTCGCCCGCCCCGGTAACCGTCACGAGCCGTTTGTGTACAAAGACAGCCCCGAACTTTGACACTCTGGACAGCGCATCGCGCCGAGCTGTCGCACTCTTGTAACCGGAACAGGCCGACGAACCGTGGGGAGCCCCGCCATGGCACCGAAGATCCTGATCGTCACCGGCGACGCCGCCGAGTCCCTCGAAGTCCTCTATCCGTACCAGCGGCTGCGCGAGGAGGGTTACGAGGTCCACATCGCCGCCCCCTCCCGCAAGAAGCTCCGCTTCGTGGTCCACGACTTCGAGCCCGGCTTCGACACGTACACGGAGAAGCCCGGCTACACCTGGCCCGCCGACCTGGCCTTCACCGAGGTCGAGCCGGACGACTACGTGGCCCTGGTCGTCCCGGGCGGCCGCGCCCCCGAGTACCTCCGCAACGACGCCGACCTGCGCAAGATCCTCACGGCGTTCTTCGACACGGACCGCCCGGTGGCCCAGATCTGCCACGGCCCGCTGATGACGGCCGCGGCCGGCGCGCTGAAGAACCGCCGCGTCACGGCCTATCCCGCGCTGGAACCGGACATGGAGGCGGCCGGGGCCGCCTTCCAGGACACCGAGGTCGTGGTGGACGGCACCCTGGTCTCGTCCCGCGCCTGGCCCGACCACTCGGCCTGGATGCGTGAATTCCTGACCGTCCTGCGCACCAAGGCCCCGGTCACCTGAGCACCGGCCGGCAGCCGGGCGTGGCGGGACGACCACCTGCCGTCCTCCACGCCAAGGCCCCGGTCACCTGAGCACCGGCCGGCAGCCGGGCGTGGCGGGACGACCGCTACCTACCGGCCGGCTGCCGCTGCTGCCCGCCGCCCTCCACCGCTACCGGTCCAGCTGCTCGGCGAGCGCCGCCGCTTCGGCCAGGGTGTCCACGACGGGCACCCCGGCCGCCGCCAGGCTGGCCCGGCTGTGCGAACCGCCCGTGTAGAGCACCGCCCTCGCGCCGACGTGGGCCGCGGCCACCGCGTCGTCCACCGCGTCGCCGATGATCACCGCGTGTTCCGGGGATATCCCGTCCAGCGCCGCGAAATGCCGCTCCATGTGCTGCGCCTTGCTGCCGCCGGAGCGCCCGGTGCGGCCGTCGACGCGCACGAAGCGCGGCTCGATGCCGTATTCCCGCACCACGGGGACCAGCTCGTCGTGCCCGTACATGCTCAGCAGGGACTGGCTCCGGCCGGCCTGCTGCCACCGCGCGAGCAGCTCCGCGGCCCCCTCCGTCAGCCCGCAGCCCTCGCGCTGCTCGGTGTAGTGACGGTGGAAGGCCAGGTCCATCACGTCCCACTCGGCCTCGGTGGGCAGCCGGCCCATCAGCCGTTCGTAGAAACGGGGTATCGGGATGCAGTACATCTCCCGGTACTGGTCCAGGCTGATCGGCGCCACGCCGACCTCGCCGAACGCGGCGTTCGTCGCGCCGACGACCGCGATGTTGTCGTCGAGCAGCGTGCCGTTCCAGTCCCAGACCAGATGCGTGCGGTACTTCCCCTGCGTCCCCATGCCAAGAAAAATACCCGCCGCCACTGACAAGCCGGTGCGCCGGGCGCCGCTCGGGCCGTCCGGGCCGCTCCGCTGCGCCGTCAGCCGATCAGGTTCGCAATCTCCTGGATGCCGAACCACAGCAGCTCGTGGTCCTCCGCGCCGTCCACGGTGAACTGCGCGTCGTCGTCACCGAGGTCCGCCGCCCCCAGCGCGGCCGCGGCCGCCGTGACGTCCTTGTCCGCCTCGTCCGAGTCGATGTGCACCGCGGCCGCCTTCGCCAGCGCCACCGCGGAGGCGATCGTGACCTCGCCGAGCGACGAGGCGTCCAGGATGTGGTCCGGGTCGGCGACCGCGGCCCCGTCCGGCACATCGACCGCGACGACGACGCGACGGCGGGCGGCACCGGGGTCCCCGGCGATCATCCGCAGCGACGCGGACGCGGCCCGGTTGAGCGCCGCGTACTCCAGCTCCTCGATGTCGTCGGAGACGTACCACTCACGCAGTCCGGGGGTCACCGCGTACGCGGTGAGCGGACCGGGGCCCAGCTCGCCCGCCCTGTGCGCCGCTGCGAGACCGGAGAGGGTCAGGGGGACGTACACGCGCATGGCTTGGCCGCTTTCGTAGTCGGAGACGCCCTCAGGATACGTGCGGCGTCCCCCTTTGGGGTTACCTGCACGAGCCCCGCCCCGTCCACCCGGCAACCGCTGCTCACCCTGTCCGCCCCGGCCCCGTTCCCCTCCCCGAACCGGGTCCGCCACCCGGATAGGTGAATTCCGGGCCCCCTCCCCCGGCTCCCCGGACGCTTGCGGCGGCGTCCGCCACCCCCGTAGAAGATCCACAGCAGAAGTTACCGCCCGGTAGATGCCGGGCCTCTGAAGCACGGGGGCGATGAGCAGTGACCATGAACAGGACCCGGCCCGCCGGACGGCACGACGCACGCAGGCCCGAGACCGTCCCCCCGCAACGCCTCCGGACGCCCCGGCGCGTCCGCCCCCACCAGTGGTTCGCGGAACGCCTCCTGGCCGTCCTCAGCGGCCAGCGCCCCGTCCACTGGATGCTCGGCCACACCATCGGCGAGGCCTACGACCAGCTCGCCGAACTGGCCCCCGCCACCCCGCTCAGGAGCCGCGGCGCCCGCCCGGTGATCCGCATGTGCCGCGGCGCCCAGCCGGCCCCCGGCGTGGTGGAGGCCTGCGCGAGCATCGCGGCGGGCGAACAGGTCCGCGCCATGGCCTTCCGCCTGGAACAGGGCCCCGACCTCCGCTGGCGCTGCGCCGCAGTAGAACTGGGCAGCACCCCGGCCCGCCACCCCTGACCCCCGGAAAGCCGAGCCCCAACGGACCGGGCCGGCACCCTTGGGCCACCAACCCAGAGGGCCGGCCCCCACCACCGACCCCGCGGCCCGAGCCGGCCTGTACGGCCCCACACAGGCCCGTACAGGCCCGGCTCCAGCCCTTCCAACTCCTCCGCCGCCCAATCCCACCCCGCCGACCCACACAAGCCCGCACAGGCCCACACAGCCCCCTCCCGCCCCAACCCTTCCAGGCCGCCCTTTCCAGCCCCTCCGGCGTTTGAGGAGCGGGGTCCGGGGCGGAGCCCCGGTTACGGGAAGGGGCGGGGAGGGGACAAGCCCCGCCGCAGGCGCCCCCCCCCCCCGGCCCCCCCCCCCCCCCCCCCCCCCCCCCCCCCCCCCCACCCCCCCCCCCGCGCCCCCCCCCCCCCCCCCCCCCCG